>NZ_JBFRGP010000002.1:0-526043 GCF_052115385.1 Dyella sp. 2RAB6
TACTTAGGGCTGCGCAACATCAGTAAAAAATGGACGCTTCCAATCCATGATTGGAAGGCGGCGCTCAACCGCTTTACCATCCAGTTCGAAGGCCGCATCCCTCAGCTTTAAAGCGATCCCGTTTACACAAAAGTCTGTACAAGCCCACGTTGTGCGCGGTTGGCAGAAGAGCGAGCGAGATGGGTATAGAGATATAGCGACCGTTGGCGCCGCTATTCAGCACAAGATCGAGTCCACTTGGATTGATGACCGCTCCAATAAGGGGTTTGATAGCAGTAGTCAATTGATCTCGATGCTTGGGCCATGGGGCGAAAAACTTCGATCGTATGGGCTCGTCCGCGAAATCGTGCATGAGCGAAGGGAGCACTACAGAGAAGACTCGGAGCGGCACATTGATCAAGATTTGTCGGGAAGAATAGTTAGTCGAACGATTGTCTTCGTTGAAGGGTATTCCGAATTGATTGATCTCATTGAGAGGGCTGAGCGTGCAGTTGATGACGCCGGAGAAGTAGGAGTGAGTGCGCCGCGAGTGATTTAGGCCTTACGTGTACCTTGCCAATGCGAAGGGCCTGGGCCTCGGTTTCAAGGTCTTGTCTGTGCTCAAGGCCGACCACGCCAGGGCGTTTGGCGAAGCCCCCGGTGACCGCCGTCATTGAGGAAATCGAGTACCGCTGGGTGACGCTCCGCTTGGAGAAATAGTTTCCGGCGCAGTGATATTCCATCGGGCATCCCCATTCGAGATACTAAGGTTCAGGAACAGGGGATGTTGATGAATCAGGAGTACAACCCGTTCGCGGCGAAATGCCACGAACTTGAAGTGGCATTGAATCTGGCGAAGGCGGGACTGCAGGACATTCGAGCCAAGTTGGCGTGGCACTCACAGTTCGGTGTGCGCGCCACGAAGCAAATGCAGACCACATTGTTGGCGACAGCCAGCAAGGCGATGCAAATGTTGCAGGCCGACTTGCCCGAGGTCGAGCGTTTGCAGCGTCGACGAGTGCGCATGGAAAGTCAGCCCGACTTTCCTCGTGTCCAGCCGAGTGGCCCCGGGATCGTCGAGGGGGTCGCCAAGATGCTCGGCATGGCCTGGGTGGCGGTCGAGGAACGACGCCGCGAGCAAGCCAGGCAGATTCTTGCCGAACATCGCGCCCTCATGGAGCAGGAAGCTATCGCGCAAGGGCAATGTGACGCGCTGAAAAGGAAGGTCGACGACGCGCACGCGCAAGCGAAACGGCTTCAGGAAGAGCTGGTTGCATACAAGGCCTTTGATCTGGCAGCCGCGCAACAGGAGGAGGTCGAACTGAGTCAGTGCGTCGCTACCTTGGAGGCCTCTTACGAGCGAGCCAACACGGAGCGCGCCCAGTTCGATCGCGACTACGCGGAACCCATGCGCGAACTGACGCACAAGCAGGGAGAGCGCCAGAAGATCCTCATTACGCTTTCGAATGCGAAAGCATTGGACGCTCGGTTTGGCCTGGCCAGCACACCGCGCGATCGGGCAATGCTGCATGAGGAATGCCGGAGTCGATTTGGCGTCGATAGCCCGCGCAAGGTAATTCACGACAGTGAGTTGAAACTCAGGGGCATCGATCGCGCCATTCAGAAGCTGGAGCAGCGTCTGAGTGCGACGGCCAAGCGGGAGAGCCGGGGCATCAAGCGCCTGGTCATCGATGGCAACAACCTTTGTTACGAAGAACAAACGTTTCTGGGCCTTGCACCGCTGAAGGCCCTGGTGCCTCGATTGGCCGATGCCCACGAAGTCATCCTGGTGTTCGACTCGGATATTCGCTCGTTGGTCCGCATGAACGACGCGGAGATCAAAAGTCAGTTCCCGAAGACAGTGCGCGTGCATGTGATGACGCACGGCAAGAAGGCTGACGAGCAGGTGCTCGACCAGGCGTCAAATGACGGCCATTGGGTGCTTAGCAACGACGGCTTCCAAGAGTTTCCGGAGAAGCCCGTGGTAAAGGCTGGGCGCTTCCTTCGCCACTCCATTTTCAACGGACGGGTGGCCGTGGAGGACCTGGGCGTCTCGCTGGCCTTCGATCCAGCCGGTTAGACCAGTGGTACTCAACCCGAGAGGCGCAGAGTGGGGGGGGGGCTGGTAGCGCGTACCCACGAGTAATGCGCAACGAGCTTCCTATGGACTGGGCTGGCTCGGAGCAAAGCATGCAAATGCTCTGTGTCATGCATCATGCGCGATGCGACCCAAACCGGAGTGTATGGCTAAGATCGAAAGTGTCCGCTGCGGGCCGAAAGTGGGCATCAGATAGATGTCGGACCAATTGGGCGAAGGCTCGAGGCAGCTCCATGGTGGCTACGGCGTGACGGTAAGCTACATTGTCGATGCGCAACCATGCTCGTCGAGCTTGGCTTCGGCAGCTACCGCCCTCAGTCGTGCTAACGGTGTCACGAACATGGGCACGATCAACCCCTCACCGCGTGCTTCCATCTCAGAGCGGACGAGTAGGGCCGAGGGTATGCCGACGGTGATAACCGTGCCAGATAAAAACGGTCGGTCGGGAGAGAGAAATGCATCTTGCCAAGCTGGTCATCAAAAACTTTCGTAAGCTCGCGCACGCGGAGCTGACCTTCCAACCCGGACTTAATGTCCTTGTAGGAGGGAACAATGTAGGCAAGACGGCAATCGTCGATGCGCTTCGTGCCTTACTGGCGGGCCACGACGAGCCCTACCCACGCCTTGTTGAAGACGATGTGCATAGGCCTCATGGCGGCATCCCTTCCGGAGACATTGTTTTCGAATACGTCTTCCGCGGCCTCAGTCTCGATGATGAGGCAGATTTTCTTGCTGCTCTGGTTCCGGGCGATTCGGGTGCACTAGAGGCGCAGGTCACCATTCGTTATTCGGAACCCGATAAGGCTGGTCGCCTTCGGGCCAAACGCTGGTGCGGCGAACACGAGGATGTTGGCCTCACGGCGGACATGATAGAGAACCTGCGAGGGGTCTACTTGCCCCCGCTGCGCGATGCGTCGCAAGGATTGAAGCCGGGGCGAACCAGTCAGCTGGCGCGACTTCTGCAGCTGCTCGCAGACGAGGTAGGCATTGAAGGCATCAACAAGGTGCTCAAGGAGCTGGATGGCGAGCTCAAGAAGCATCTTCCCATCGTCCATACCCACGATGCGATCACCACACGCCACGAGACCATGCTGGGTCCGCAATTAGCGCAGCTCTTGGAAATCGGGCTGAGCGCCAGCGACTTCAGGAGCTTGAAGGCCCGATTGTCATTGCAGGTCGATGCGTTTGACATCGAGCAGAACGGCCTCGGCTTCAATAACCTGATCTACATGGCCGTGGTGCTCAGCGAGCTCGCCAAGAACCCCGAGTCATGCTATCGCGGCCTGATCGTCGAGGAGCCGGAGGCCCACCTTCATCCTCAGCTCCAAGCGGTGTTGCTGCAGTATTTGGAATCCATCAAGGCGGTGGAAGGAGAAAAGCCGGTGCAGTTGTTCGTGACGAGTCACTCGCCGAACTTCGCCAGCATTGCCAACCTAGACAGCCTGGTGTGCTTAATCGATACAGGCACATCGGTCGAAACCTTCTTCCCTCGCAACGTGGCCTTCAAAAAGGGCAAGCGTGAGAAGCTGGAGCGGTATCTTGACGTCACCCGCGCCGAATTGTTCTTTGCGCGACGCGTTATCTTTGTTGAGGGCGCCGCCGAGCTGATGATGGTCAGTGCGCTCGCCAAGCGCATCGGATACGACCTCCGCCAGCATGGTGTGAGCTTGATCAGCGTGGAGGGATTGAACTTCGATTCCTTCTTGCCGTTGTTTGGCGACAAGGCATTGAAGATTCCGGTCGCGGTCCTGACCGATGCGGATCCGGTGGCACCCAAGCCTGTGTCCAAGGCTGACGACGTTGCTGGCTCTGACATGCCCTCGGTCGACGTCGCAGGCGACGCAGAGGGGGATGCGGACGATGATGATGAGGATGATGCCGAGCCGATTTATCCCGAGCCGGGCGACACGATTATGGTATCGGCCAATACGTCCAAGATGAAATCCTGCGAAGACACGCACGTCAAAGTGTTTCACGGGCTCAAGACCTTCGAGTACGACCTTGCACTTGAAGCCGTCAACAGGGTGGCGATGCTCACGGCACTGAAGGAACTCCACCCGAAGATCGCTAAGAGCTTGACGGCCACCGTAGATGCGCAGACGGATGATGCAGCCAAGGCTCGCGCGCTTTTCCGAGGTATGTTTGAACGACCGAAGAACAATGTGCAAAAGGGAAGCTTCGCCCAGTCCCTTGCGCAGGTCATTTCGGATACCGAGGTGGAGTTCAAAGTGCCGCACTACATCGAGTGCGCGATTCAGCATGTATGTCAGTCAACGGGTAAGAAAGCGTGACCACGTTGACGGCTGAGCAGCAAGCAGTCGTCGATGCGCCCATGGCGGCGCTGTGCGTCATCGCCTGCGCGGGAAGTGGCAAAACCAAGACGGCGGTGCAGCGCTTGGTTCAGATGCGACGAAACTTGGGCGACGCGCGAGGGCGTGTCGCGCTACTGTCATTCTCCAATGTCGCCGTCGACACGTTCCGGAGGGCTTACGACGTACTCGCGGCTGACCTTCCCCTGGGTGCGGGGCGTGAACGTGTCGATATCGATACGCTAGACGGATTTATCACCACCCACATCCTACGTCCTCACGCTCATCGGACCATGAAGGCCGCGCGCGCCGCCTACCTGGTGACGGGCGATGAGTCGTTCCTCGAAGGCTTCAAGTTCAAAACGCCGACTTTTCCAATGTCGATCACGGAGCTGTGCATCGCGTTCTTTGAAGGCCAAGAGTGTTTCTATTACCAACACAACAATGACTTTGAAGTGTTGGAAAGCGCCACTGCGCGCGCCCTTATTGGATGCCTTGGGCGTACGGGGGCATACACCCACGACTTAGGACGCTACTGGGCATACCGGACATTGAAAGAGCGCCCCGAGCTGCTCGCCGTGCTCGCGCGTCGGTACCCGTACATTTTGATCGATGAGGCGCAAGACATCGGTTCTGTTCATCAGGCCATTCTGGAACTCCTCATTGGCGCTGGTACATGCGTGACGCTCATTGGCGACCCCAATCAGGGCATCTATGAGTTCGCGGGCGCGGACGGCAGCTTTCTAACGGAGTATCACCAGCGCGTCGGTGTCTTGCCTTATTCGCTCAAGCGCAATTTTCGGTCCGTTCCGACCATTGTTGGGGTGGCCAATGGGCTGTGCGGGCGAGACGACGTCGCTGAGCGCACTGCGCCAAGCACGCTCCATGGCGCGTTCTTCATCGGGTACAAGCGTAACGAGCAGGCCAAATTGCTTACGGCCTTCCAGAGCTCGCTCGCTTCAGCCGGTGCGGACATCAAGCGGTCCGCCGTCCTCTGTCGAGGACGCAGTTTGGCGCAACAGCTTCGTGGTGACGAGACGCCTGCCGGCCAGGGGGTAGTGAAGCTCTTCGCGTCGGCGGCCGTGCTTCGAGATCACAAGAAGGACTTCCGTACCCTCGTCTAAGGCGGGTGTGCCACTACCGTCTCTGGCTTGTCCTAGGTGCTTGTAGGAATTCCCCTACACAACGACGCGCCTTTTACCTCTACACCGACATCCGATAAATCCGGAAACTATCTGTGTCCGGCAAGTCAGGCTCCTTTGCCGATGCCCCGGACCTAAGGACGAAGCGGCTACGGACGGCTGCAAGCCCCAAGGATGGGGCTTTCTTTTTTCGGGGCACAGGAGTGCGGCCGGAGCACGGCACCCGCACTTCATGCCTGGAAGCGCAGCCCGCCTTATGGCGGGTTTTTTATTGCCTGAGCCCCAGGTCCAGCCAAGCAGATCGGGCTTCGAGCCGTGCTTGCCGCGAGACAGGATTGCGCCGGGCCCGCTCGTCGCCAACCATGTGGTGGACTGGACCCAGGAGATCGGCCATGGCGATCTGCGCAAAAGAGCGCTCGCTGCCCGCGACGGCCGGGGCAAGCGCATGAACGCGTCCGCGTGGTGGCGGCGCCTGGATGTGCCGGGCCATGACGCGGCCTCCATCAGTGCCGATGGCGAGGGCTGGTTGCTGCGCGGCATGGCGGTGTTCGGGTTGGGGAGCGAGGCTGCAGGTGTGGCCTACGAGGTCGCGGTCGATCGCGATGGGTCGACCCGGCGCGGTGAGCTGCGCGGCGATCGGGACGGGCAGGCCTTCCATCACCTGATGGAGCACCGGCCCGACGGCTGGTATCTCGATGGCCGCAGGCAGCAAGGAATGGACGGCGCGCTCGACCTGGATTTCGGCTTCACGCCCTCGACCAACCTGTTGCAGATGAGGCGGGTGGTATTCGAATGCAGCGGGGCGGTGGAGCTTCCGGTGGCGTGGTTCGACCTGGGTATGGACCAGCTCGAGATCCTGCCGCAGCGCTACGAGCGGCGCGGCGTGTCGAGTTTCTGGTACGAGGCGCCGACCGTCGGCTATCAGGGCATGCTGGAACTGGCGGACAACGGATTTATCGCCAGCTATCCCGGACTCTGGAGCTTGTGCTGACACTCGATTCCCGGCGTCCCCTGCTGGCGTTGCCGACGACACTCATCGGAATTCCCCTACAAACATTTGCGCCATTCGCCGCTACGTGCCTTTTGCGAAAAGGCGCAATCTGAAACTGCTCCGCGAGTCAGGCGGTGAGTTCTAGGCTCATGCCAGCCGATGACCGGGGCGTTCCTCTGGATGGCTCATGCCCCTGAGCCCTAGGCTTTGGCGCCCCGTACTCCGGGGCGCCTTTTTGTTTGTGCACGCGGTGTTCGCGGCGCGAACCTGGCTGGCGGCGGTGGCATGCAGAAGGGATGGCGGGCAGGGCAGAACTCATGCCACGACAGCAAAATTCGGGGCCGTCAACGCGCCGTCCAGGGCGAAAATGAGACTTGGACCACAAATGCGTAGTCCATCGCCTACACAACGACGTGCTGCGCGCCGATAGGACGGTTCCTCAAGCCGATGCATGCTTGTCACGCTGGCGTATCGGGCGTTGCACGGAAGCGCGACCGACGGCTGGCGTACTTCATCCAAGAGGGGCAAGCACGATGATCATCTACGCGCTCAAGCCATCGACCGAAGGCCAGTGGAATATCTGCCGCTCGGGCTTTTGCCTGTTCAGCGACCTGCGCCTGGGGCCGGCGATCACGCTGGCGCGGGAAGTCGCCCGCGACGAACACGCACGCTCGGGCCGTTCGGTCTGCGTGGAAATGCCGGGGCTGGGTTCGGCCATCCGGCTGGCGCAGTACGAGGAACGGGCGATCGAGGCGTTCGCCGCCGCCAGCTGCTGATCTTCCGGCGCGGCGCCATCCGCTTCTTGTCATTCCCGCCCGGGCACGGGCAAAGTGGCGCGATTCCCTCCCCAGGACGCCGCCCATGCTTCTGTCCCGCCGCCTTGCCGCCGCCGTGCTGCTGGCGCTCGCCATCGCACCGCTGCAAGCCGCCACGCTGCTGGTCAACGCCCGCGTGCATACGCTCGATCCCGCCAAGCCGGAGGCCACCGCCCTGGCCTGGGACGGCGAAGGCCGCCTGCTTGCCGTAGGCACTACCGCCGAGCTGCAGGAGAAGTTCGCCGGTGCGGAGGCGGTGGACGCCCACGGCGCGACGGTGATCCCCGGCCTGATCGATGCCCATGGGCACGTGCTCGGCCTAGGCATGGTTCGCGGCCAGGCTGACCTGGTCGGTGCGCATACCAAGGCCGAAGTCGTACAACGCCTTAAGGATTTCGCCGCGAAGCTGCCGAAGGACGCCTGGCTGCTGGGCCGCGGCTGGGACCAGAACCTGTGGCCGGATAAGCAGTTTCCCAGCGCGGCCGATCTGGATGAGGCATTTCCGGATCGCCCGGTCTGGCTCGAACGCATCGACGGCCACGCGTCCTGGGCCAATACCGCGGCGATGAAGAAGGCGAGCAAGTCGCTCGACGGCGATTGGCAGCCGGATGGCGGCCGCATCGTGCGGGTCGGCACGCGCGCCACCGGCGTGCTGGTCGACGGCGCGCAGCCGCTGGTGGGTAGCGCGGTGCCGGCGCTGACCCCGGCACAGACGCGCGACGCCTATCGCGTCGCTTTCAAGGAACTGGTGGCGCAGGGCCTGACCGGCGTGCACGACGCCGGCGTCAGCCTCAACGATTTCCGCGTGCTGCAGGGGATGGCGAAGGAAGGGGATATCCCGCTGCGCCTGTACGAAATGGCCGACGGCAACCACGCCGCGCTGGAATGGCTGTGCATGCAGGGCGGGCAATGGATCGACGACAGCGGCCGCCTGCGCATGCATACGGTGAAGCTGTACATGGACGGCGCGCTGGGCAGCCGCGGCGCGGCCCTGCTGCAGGACTACAGCGACGACCACGGCAATCGCGGCATCTTCGTCACCTCGCCGGAGGATTACCGCGTCGCCGTGGACAAGGCGCACAAGTGCGGCGTCCAGGTGGCCACGCATGCCATCGGCGACCGCGGCAATCGCATGGTGCTGGATACCTATCAGGCCGTGCTTGGCAAGGACGCGCAAGGCGACCATCGCTGGCGCGTGGAGCACGCGCAGATCCTGGCGCTGGACGACATCCCGCGCTTCGCCCAGCTGCACCTGATTGCCTCGATGCAGCCGACCCATGCCACCTCCGACATGCCGTGGGCGGTGCAGCGCCTTGGCGTCGAGCGGCTGAAGGGTGCCTATGCCTGGCAGCGCTTCCTGCACGAGCAGGTGCCGCTGGCCTTCGGTTCGGATTTTCCGGTGGAAAGCCCCAATCCGATGCTGGGCATCTATGCGGCGGTGACCCGCCAGGATCTGAAGGGCCAGCCGCCGGGCGGCTGGCTGCCCGAGCAGAAGGTCAGCCGCATCCAGGCACTGGCGGGCTTTACCCGCACGGCGGCCTATGCGGCTTTCATGGAGCGCGAGGTGGGCATGCTGCGGGAAGGCATGCGCGCCGACTTCGTGGTGCTCAATGCCGATCCGCTGACCATTCCGCCGCGGCAGATCGCCGACCTCAAGCCGCTCAGCACCTGGGTCGACGGCAAGGCCGTGTACCAGGCCGGAAAAGCCGACGCCGCGCGATGAATTGCGCGGCGTCAGCCTGGGGGGAGCGTGGGATGCTCGATCGAGGGGGAAGCGGCAGCGCTTAAGCAGCCTTGCGGGCGACCACGCCGATGCTGGCCTGCGCGGTCTTCAGCGCCTCGGTCTTGTGGTCGGCGCTGACGTTGACGCCTTCGGCGCGGACGAATTCCACGTCGGTGACGCCAAGGAAACCAAGCACCGCGCGCAGGTACGGCTCCTGGAAGTCGAACGGCTGGGCGGCGGTGCCCTGGCCGTAGAAGCCGCCGCGGCTGGAGGCGATCACCACGCGCTTGCCCTTGGCCAGGCCTTCGGGGCCGTTCGCGGTGTAGTGGAAGGTCTTGCCGGCAACCGCCACGCGGTCGATCCAGGCCTTCAGTGCGCTCGGCACCGAGAAGTTGTACATCGGGGCGCCGATCACGATCACGTCGGCGGCCAGGAATTCTTCCAGCACGGCGCTGCCAAGCATGGCGCTGGGGTCGGCGGCGTCGGCCACCGGGGTCCAATGGGGCAGGGGCTGGGCGGCGAGGTCGCGGTAGGTCACTTCCACGCCCGGCTGTTCGCGGACCAGCTCGGCTACGATGGAAGCGGTCAGGCCGCGCGACACCGAGTGGCTGCCCAGGGCGCTGGAATCGATATGCAGGAGTTTCATGGCGCTATTCCTCAGGTGCGGGGGCCGATCGGTATGCCGGCGACGGGAATAACGATATTCTTGGAACAATCGCCCGATAAGATGGGCAATCAAGAACGAATTGTTTCATATTGGAAACGACGATGAGCGTACTCGACGGCGCCCTGCAGGACCTCAACGATCTGTATTTCTTCGCCTCGGTGGTGGAGCACGGCGGTTTTTCGGCCGCCGGGCGCGCGCTGGGCATCCCCAAGTCGCGCCTGAGCAAGCGCATCGCGCAGTTGGAGGAACGCCTGGGCGTACGCCTGCTGCAGCGGACCACCCGGCGCTTCGTGGTCACCGAGGTGGGCGAGCGCTTCTATTCGCACTGCCGCGCGGTGCTGGAAGAGGCGCGCGCCGCCCAGGACGCGGTGGACGAGCTGCGCACCGAGCCGCGCGGCGTGGTGCGCGTGAGCTGTCCCAATTCGCTGGCGCAGACCATCGTCGCGCACGTGCTGCCGGACTTCCTGGCGCAGCACCCCAAGGTGCAGGTGCGCCTGCAGGCGACCAATCGCCGCGTGGACCTGATCGGCGAAGGCGTGGATGTGGCGATCCGCGTGCGTTCCAAGCTGGATACCGACGCCACCCTGGTGATGCGCACCTTCGGCCAGTCGCGCGTGCTGATCGTGGCCAGCCCGAAACTGCTCGAGCAGACCGGGCGCCCGAAGCTGCCGGCGGATCTGGCGGCGATCCCGGCGCTGGCGATGAACGAGCACGAGGGCGCGCATAGCTGGGAGCTGCTGGGCGCGGACAACGAACGCGTGGTGGTGGATATCCAGCCGCGACTGATCTGCGGCGATTTCTCCGTGCTGCTCGAATCCGCACGGCGCGGGATCGGCGTCACCCTGCTGCCGGAATTCGTCTGCGCGCCGGCGATCACCAATGGCGACCTGGAAGTGCTGCTGCCGGATTGGAGCGTGCCCGAGGGCACCATGCATTTCGTCTATCCGACCCGCCGCGGCCTGCTGCCCGGCGTGCGCGCCTTCGTCGACTTCCTGGCCGAGCGCCTGCCGCAGGCGACGCTGCAGAAGCACGAGCAATGCCGCAAGCGGCCGATGCCGGATATCTGA
Organism: Dyella sp. 2RAB6; assembly: GCF_052115385.1. Taxonomy (NCBI): domain Bacteria; kingdom Pseudomonadati; phylum Pseudomonadota; class Gammaproteobacteria; order Lysobacterales; family Rhodanobacteraceae; genus Dyella; species Dyella sp. 2RAB6. The sequence continues at coordinate 10,792 of NZ_JBFRGP010000002.1, forward strand.
AATGGTCGGGCCCCGGAGGCCCGAAACCTTCCGCGTGCTAGCATCCCGTTTGGCCTTCCAAACCCCTAGAGCCTCGATGCATATCGACACCAAGCTTCCGAAGGTGGGCACCACCATCTTCAGCGTGATGAGCCAGCTCGCCGTCGAGCACCAGGCCGTGAACCTGGGGCAGGGCTTTCCCGATTTCGAACCGCCGGCAGCGTTGCGCGAGGCGATCGCCCGCGCGATGGCCGAAGGGCGCAACCAGTACGCGCCGGGCATCGGCCTGCCGACGCTGCGCGAGCAGATCGCGCTGAAGACCGAGCGCATGTACGGGCGCCGCATCGACGCCGCCACCGAAGTCACCGTCACCTCCGGTGCTACCGAGGCACTGTTCGCGGCGATCGCCGCGGTGGTGCGCGCGGGCGACGAGGTGATCGTGTTCGATCCGGCCTACGACAGCTACGAGCCGGCGATCGACCTGCAGGGCGCGAAGGCGGTGCACATCCCGCTTACCGTGCCGAGCTTCGGCATCGACTGGCAGCGCGTGCGCGACGCCGTCACGCCGCGCACGCGGATGATCCTGATCAACAGCCCGCACAATCCTTCCGGCGCGGTGCTGTCGGCGGCCGACCTGGACGAACTCGCGGCGATCGTGCGCGACACCGAAATCGTGGTGCTGTCCGACGAGGTGTACGAGCACATCGTGTTCGACCGCGCGCTGCACCAGAGCGTGCTGCGCCACGCGGAGCTGGCCGGGCGCAGCATCGTGGTGTCCTCGTTCGGCAAGACCTATCACTGCACCGGCTGGAAGCTCGGCTACGCGGTGGCGCCGGCGGCGCTGTCGGCGGAGTTCCGCAAGGTGCACCAGTACCTCACCTTCTGCACCTTCCATCCGGCCCAGGTGGCGTTCGCCGAGTTCATGGCGAGCACGCCGGAGCATTACCTGGAACTGCCGGCGTTCTACCAGGCCAAGCGCGATCGTTTCCGCGCGCTGATCCAGCCGTCGCGCTTCAAGCTGCTCGACGTGCCGGGCGGCTATTTCCAGCTGGTCGATTACTCGGCCATCCGCGACGAGCCGGACGTGGCGTTCTGCGAGTGGCTGGTGAAGCAGGGCGGCGTGGCGGCGATTCCGCTGGCGCCGTTCTACGAGACCGCGCCGGACACGCGCCTGGTCCGCCTGTGCTTCGCCAAGAGCGATGCCACCATGGAAGCCGCGGCGGAGCGTCTATGCAAGCTCTGAGCGTGAGCCTGGTGCAGGGCGCCACGCGCTGGCACGACGCAGCGGCCAATCGCGAGTATTACGGCGCGCTGGTGCGCGGCGTGGCGGGCAAGAGCGATCTGATCGTGTTGCCGGAAACCTTCCTCTCCGGCTTCAGCAACGACACCCGCGCCAGCGCGGAAACCATGGATGGCGAGGGCGTGGCCTGGCTGCGTGCGCTGGCGCAGGAAGTCGGCGCCACCTTGTGCGGCAGCCTGGCGATCCGCGAAGGCGATACGGTCTACAACCGCTTGCTGTGGGTGCGCCCGGACGGCAGCTTCGCGCAGTACGACAAGCGCCATCTGTTCCGCATGGCCGGCGAGCACACCCGCTATGGCGGCGGCCGCGAGCGGCTGATCGTGGAACTGAAGGGTTGGCGCATCCTGCCGCAGGTCTGCTACGACCTGCGCTTCCCGGTCTGGCTGCGCAATCGCCGCGCGGAAACAGCGGCGGGCGGCATGGACTACGACCTGGCCATCTTCGTCGCCAACTGGCCGGCACCGCGCCGCCAGCCGTGGCGCACGCTGCTGCGCGCGCGCGCGATCGAGAACCTCAGCTATGTGGTCGGGCTCAATCGTGTCGGCGTCGATGGCAACGATCTGCCGTATGCTGGCGACAGCGCGGTACTCGATGCAGTGGGCGAGCCGCTGATCGAACTGGGTGCGCAGGAGCAGGTGGCGACGGTGACGCTGGATCCGGCGCCGTTGCTCGCGCATCGCGAGCGCTTTCCGGCGTGGATGGATGCGGACGAGTTTTCGCTGCAGCCGTAAGTGCATTCGCAGCGCATGAAAAAGGCCGCCATAGGGCGGCCTTTTTCGTAGGTTGGGGTGAGCGTAGCGAACCCCAACGTTGCACAACGCATACGTTGCGCGATGTTGGGGTTCGCCTTCGGCTCACCCCAACCTACGCCGTGCGCATCAAAGAATGCCGAGCACCGACTCGGGCGGACGCCCGAGCTTTGCCTTGCCATTGGCAACCACGATCGGCCGCTCGATCAGCCGCGGATGCCGCGACATCGCCGCGAGCAGGTCGTGCTCGCTGAGCGAAGGATCGTCCAGGCCCAGCTCGGCGTATTCCGTCTCACCCTTGCGGATCAGTTCGCGCGCGCTCATGCCGAGCTGGTCGAGCAGCTGGGTCAGCTCCTCGACGCTGGGCGGAGTGTCGAGGTAGTTGATCACCTCGCACTGGCAACCGCGCTCCTGCAGCAGCGCCAGCGTCGCGCGCGACTTGGAGCATTGCTGGTTGTGATAGATGCGGACCGCGTGCATCGGGTCGCTCAGCGATTGCCGCCGCGCGGACCGCCGCGGCCGCCACCCTGCGGACGCCCGCCACCGCCGCCGCCACCGCCGTGACGGTTGCCGCCACCCTGGCCGGAGCGATTGCCGCCGCCCTGGCCCGGACGCCCGCCACCGCCACCCTGGCCGCCCGGACGAGCACCGCCGCTGCGCGCCTGCGGACGCCCACCCTTGCCACCCTGACCACCCTGGCCGCCGGCGTAACCGCCGCCGTGGCTGCGATTACCGCCGCCAGCACCACCGCCGAAGCCGCCGTAAGGATTGCCGCTGCCCTGCGCCTGCCCACCGGGGCCGCGCTTGCCGGCCCCGCCGCCGCCGCTGCGGCGATTGCCGCCAGCGTAACCCTGGCCCTGGCCCTGGCCACCACTGGCGCCGCCACCGCCGCGGCTCTCACCGGCGAACCAGGTGCGCACCGACGGCAGTTCCTGGCCCGGCGCGACGCCGCGCTTGCCACCCGTGTTGCGGCGGCCGGCATTCGCGTTCGGTCCGCGCTCGGGGCGGGCGACGTTGCCGTTCACTTCCTTGCCCGGACGACGGCGCTGCTGCTTGCCGCGCGCGGGTTCCTCGCGGATGCGGTCATAGGCGCGCAGTTCGCGCGCTTCGTCCTGGTAGCCGCCGCTCCACGCGCTACCGGTGCCGCGCTCGGGGCGGTATTCGGTGACGTTGCGGGTGGCACGGCGCTGATGCAGCACGGGGCTCAAGGTGAGCACCGGCTGCGGCGCGCCGAGGCCGCTGACCTGGCGCAGTTCCTTCACCGCCTCTTCGCCCAGCGCTTCGCAATCGCCGCGGCGCAGCGTGCGCGACAGCTCGACGCTGCCGTAGCGGATGCGCTTGAGGCGGCTGACCAGGAAGCCCTGGGAATCCCACAGGCGGCGCACCTCGCGGTTGCGGCCTTCGCGGATCACCACGCGGAACCAGCTATGGCTGCCGCCGCGGCTGATCACGCCGATCTCGTCGAAGCGCGCGGGGCCGTCTTCCAGCTCCACGCCCGCCTTCAGCTTCTCGATCATCTCGTCCGGCACTTCGCCATGCACGCGGCACAGGTATTCGCGCACCAGGCCGCTGCGCGGGTGCATCAGCGCGTTGGCCAGCTCGCCGTCGGTGGTGAGCAGGAGCAGGCCGGTGGTGTTGATGTCCAGGCGGCCCACGGCGACCCAGCGCGCACCCTTCAGGCGCGGCAGCTGTTCGAACACGGTGGGACGGCCTTCGGGGTCTTCGCGGGTGGTCACCACGCCTTCGGGCTTGTGGTAGGCCAGCACTTCGGTCTCGTCGCGGTTGTCGGTGGCGACCACGAACTGCTTGCCGTCCAGCACCACGCGGTCGCCGGCATGCACGCTGGCGCCGATGCCGGCGGGGCTGCCGTTGACTTCGACTTCGCCGGCCTGGATGCGCTGTTCGAGCATGCGGCGCGAGCCCAGGCCCGCATTGGCCAGCACCTTGTGCAGGCGTTCTTCCAGGGCGGGCGCGTCGGTGGTGCGCGTGTCGCGCTTGAGGGTCAAAACGGATTTCTGCGGCGCATTCATGCGCGGTACTCCTCGTTGTCTTTCGTGGCGGCGCCGTTGCCGGCATCCGCTTCGTTCGCTGCCTCGGCGGCAGTGGGGGTGGATGGTGCGGCGGGGAGGTCCTCGCCGGTGTCGGGAGTCGCCGCCTCGATGGCTGCGGCCTCCTGGTGTTCTTCGATCGGCGCGGTGGGTGCCGCCGGTTCGGTGATGTCGCTGACCGCGGTTTGCGGCTGGCCCGAGACGTGGAATTCCTGTTCGCCTTCGGTGCGGCCGTTCTCGCCGTCTTCGTCTTCAGTCGCCGCTTCGGCCTCGGCCGCAGCCTCGGCTTCTGCCTGGGCCCGTTCTTCCGCCTCGCCCTCGGGATCGATCGGCAGGTCGCGCACGACGCGCGCCGGCAGGTCCTCGATAAAGCGCAGCTGCGGGTCTTCCATGTCGCGGATTTCCGACAGAGGCGGCAGCTCGTCCAGCGACTTCAGGTTGAAGTAGTCCAGGAACGCGCGGGTGGTGCCGAACAGCGCCGGCTTGCCCGGCACGTCGCGGTAACCGACCACGCGGATCCATTCGCGCTCCTCCATCGTCTTGATGATGTTGGAGGACACCACCACGCCGCGGATCTGTTCGATCTCCGGGCGGGTGATCGGCTGGCGGTAGGCGATCAGGGCCAGCGTTTCCAGCAGGGCGCGCGAGTAGCGGCTGGGTTTTTCCGTCCACATGCGCGAAATCCACGGATGAACCTCCCGGCGCACCTGGTAGCGAAAGCCGGAACCGACCTCGCGCAGCTCGACGCCGCGGCCGGCGCAATCCTCGGCCAGGGCTTCCAGCGCCCGCGACAGCTGCTCGCGGTCGACCTCGTCTTCCTCGCCGAAGAGGTCGCCCAGCTGCTGCACGGTGAGCGGCTGGGTGGCGGCGAGCAGGGCCGCTTCGATGATGTTCTTCAGTTGCTCGATCTGCATGGCCTGATCGGTTGAGGATGCTCGGTTGAGAGTGTCTGGATGGGTTCGGGGTCAATCGGCGGCCGAGGCCTGGACGGGCGCGTCGGCGTCGATCGATTCCTCGGCCTGGGTGACCTTTGCCTTCACATAGATCGGAGCCAGTGGCTCCTCCTGCACGATTTCCACCAGCATTTCCTTGGCCAGTTCCAGCATGGCCAGGAAGGTGACCACCACGCCGAGCCGGCCTTCGTTCGGGTCGAACAGCGTGTCGAAGCGATGAAAGCTGCCGTCGCCGAGCTTGCCGAGCAGCTCGCCCATGCGCTGGCGCACGCTGAGCGCCTCGCGCCGGATGGCGTGATGTCCGAACAGTTCGGCGCGGTGCAGCACGTCCTTCAGCGCCAGCAGCAGTTCCTTCAGGTCCAGCGGCGGCGGCAGCTTGATCACGGTGCGCTCGCCGCTGTCGGCGTGCACGACTACCGTGTCGCGTTCCACGCGGGGCAGGGCGTCGATGTCCTCCGCCGCACGCTTGAAGCGCTCGTATTCCTGCAGCCTGCGCACCAGCTCGGCGCGCGGATCTTCCTCGACCCCTTCCTCCACCGGCGGCCGCGGCAGCAGCAGCCGCGACTTGATCTCGGCCAGGATCGCGGCCATCAGCAGGTATTCGGCGGCCAGCTCCAGCCGCATGTCCTGCATCATGTCGATGTATTCCAGATACTGCCGGGTGATCTCGGCGATCGGGATGTCCAGGATGTCCAGGTTCTGCCGGCGGATCAGGTACAGCAGCAGGTCCAGCGGGCCTTCGAACGCCTCCAGGATGACTTCCAGCGCGTCCGGCGGGATGTACAGGTCCTGCGGCATCTGCAGCACGGGTTCGCCGCGCACGATGGCCAGCGGCATTTCCTGCTGTTGCGGTACCGACGCAAAAGCGTCCTGCGGTGCTGTCACCGGCTGAGGCTCGACTGGCTCAGTGCTCATCAATGCATGTCGTTGGGCCGCCCATGACGGCTTGCAGTGCGTTCTTTGGTTCGGAAGCGTTCGATTCCACCGGCATTCGCTGGGGCTGTCCCCCGCTCTCGGGCGGCGGCCATCCGGCGCTCACCCGTGAAACTCCTTCAGGCTCGATCACCACGGGCGCGGCTGGCGTCCGTCGCGGCGGTGCATGACGAAACCGCGCCTGCGGCGGTATCGGTCAAGCTGGCCGTGAGCCATTCCTGCATGCCGAACCGGGAGGCGATCCACGGCCAAGCCCAAGCCAGATCGCGCGATGCATTGCGCCACGGCGTGAACAGGAGGTCGGCTGAGTGTCGGGCGGGTGTTCCGGCGGCGTCTGGCTCGATCGGCAGGCGCACCCTGTAACCCACGTGCGATCAAGGTTAACGGCTGCATGCCGCCAAGTCCAGTATGCGTACGGCCTACCGGCCACAAGCGTGCATCGGCAGCATGCGCCGGATGCACGCTTGTGGACGCTCGATGATGGATGTCGGCGAGGCCGCGCACGATCGGCGCAGGGGCAGCATGTGACCCGGCGCGTCTGACCCGGGCACTGGCTTCAGTGGATGATGAGCAGCTGATCGCCGCGCAGTGCCGCTTCAAATCAGGCCTTGAACGGCTGGAAATGGCCGAATCCGGCCCGCTGCACCAATCCTGGCGCGCCAACGGCAGATAATTACGACGTGGCACGACGCTTGCTTTACGCCTCGGTGAGAGCAGTTTGATACGCGCGGGGATGGGCCGCATGCGCGGCGGGGATGCAGCTCCATTTCACGGGCACGAGTGCCCGCCGCGAATAAGTTGGATGACGCTGCACAGCAGCGGGGATCGGGAGGGAAAGGCATGACCAGAGCCGACGGCAAGCACCAAAACGATGGTCCGGAGCAACTGCGCCCCGCGCGGATGCGCATCGAGACGACCGTGCTGATGAGCCGAGGCAGCCAGTCACAGCCGACCGAACTGGTGGACATCTCGGCGACGGGCGCGCTGCTGCGCCGCCCGCTGGGGTGGCAAGGGGAAGTGGGACAGAGCTGGATGCTGGACATGATTTTCGGTCACGACCTGCATATCCACCTGGAGGCCCAGGTGAAGCGCATCTCGGACCGGCATATCGGTTTCGCGTACACGCGCATACCGGAGGACAAGCAGGTGCCCTTGTGGAACCTGCTGGGCGGCTACGCCGACATCCTGGAGACGTGGCACGACGATTGATTCGTCGCGGCGTCCGCTTGCAAGACCCCGCGGTGCGCACCGCGGGTGGCGTAACCCGGAGCCTGTCCGACCATCCCTGGGCCGGGCAGGCTCTCGTTGCGTTCAGGCCGCGGAGGCGGTGCTCTTCTTCTCGTCGCGCAGTTCGCGGCGGAGGATCTTGCCCACGTTGCTCTTGGGCAGCGAATCGCGGAACTCGATCAGCTTGGGCCGCTTGTAGCCGGTGAGGTTGGCGCGGCAGAACTCCTTGAGCGCTTCCGCCGTGAGGTTCGGGTCCTTGCGCACCACGAACAGCTTCACCACCTCGCCGGAATGCTCGTCCGGCACACCCACGGCGGCGACTTCGGCCACGCCCGGGTGGGTCATCACGATGTCCTCGACCTCGTTCGGATACACGTTGAAGCCGGACACCAGGATCATGTCCTTCTTGCGGTCGACGATATAGACGTAGCCGTTCTCGTCCATGCGCGCGATGTCGCCGGTATGCAGCCAGCCGTCCGCGCCGAGCACCTTGGCGGTCTCGTCGGGGCGCTGCCAGTAGCCCTGCATCACCTGCGGACCCTTCACCATCAGCTCGCCGACTTCGCCGAACGACAGCGGCTGGCCTTCCTCGGACCAGATCGCCACGTCGGTGGACGGGATCGGCAGGCCGATCGAGGCGTTGTAGTCCTTCAGGTCCAGCGGGTTGATGCAGGCGGCGGGCGAGGTCTCGGTCAGGCCGTAGGCTTCGGCCAGGGTCACGCCGGTCACTTTCTTCCAGCGCTCGGCCACGGCGCGCTGCACGGCCATGCCGCCGCCGAGGCTCAGGTGCAGATGCGAGAAGTCCACCTGATCGAAGCCCGGCGTGTTGAGCAGGCCGTTGAACAGCGTGTTGACGCCGGTCAGCGCGGTGAAGCGCGACTTCTTCAGTTCCTTGACGAAGCCGGGCATGTCGCGCGGATTGGTGATCAGCCAGTTCAGCCCGCCCAGGCGCGTGAACACCAGGCCGTTCGCGGTCAGCGAAAAGATGTGATACAGCGGCAGCGCGGTGATGATCACCTCTTCGCCCGCCTTGGCATTGGTGCCGATCCAGGCGCCGGCCTGCAACATGTTCGCCACCATGTTGCCGTGCGAGAGCATGGCGCCCTTGGCCACACCGGTGGTGCCGCCGGTGTATTGCAGGAAGGCCAGGTCGTCGTGGCCCAGTTCCACCTTCGGCACCGGATGCGCGGCGCCCTGCTCGAGCGCGTCGCGGAAGCGCACGGCCTGCGGCAGGTGATAGTCGGGCACCATCTTCTTGACGTACTTCACCACCAGGTTCATCACCTTGCCCTTCAGGCCGAGCAGGTCGCCGAGGCCGGTGGTGATGATGTGCTTGACGTGGGTTTCCGCCACCACCTGCTGCACGGTGGCGCCGAAGTTGTCCATCACCACGATCGCCTTCGCGCCGGCGTCTTCGAGCTGATGCTTCAGTTCCCGCGCGGTGTACAGCGGATTGGTGTTGACCACCACCAGGCCGGCGCGCAGCGCGCCGAACAGCGCGATGGGGTACTGCAGCACGTTGGGCATCATGATCGCGATGCGATCGCCCTTGCCCAGTTTCAGCACGCCGGTGAGATAGCCGGCGAACTGGCGGCTCAGTTCATCGATCTGTCCGTAGCTCAGCTCCTTGCCGAAGTTGTGGAAGGCAGGGCGGTCGCGGAACTTCGAGAAGGCTTCCTCCAGCACCGCGGCGACGGAGGCGTAGGCGTTGAGGTCGATCTGCGCGGGTACGCCTTCCGGATAGTTAGCCAGCCACGGACGCTCGTTGCTCATGTTTATCCCTGCTCCTGGTATCGAATGCCACCGCGGCGCGCGCGTAAGGCATCATGGTCACCAGGCATTGGAGCATACGCCCGCGTACAGCGGCAAGCCGCGTTGCAGCGGGTTTTTCGAGGGGTGGCCGGTCGATGTGGAAGCTTGTTTTCCTGCTGTTTTTCGCGCTGCTGGCGACGGCGCTGGCCGGCTGCCGGCGCGCGCCCGACGAGGTGCGCATCCGCCAGTCGATCGAGGCCGCGCGCACGGCCGCGACCGAAGTGGATGCCGGCGCGTTGACCGGCGTGTTGACCGACGACTTCGACGGTAATGGCGGCGCGATGAGCAGCAAGGACCTGGCCAATCTGCTGCGCCTGGCGAAGTTCCGCGGCGAGACCGTGCACGCCGTGCTCGGCCCGGTCGAGGTGGAACCGCGCGGCGACCGCTACGTCGCCCGCTTCACCGTCACCCTGGGCAGCGGCGGCAAGCTGTTCCCGGCGGAGCTGGGCATGTTCAAGGTGGAGACGGGCTGGCGCAGGGAAGGGCGCGAATGGCGTTGTTTTACTGCGAGCTGGGAGCAGCAGCTGTAGTGCTGCAACGTTGAGCCCCTCTCCCGTCGGGAGAGGGGTTGGGGTGAGGGTACGGGCGGAGCGAGGCGTTGCGCTTCGCCCGTACCCTCATCCGGCTGCCGCCACCTTCTCCCGGAGGGAGAAGGATTCGAACGTGAGGACTGAGAACGCTCAGGCCGCTTTCTTACTGGCCAACTGCCGCAGCACGTACTGCAGAATCCCGCCGTGGCGGAAGAACTCCCGCTCCTTCGGCGTCAGCAGCAGCACCTTCACCGTGAACTCCTTCTTGCTGCCGTCGGCCGCGGTGGCGGTGACCTTGGCCTGCTTCGACTCGCCGCCGGCGAGGCCGGTGATGTCGAAGGTTTCCTTGCCGGTCAGCCCCAGCGACTGCGCGCTCTGGCCGTCTTCGAACTGGCAGGGCAGCACGCCCATGCCGACCAGGTTGGAGCGGTGGATACGCTCGAAGCTCTCGGCGATCACCGCCTTTACCCCCAGCAGCAAGGTGCCCTTGGCTGCCCAGTCGCGCGAGGAACCGGTGCCGTATTCCTTGCCGGCCAGCACCACCAGCGGCGTGTGCTCGGCCTTGTACTTCATCGCCGCGTCGTAGATCGCCAGCTGCTCGCCGCTGGGCACGTGCAGGGTGTAGCCGCCTTCGACGCCGTCCAGCATCAGGTTCTTGATGCGGATATTGGCGAAGGTGCCGCGCACCATCACGTCGTCGTTGCCGCGGCGCGAGCCGTAGGAGTTGAAGTCCTTCGGCTCCACACCCTTGCCGATCAGGAAGCGGCCCGCCGGGCTGTCCTTCTTGATCGAACCGGCCGGCGAGATGTGGTCGGTGGTGATGGAGTCGCCGAACAGGCCCAGCACGCGGGCGCCGTGGATGTCTTCCACCGTGCCGGGTTCGCGCGTCATGCCGTCGAAGTAGGGCGGGTTCTTGATGTAGGTGGAATCGCCCCACTGGTAGACCGAGCCGTCCGGCGAGGCGATGTGATTCCAGCGCTCGTCGCCCTTGAACACGTCGGCGTAGTTCTTGGCGAACATGGCCGGATTGATCGCGCCGGCGATGGTGTCGGAGATCTCCTGGTTGCTCGGCCAGATGTCCTTCAAGTACACCGGCTTGCCGTCGCTGCCGGTGCCGAGCGGGTCCTTGCTCAGGTCCACGTCGAGCGAACCGGCCAGTGCATAGGCCACCACCAGCGGCGGCGAGGCGAGGTAGTTCATCTTCACTTCGGGATGCACTCGGCCTTCGAAGTTGCGGTTGCCCGACAGCACCGAAGCCACCGCCAGATCGCCCTCGGCGATGCCCTTGCTGATTTCCGCCGGCAGCGGACCGGAGTTGCCGATGCAGGTGGTGCAGCCGTAGCCGACCACGTAGAAGCCGACCTTCTCCAGTTCCTTCAACAGGCCGGTCTGCTCGAGGTAATCGGTGACCACCTTGGAGCCCGGCCCGAGCGAGGTCTTCACCCACGGCTGCGCCTTCAAGCCCTTGGCCGCGGCTTTCTTCGCCAGCAGGCCGGCGCCGAGCATCACGGCGGGGTTGGAGGTATTGGTGCAGGAGGTGATCGCGGCGATCACCACGGCGCCGTCGGACAGGCGGAAATTCTCGCCGTCCTTCTCCACCAGTACGCCGCTCTCGGACACCGCATTGGCCGGATTGCCGATCGCGGCGGAGCCGCCTTCATTGATGAAGTTCGAGGTATCGCCATTGCGCGGACGGCGGTTGGCGGTGAGCGGGCCGAGCGCGTCGCGGAAGCTGCGCTCCACATCCTCCAGCAGCACGCGGTCCTGCGGGCGCTTGGGGCCGGCCAGCGAGGGACGCACGTCGCCCAGGTCCAGTTCCAGCGTGGTGGTGAACTGCGCGTGCGGCGTGTTTTCGTCGTGCCACAGGCCCTGTGCCTGCGCGTAGGCCTTGACCAGTCCGATGTGCTCTTCGCTGCGGCCGGACAGGTGCAGGTAGTTCAGCGCTTCCTGGTCGATCGGGAAGATGCCGCAGGTGGCGCCGTACTCCGGCGCCATATTGCCGATGGTGGCGCGGTCGGCCAGCGCCAGATGCTTCAGGCCCGGGCCGAAGAACTCGACGAACTTGCCCACCACGCCGAGCTTGCGCAGCATCTGGGTGACGGTGAGCACCAGGTCGGTGGCGGTGACGCCCTCGGGCAGCCTGCCGCTGAGCTTGAAGCCCACTACTTGCGGAATCAGCATCGACGAAGGCTGGCCCAGCATGGCCGCCTCGGCTTCGATGCCGCCGACGCCCCAGCCCAGCACGCCGACGCCGTTGATCATGGTGGTGTGCGAGTCGGTGCCGAACACGGTGTCCGGATACGCCCACGGCTGGCCGTCCTTCTCGCCGGTGAACACCACGCGGCCGAGATATTCCAGGTTCACCTGGTGCACGATGCCGGTGCGCGGCGGCACCACCTTGAAGTTGTCGAAGGCCTTCTGGCCCCAGCGCAGGAACGCGTAGCGCTCCTGGTTGCGCTGGAATTCGATCGCCACGTTCTGCTCCAGCGCGGATTCCGAACCGTACACGTCCACCTGCACCGAATGGTCGATGACCAGTTCGGCCGGCGCCAGCGGGTTGATCTGCTTGGCGTCGCCGCCGAGCTTGACCACCGCGTCGCGCATCGCTGCCAGGTCGACCACGCAGGGCACGCCGGTGAAGTCCTGCAGCACCACGCGCGCGGGCATGAAGGCGATTTCGGTGTCCGGTTCCGCCTTGGGGTTCCAGCGGGCGACCGCCTCGATTTCCCTGGCGGTGACGTTGACGCCGTCCTCGTGGCGCAACAGGTTCTCCAGCAGGATCTTCATCGAGTAGGGCAGGTACTTGATGTCGAAGCGCTGGCCGAGCCTGGCGAGGCTGGCGAACTGGTACGAGCTGCCGTTGACCTTGAGGGTGTCGCGGGTGGCGAATGAATCCAGCATGGGTTGAACTCCTGTTGCTTGGGTCTGCGGCGCAAGGGGCGTCGCGGGGGGATCCTGGAGCAGCCGGCGTGAGCGGGAGGCGCAAATCGGCCGTCCACTTCGCCGATCCCGGGGAGTTTGAGGCAAACCGCGCTACGCGCAAGTTAGCGGGCGGGCGATTTGCCGTTGCCGTCATTGCAAGATATCGAACGCAGGCGGAAACAACGTCTTGCGTTGCGGCGCATGCCGTGCGGCTGGCAAAATAAGCGGCTGAAACGACCTTCGGAAGCGGCTTCGGGACGGGCTTCGCGGCCTCCTCGCCAGCTCCGGCATCGTTGCTTCCCGCCACGCCAACGGACGAGAACCACATGCTCAACGCCTATCGCCAACACGTCGCCGAGCGCGCCGCCCTCGGGATCCCCGCGCTGCCGCTGACCGCCCAGCAGACCGCCGACCTGATCGAATTGCTGAAGAATCCGCCCGCCGGCGAGGAAGCCTTCCTGGTCGAGCTGATCAGCAACCGCGTGCCGGCCGGCGTGGACGATGCGGCCAAGGTCAAGGCCTCGTACCTGGCCGCCGTGGCGCTCGGCAAGGAAACCTGCGCGCTGCTCAGCCGCGAGAAGGCCACCGAGCTGCTCGGCACCATGCTGGGTGGCTACAACATCCATCCGCTGATCGAGCTGCTCGACGACGCGCAGATGGGCGGCATCGCCGCCGATGCGCTGAAGAAAACCCTGCTGATGTTCGACTCCTTCCACGACGTGAAGGAGAAGGCCGACAAGGGCAACGCGCATGCCAAGGCCGTGCTGCAGAGCTGGGCCGACGCCGAATGGTTCACCAGCCGTCCGGAAGTGCCGGCCAGCCTGACCATCACCGTGTTCAAGGTGCCGGGCGAGACCAACACCGACGACCTGTCGCCGGCCCCCGACGCCACCACCCGTCCGGACATCCCGCTGCACGCGCTGGCGATGCTGAAGAACAAGCGCGAAGGCGCGCCGTTCCAGCCGGAAGAAGACGGCAAGCGCGGCCCGATCCAGCAGATCCAGGACCTGGCGAAGCAGGGCCATCTGGTCGCCTACGTGGGCGACGTGGTCGGCACCGGCTCCAGCCGCAAGTCCGCCACCAACTCGGTGCTGTGGTGGACCGGCGAGGACATCCCCTTCATCCCGAACAAGCGCTTCGGCGGCGTGTGCCTGGGCAGCAAGATCGCGCCGATCTTCTACAACACCATGGAAGACGCCGGCGCGCTGCCGATCGAGCTCGATGTCTCCGGCATGGACATGGGCGACGTGGTCGAGCTGCGTCCGTATGAGGGCAAGGCGCTGAAGAACGGCGCGGTGATCGCCGAGTTCCAGGTGAAGTCCGACGTGCTGTTCGACGAAGTGCGCGCCGGCGGCCGCATTCCGCTGATCATCGGCCGCGGCCTCACCGCCAAGGCGCGCGAGGCGCTGGGCCTGGCTCCGTCCAGCTTGTTCCGCCTGCCGCAGAACCCGGTCGATACCGGCAAGGGCTACACCCTGGCGCAGAAGATGGTCGGCCGCGCCTGCGGCCTGGCCGAGGGCGAGGGCGTGCGTCCGGGCACCTATTGCGAGCCGAAGATGACCTCGGTCGGTTCGCAGGACACCACCGGCCCGATGACCCGCGACGAGCTGAAGGACCTGGCCTGCCTGGGCTTCTCGGCCGACCTGGTGATGCAGTCGTTCTGCCACACCGCGGCCTACCCGAAGCCGGTGGACGTGAAGACCCACCACGAGCTGCCGGCCTTCATCTCCACCCGCGGCGGCATCGCGCTGCGCCCGGGCGACGGCGTGATCCACTCCTGGCTCAACCGCATGCTGCTGCCCGACACCGTCGGCACCGGCGGCGACAGCCACACGCGCTTCCCGATCGGCATTTCCTTCCCGGCCGGCTCCGGCTTGGTGGCCTTTGCCGCCGCCACCGGCGTGATGCCGCTGGACATGCCCGAATCGGTGCTGGTGCGCTTCAAGGGCGAGCTGCAGCCGGGCGTGACGCTGCGCGACCTGGTCAATGCGATCCCGCTGTACGCGATCAAGCAGGGCCTGCTCACGGTCGCCAAGCAGGGCAAGCAGAACATCTTCTCCGGCCGCATCCTGGAGATCGAAGGCCTGCCCAACCTCAAGGTGGAGCAGGCGTTCGAGCTGTCCGACGCCTCGGCCGAGCGCTCCGCCGCCGGCTGCACGGTGCGCCTGGACCAGGCGCCGATCGTCGAATACCTCAACAGCAACATCACCCTGCTGAAGTACATGATCGCGCAGGGCTACCAGGACGCCCGCTCGCTGGCCCGCCGCATCAAGAAGATGGAAGAGTGGCTGGCCGACCCGCAGCTACTGGAGCCGGACGCGGACGCCGAATACGCCGCGGTGATCGAGATCGACCTGGCCGACGTGCACGAGCCGATCGTGGCCTGCCCGAACGACCCGGACGACGTGAAATCGCTGTCCGACGTGGCCGGCGCGAAGATCGACGAGGTGTTCATCGGTTCCTGCATGACCAATATCGGTCACTTCCGTGCGGCGTCGAAGCTGCTGGAAGGCAAGCGCGATATCCCGACCCGCCTGTGGGTGGCCCCGCCGACCAAGATGGACCAGCAGCAGCTGACCGAGGAAGGCCACTACGGCGTGCTCGGCACCGCTGGCGCGCGCATGGAAATGCCGGGCTGCTCGCTGTGCATGGGCAACCAGGCGCAGGTGCGCGAGGGCGCCACGGTGATGTCCACCAGCACGCGCAACTTCCCCAACCGCCTGGGCAAGAACACCAATGTGTACCTCGGTTCGGCGGAACTGGCGGCGATCTGCTCGCGCCTGGGCCGGATTCCGACCAAGGAGGAGTACATGGCGGATATCGGGGTGATCAATGCGAATGGCGAGAAGATCTATCGCTATATGAACTTCGATCAGATTGCCGATTTTAAGGATGTTGCCGATACCGTCACCGTCTAAGAAACACCGGCGTAGGTTGGGGTGAGCGCAGCGAACCCCAACGTGGCGCTAGCGGTGCGAGGTCCGTTGGGGTTCGCCTTCGGCTCACCCCAACCTACGGCCCGGCCATACGCTCTCGAACGAAGCCCGGCCCCGTGCCGGGCTTCGTCGTTTATGCTTTGCGCCGCCTCGATGCGGGGCACGGCGACGGGGTGCAGGCAGCAGGATGATTTCCACTCACTTATCGGCCGTGTCCCTGCGCGACCTGATCCTGGTGCAGGCGGTGCGCCGGCATGGCAGCTTCAACAGCGCGGCGCGCGCCATGCACATCAGCCCCTCGGGCCTGTCGCACCAGGTGCAGAAAGTGGAACAGGCGCTGGGCACGCCGCTGTTCGAGCGCGGCGGCCGCCGCGTGGTGCCGACCGCCGGCGGGCAGCGCCTGCTGGAGCAGATCGACGCGGTGCTGCTGGCCGCCGACCATCTGCAGCAGGCCGCGCGCGCGGGCGACACCGCCTTCGGTGGCGAGCTGCGGCTGGGCGTGCTGGCCAGCTTGGGGCCGTATCTGCTGCCGCATCTGATCGCGCCGTTTCCGCAGCATTTCCCCGGCGCACGCCTGAGCCTGTCCGAAGGCAAGCCGCGCGGCCTGCTGCGCCGCCTGCAGGAAGGCGAGCTGGACGCGGTGCTGGCGCAGCCGGCTCCGCCGCTCAGCGGCATCGCCATGCGCCCGCTGTTCTTCGAGCCGTGGGAAGTGATGCTGCGCGCCGACCATCCGCTGGCCGGCCGCCGCACGCTGACCTTGGAACAGCTCGACGCCGCCGATGCCACCCTGATGGCGGAAAGCCATGCCGACGACGTGCTCGGCGGCGGCCATGTGCAGGACGTGAGCCTGGAAAGCCTGGCCGCCCTGGTCGGCCTGCGCGGCGGCTACGCCCTGGTGCCGGCGCTGGCGCACGAGCGGCTGGCCTCGATGCCGGAAGTGGCCCTGGCCAAGTTCAAGGGGCAGGTGCCGGGGCGGGAGATCGCGCTGTATTGGCGCGAGGCTTCGCCGTGGGAGGCGGATTTGCAGGCTTTTGCCGGGCTGCTGCGCAAGCTGGCGAAGCAGCGGCCGGGGTTGAAGGTGATCGACGCCGCCTGAGCGGCGATCAGCCATTGTCCAGCGTCACCCCGGTGAGCAGGCCGCGTGCCAGCATGCTGCACTGGCGCCGGTACAGCAGCAGCTGCCACTGGCGCCCGCCGGTCTGCCGCCACAGCACCGCCGAACGCACCGCCGCCAGCAGGCTGGCGCGCACTTTCTCGACCACTTTGGGCTGCTGCAGCTGCTGCGGATTGCCGGTGACCATCACCCGCGGCTTCAGCGTGGACAGGGTCGACGCATACAGATCGGCCAGGCGCTTGACCACCTGCGGGGAGTCCTGGCCGAAATGCTCGACCTGGCGCTGCGCGGCGACGATGCCCTTCTGCAGATCGTCCAGCAGCTGGCGGTGGCGCGACAGGCTGCGCTCCAGCCGCATCACGGTGACGGCCATGCGGGTGACGCCGGTATCGCGGCCGGTGTCGTCCAGCTGCGCGATCAGCTGGCGCAGGCCCAGGCGCACGCCGCCGACGTTGCCGTAGACGCCGACCACCGAGGGGGCGTCGATGCGGAACACGCTGCTTACGCTGCTTTCGAACGCGCTCTCGTCGCAGCGTCCGTCGTTGGCCAGCTGCTGGGTGAGCGCGGCGGCCTGGAACAGGCCGGCGAGAGCGAGCACGCGCTCCTCGGTCATGGCATAGGTTTCAAACACGTTGTGCGGACTCTTCGGGGACAGGGGCGGCGTTCCAGCCGCCATAGGGAGCGTCGGTGCGGGCGATCACCGCGCCGCCGAGGCAGGCTTCGCCATCGTAGAAAACTACGGACTGGCCGGGTGTGACGGCGCGCTGGGCTTCGTCGAACAGCACCTCGACGCCATCGGCGTCGACGCGCACGGTGCAGGCCTGGTCGTGCTGGCGGTAGCGCGTCTTGGCGGTGCAGCGGAATTCGCCGGCAGGGGCGGCGCCGGCCACCCAGGTCGGCGTTTCGGCATACAGGCGGCGCGAGTGCAGCCAGTGGTTCTCGCCGCCCTGGGCCACGTACAGCAGGTTGGCGCGCACGTCCTTGCCGACCACGTACCAGGCGTCGCCGCTGGCGCCCTGGCGGCCGCCGATACCCAGGCCGTTGCGCTGGCCCAGCGTGTAATACATCGCGCCCTGGTGCTCGCCGATGCGCTCGCCGTCGGGTGTGCGCATGTCGCCGGGCCGGGCGGGGATGTATTGGCTGAGGAACTCGCGGAAATCGCGCTCGCCGATAAAGCAGATGCCGGTGGAATCCTTCTTGGCATGCGTGGGCAGGGCGGCGTCCAGCGCCATCCGGCGCACCGCGGATTTTTCGATCTCGCCGACCGGGAACAGCGTGGCGGCCAGTTGCCGCTGGCCTAGCGCGTGCAGGAAATAGGTCTGGTCCTTGCTCGCATCGACGGCGCGCAGCAGGCGGTACTGCCCGTCGCGCTGATCGACGCGGGCGTAGTGGCCGGTGGCGATTTTCTGTGCACCGAGGGCGTGCGCTTCGTCGAGGAAGGTCTTGAACTTGATCTCGCGGTTGCACAGCACGTCCGGGTTCGGCGTGCGACCGGCGCGGTATTCGGCGAGGAAATGCTCGAACACGCCGTCCCAGTATTCGGCGGCGAAATTTCGTGCGTGAAAGGGCAGGCCCAGGCGGCCGCAGACGGCCACGGCGTCCTTGCGGTCGGCATCGGTTGTGCAGGGGCCGCTGCGCTCGTCTTCTTCCCAGTTCTGCATGAACAGGCCTTCCACCTCGTGGCCGGCCCGTTGCAGCAGCAGGGCGGCGACCGAGGAATCCACGCCGCCGGAGATGCCCAGCATCACTTTCACGGATAGCGGTCCTCGGGCAGCAGGCTGCTCAGCGCCGACAGCGGCACGCGCTGGCCGGCCAGCCAGGCGTCGATGCTGCGCAGGACCAGCGGGCTGCGCAGGCGCTCGCCCAGGCCAGCCACTTCGGCGCGGGTCAGCCACAGGGCGCGGCGGATGCCCTGGTCCAGCGGGCGGGCCGGATCGTGCCCGACCGGGCTGGCGGCGAAGCTGAAGCGCAGCACGCTGTGGCCATGCTCGCTGCTGCGCCACTGGTGCACGCCGACCAGCGCGTCGAGCTCGACCGTCCAGCCGGTTTCCTCCAGCGTTTCACGCACGGCGGCGCTGGCCAGGCTTTCGCCATCGTCCAGATGGCCAGCCGGCTGGTTATAGACGAGGCGGCCGTTGACCTCTTCTTCCACCATCAGATAGCGGCCGCCGTCGGCCACCACGCAGGCGACGGTGACGCGGGGACACCACACGGGAGAAGGGCTGGCAGCGGGATCGTTCATGGGCAGGGATATAGCGCGTAAAGCCGGCACTGGAAAAGACGACATTGTGCCATCACCTGAAAGTGCTATCCCGGACCGCGGAAACCATCGCGTGGGCCGGGCGGTATACTGGCCACAAGATCGAGACAGCGGAACTCATGGCGCACGAACCCGAACACGAGCAAGGCACAGGGCATGGCCTGGCGTTGGAAACCTCCCGTCCGGAGGTGGCGCGCCCGCCGCTGTTCCAGGTGGTCCTGCTCAACGACGATTTCACCCCCATGGATTTCGTGGTGGAGGTGCTGCGCAGCTTCTTCGGCCTGGACCAGGAGCGCGCGGTGCAGGTGATGCTTCACGTGCATACTCGGGGCAAGGGTGTGTGCGGGGTCTTCACGAGGGAGGTGGCCGAAACCAAGGTGACCCAGGTGAACGAATATTCACGTGCCCATCAGCATCCTTTGCTATGCACTATGGAAAAGCTGTGAGCGCCCCCATTTCGTGGTCATCGCGGCGCTAGCCGCCCTGCCATCCAAGCGGAGAAGGTCCGGATGTTCAGCAAGGATCTCGAAGTCACCATCGGCCAGTGCTACAAGCAGGCCCGCGAGCAGCGCCACGAATTCATGACGGTGGAGCACCTGCTGCTCGCGCTCACCGAAAACCAGTCGGCCCTGGGCGCGTTGCGCGCCTGCGGGGTCGACCTGCCGCGGCTCACCCACGAGCTGGAAAAAATCATCGCCGAGACCGTGCCGGTACTGCCGCACGGCGACGAGCGCGACACCCAGCCGACCCTGGGCTTCCAGCGCGTGCTGCAGCGGGCCGTGTACCACGTGCAGTCTTCCGGCCGTAAGGAAGTCACCGGCGCCAACGTGCTGGTGGCGATCTTCGGCGAGAAGGATTCGCACGCGGTGTACTTCCTGCACCAGCAGGAGATCACCCGCCTCGACGTGGTCAATTACATCTCGCACGGCATCGCCAAGATCGGCGACGAGCCGTCCAGCGGCATGCCGGGCACCGACCGCGAGAGCGAGGAGGGCGGCGATTCCAAGGGCAATCCCTTGAGCGAGTACGCCGCCAACCTCAACGAGCTGGCGCTGGAAGGCAAGATCGATCCGCTGATCGGCCGCCAGGACGAGATCGAGCGCACCATCCAGGTGCTGTGCCGCCGCCGCAAGAACAACCCGCTGTACGTGGGCGAGGCCGGCGTCGGCAAGACCGCCCTGGCCGAAGGCCTGGCCAAGCGCATCGTCGACGGCGACGTGCCGGAAGTGCTGGAGAACGCCACCATCTGGTCGCTGGACCTGGGCGCCCTGGTGGCCGGCACCAAGTACCGCGGCGATTTCGAGAAGCGCCTGAAGGCGGTGATCACCCAGCTCAAGAAGCAGCCGGGCTCGATCCTGTTCATCGACGAGATCCACACCATCATCGGCGCCGGTTCCGCCTCGGGCGGCACCATGGACGCGTCGAACCTGATCAAGCCGATGCTGGCCTCCGGCGAGCTGCGTTGCATCGGTTCGACCACCTTCCAGGAATTCCGCGGCATCTTCGAGAAGGACCGCGCGCTGGCCCGCCGCTTCCAGAAGATCGACGTGGTCGAGCCCACCGTGGCCGACAGCATCGAGATCCTCAAGGGCCTGCGCTCGCGCTTCGAAGAACACCACAACGTGGTTTACACCAACGAGTCGCTGAAGGCGGCGGTGGACCTGTCGGTGAAGCACATTCCCGACCGCCTGCTGCCGGACAAGGCGATCGACGTGATCGACGAAGCCGGCGCCCGCCAGCGCCTGCTGCCGGTCGACCAGCGCACCGGCAAGATCGACGTGCCGGAAGTCGAATACATCGTGGCCAAGATGGCGCGCATCCCGGCCAAGCAGGTTTCCGCCTCGGATCGCGATGTGCTGCGCAACCTCGAGCGCAACCTCAAGATGGTGGTGTTCGGCCAGGATGCGGCGATCGAGGCCTTGGCCTCGTCGATCAAGATGGCGCGTTCCGGCCTGGCCGACCCGTCCAAGCCGATCGGCTCCTTCCTGCTCGCCGGCCCGACCGGCGTGGGCAAGACCGAGGTCACCCGCCAGCTGGCGATGCAGCTGGGCATCGAGATGATCCGCTTCGACATGTCCGAGTACATGGAAGCGCATTCCGTCTCGCGCCTGGTCGGCGCACCTCCGGGCTATGTCGGCTTCGACCAGGGCGGCCTGCTGACCGAGGCGGTGACCAAGCATCCGCATGCGGTGCTGCTGCTGGACGAGATCGAGAAGGCGCATCCGGATGTGTACAACATCCTGCTGCAGGTGATGGACCGCGGCGTGCTGACCGACACCAATGGCCGCGAGGCGAACTTCAAGAACGTGATCGTGGTGATGACCACCAATGCCGGCGCGCAGCAGGCTGCCCGCCGCGGCATCGGCTTCGTCAAGCAGAGCCACACCACCGATTCGATGGAAGTGATCCGCCGCACCTTCACACCGGAGTTCCGCAACCGCCTGGATGCGGTGATCCAGTTCAATGCGCTGGACTTCGAGCACATCCTGCGGGTGGTCGACAAGTTCCTGATCGAGCTGGAAAGCCAGCTGTCGGAGAAGCACGTGGCGCTGGACGTGGACGCCGACGCCCGCCGCTGGCTGGCCGAGCACGGCTTCGATCCGCAGATGGGCGCGCGCCCGATGGCCCGCGTGATCCAGGAGAAGGTGAAGCGTCCGCTGGCCGACGAGCTGCTGTTCGGCAAGCTGTCCGAAGGCGGCAAGGTGCGCCTCAGCGTGGCCGAAGGCGAGCTGAAGGTGGATACCGAGGAAGCGGAGAAGCTGCCGGCGGTGGTTACCTGAGCCGCAATGCGGGAACGCAGAAAGAAAAGGCCGCGCTGAGCGCGGCCTTTTCGTTTTCGGAACCCGGCCTGGTGAGGCTGGTCCGATGGCCTGCCTATCCAGGCAGGCCATCGGAAGATCACTTCATGCGATAGGTGATACGACCCTTGGTCAGATCGTACGGGGTCATCTCCACCTTCACCTTGTCGCCGGTGAGGATGCGGATGTAATGCTTGCGCATGCGACCGGAAATGTGGGCGGTGATCACGTGCCCATTCTCCAGCTGCACGCGGAACATGGTGTTCGGCAGGGTCTCCATGACCGTGCCTTCCATTTCGATGACGTCGTCTTTGGCCATGCGTTCCGGTCGGTAAGGGAGCAGCCGTCGCGGCCGCGTAAGCGGGCGATTATGCCATGGAATGACGGATGGTTAAAGAATCATCAGCCGAAGTGCTCGTCCAGCTTGCGGCGGATCTCCTGTTCCACCATCCCCTTGAGCGGGGCCAGCATCATGCCCAGCTCGGCCCGGACCTGGATGGCGTCCGCAGCCACCTCGATCGAGCCGTTGACGCCGGGCCGCTGGAAGCTGAGGGTGTCGCCCTGCCACTGGCCTTCCATGCCGAACTTCTCGCGCATGCGTGCCGCCACCTGCTCGACCACGGCGCGGGCCTCGGGCATGGAAAGCTGGTGCGGGCGGCGGATGTCGATCTTGGGCATGGCGGGTTCCTGCAGGGAAACCACGCATATTAGCGGCGATGGCCGCGCATTGAGCAGTGATCGTCCGCGCATTCAGCGCCGGCCGCATGGAGCGGACGCATGTATCTGCTAGAGTCCCGCCGGTCTCTAGACTGGTTCACAGATGCGCATCGAGTTTCCTCATTCGGCCCGCGAAGATTTTCGTTGGGAGCAACCGCTGCTGAGGATCGGCAGCGCGCCCGACAACGATCTGGTGCTGGCCGAGCGGCAGGCCGGCAGCCACCATCTGCGCATCCAGCTGGATCGCCGCGGCTGGGTGCTGCAGGTGTTGCCGCAGGGGAATCGCATCTACGTCAACGCCCGGCCGGTGCGCGAACGGGCCCTGCTGCGTGCCGGCGACATCCTCAGCGTGGGCGATTGCCGCATGCTGCTGTGCTCCGACGAGTCACCCGAGCTACGGGCTGCGCTGGAGGTCGAGTCGGATTCGGCCCGCTGCGGCGTGGCCTTGCGCGCGATGGGCGGTCCGCTGTCGGGCCGGGTGATCCCGGTCGAGGGCGTGCTGGAATTCGGCCCGCTCGGCCGCTATGCGCTGGAACTGCCGCAGGGCGAAGCCGCATCTTTTCGGCTGGCCTGGAAGGACGGGCAGGTGTGGCTTGAATCGCTGCAGGGTTCGGAGCGTTATCCGCTGCGCGTCAACGGTGCGCCGGTCGAGCGGGTGGCGTTGCATCCAGGCGACCAGATCGGCCTGGCCATGCACCGCTTCGTGGTCGACGCCCCCGGCCTGGAGCGCGAACCCGAGCTGCCGCCGCCCCCGCCCGAACCGGAGCATCTGCCGGAAGAAGATGCCGGCCCGCGCGGCGAGGTGTGGTGGCTGATCGTCACCGCCGCGGTGCTGGCCCTGGGCATCGCCTTGATCCTGCTGGTTCGTTTCTAAAGCAACTGTTTTTTACGGTTGACGCTGGGTTGTTGCGGCGCGGCATAATGCGGCGCTTATCCTCTTCAAAAGGCGTCGCATGAGCAGGGTCTGGAATTTCAGCGCGGGGCCGGCCGCGATTCCCAGTGCAGTGCTGGAGCGCGCGCAGCGCGAACTGCTCGACTGGAACGGCAGCGGCGCCTCGGTGATGGAACTGTCCCATCGCGGCAAGCGCTTTATCGGCCTGGCCGAGCAAGCCGAAGCCGACCTGCGCGAGCTGCTGAAGATTCCCGCCGACTACGCCGTGCTATTCCTGCAGGGCGGCGCCACCCAGCATTTCGCGCAGATTCCGCTGAACCTGGCCGGCGAGGGCGACAGCGCCGACTATATCGTCAACGGCCACTGGGGCGAGAAGGCCGCCAGCGAAGCGGCGCCGTATGTGCGGGTGAATATCGCGGCGAGCAGCAAGAACCAGCATTACCTCAGCCTGCCGCCACGCGAGAGCTGGCAGCTCGACCCGCGCGCCGCCTACGTGCACTACACGCCGAACGAAACCATCCACGGCGTCGAATACCACAGCGTGCCGGATGTCGGCGAGGTGCCGCTGGTGGCGGACATGTCCTCCAACATCCTGTCCGAGCCGCTGGATATCAGCCGCTTCGGCCTGATCTACGCCGGCGCGCAGAAGAACATCGGCCCCTCCGGCCTGGTGGTGATGATCATCCGCCGCGACCTGCTGCAGCGCGCCTCGCGTCCGATGGCGAAGATCTTCCGCTACGCCGATCACGCGGCCAACGATTCGATGCTCAACACGCCCAATACCTGGGGCTGGTATCTGGCCGGGCTGACCTTCCAGTGGCTGAAGGAGCAGGGCGGTCTCGAGGCGATCGCGCGCCGCAACCACGACAAGGCCGAACTGCTCTACCAGGCCATCGACCATTCCGGCGGCTACTACCGCAATCCGGTCGATATCGCCGCGCGTTCGCGCGTGAATGTGCCCTTCACCCTGCACGACAGCGCGCTGGACGCGGATTTCCTCAAGGAATCCGAAGCCGCCGGCCTGCTCGCGCTGAAAGGCCACAAGGCACTGGGCGGCATGCGCGCCTCGCTCTACAACGCAGTGTCGCTGGAGGCCGTGCAGGTGCTGGTGCAGTTCATGCGCGATTTCGCCGCGCGGCATGCTTGATCGGCATGGCTGATCAGCACGGTTGATCAGCACGGCTGATCGCTTTTACCGCCGCCGATCAGGCACTATGCATTGCTCCGTTTGGACTTCTTTACCCCCGCATCAGGTTAGCTTCGACATTCAGCCATGACCGAACAAAAAGTCTCGCTCGAACAGGTGCGCGAACGCATCGACAGCATCGACCGCCAGATCCAGGAGCTCATCGCCGAGCGCGCGACCTGGGCCCAGGAAGTGGCACGCGTCAAGGGCGAGGGGCTGTCGGCGATCGACTATTACCGACCCGAGCGCGAGGCCCACGTGCTGCGCATGGTGGTGGACCGCAACCGCGGGCCGCTGTCCGATACCGAGATGGTGCGGCTGTTCCGCGAGATCATGTCCTCCTGCCTGGCGCAGGAAGACCCTCTCAAGGTCGGCTTCCTCGGCCCCGAGGGCACCTTCAGCGAGCAGGCCGTGCGCAAGCATTTCGGCCATGCTGCCTACGGGCTGCCGCTGGGCAGCATCGAGGAAGTGTTCCAGGAGGTCGCCGCCGGCCATGCCGATTTCGGCGTGGTGCCGGTGGAGAACTCCGGCCAGGGCATGATCCAGATCACCCTGGACATGTTCCTCACCTCCGCCGCCACCATCTGCGGCGAGATCGAGCTGCGCGTGCACCAGTGCCTGCATTCGCAGGGCGGCCGGATGGAAGACATCAAGCGCGTGTATGCGCATGCGCAGTCGCTGCAGCAGTGCAAGACCTGGCTGCGCATCAACCTGCCGGGCGTGGAATGCATCGCGGTCAGCAGCAATGCCGAAGCCGCGCGCATGGCGCGGCATGCGGACGACGCCGGCGCGATCGCCGGCGAAACGGCGGGCCGCGTGTATGGCCTGAAGACGCTGGCCACCGGCATCGAGGACCGCGCCGACAACACCACCCGCTTCCTGGTGATCGGCCGCTCGCTGTTCCCGCCCTCGGGCAACGACCGCACCTCGCTGCTGATCACGGTGAACGACAAGCCCGGCGCGCTGTACGACGTGCTCAGCCCGTTCGCCAAGCACGACGTCAGCCTCAACCGCATCGAGTCGCGCCCCGCGCATACCGGCAAGTGGCAGTACGCGTTCTTTATCGACGTGTCCGGCCACGTGCACGACGCGCCGATCCAGGCCGCGATGCAGGAGATGGACGGCGCCGCCGCGCAGGTGCGCGTGCTCGGTTCCTACCCGGTGGCCTTGCCCTGATTCTTGACCGCGGCGGCCGCCGGCCGCCGCCCGGAGAAGCTTCGTGACCCGACTCGACTGGTTGAGCCAGCCCGCCCGCGCGCTGCACGGCAGCGTGCGCGTGCCGGGCGACAAGTCCGTTTCCCATCGCTCGATGATGCTGTCCGCGCTGGCCGAAGGCCGCTCGCATATCCGCGGCTTCCTCGAAGGCGAGGACACCCGCGCCACCGCGGCGGTGCTGCAGAAGCTTGGCGTGCGCATCGAGACGCTGAGCGAAGGCGAGCGCGTGGTCGACGGCGTCGGCCTGCATGGCCTGCGCGGCACCGCCCAGGCACTGGACTGCGGCAATGCCGGCACCGGCATGCGCCTGCTCGCCGGCCTGCTCGCGGGGCAGGCTTTCGACAGCACCCTGGTCGGCGATGAATCGCTGTCCAAGCGCCCGATGCGCCGCGTCACCGAGCCGCTGGCCGCGATGGGCGCGCGCATCGACACCCAGGACGGCCTGCCGCCGCTGCGCGTGCATGGCGGCCAGCCGCTGCAGGGCATCCGCTACACGCTGCCGGTGGCGAGCGCGCAGGTGAAGTCCGCGCTGCTGCTGGCCGGCTTGTATGCGCAGGGCGAGACGGAAGTGATCGAGCCGCATCCCACCCGCGACTACACCGAACGCATGCTGGCCGCGTTCGGCTGGCCGATCGAATTCGAGCCGGGCCGCGCGCGCCTCAGCGGCGGACATCGCCTGCGCGCCACCGACGTCGACGTGCCGGCGGATTTTTCCTCCGCCGCGTTCTTCCTGGTCGCCGGCAGCATCGTGCCGGGCGCTGAATTGCACCTGCCCGCGGTCGGCCTCAATCCGCGCCGCACCGGCCTGCTGCAGGCGCTGCGGCTGATGGGCGCGGACATCACGATCGAGAACGAACGCGAAAGCGGCGGCGAACCGGTGGGTGACCTGATCGTGCGTTACGCGCCGCTGCATGGCGTCGAGCTGCCCGAGGCGCTGGTGCCGGACATGATCGACGAGTTTCCCGCGCTGTTTATCGCGGCGGCGGTGGCGCAGGGGCGCACCGTGGTGCGCGGCGCGGCCGAGTTGCGCGTGAAGGAATCCGATCGCATCGCGACCATGGCCGCCGGCATGAAGGCGATCGGCGCGAGCATCGAGGAGACGCCGGATGGCGCCATCATCGACGGCGGCGCGCTGCGCGGCGGCGAGGTGGACAGCCATGGCGACCATCGCATTGCGATGAGCTTTGCCATTGCGGGCCTGGTCGCGCGGGAGCCGATCCGGATCGGGGATTGCGCGAATGTGGCTACCTCGTTCCCGGGTTTTATGGAGCTGGCGAACGGTTGCGGTTTCAACCTGTGCACTGACGGCTGACGTAGGTTGGGGTGAGCCGCAGGCGAACCCCAACGGGCCCCGCAGCGTGTCGCCACGTTGGGGTTCGCCTGCGGCTCACCCCAACCTACACGGGCAGGCTCGTGTCAACTTTGCCCAGCGGTTAGGCTTGGCGCCTCCGCCCGAGGTCCTCATGCTCGCATTCGTCCCGCCTTTCATCGTCGCCATCCCCGCCCGCTACGGTTCCACCCGCCTGCCGGCCAAGCCGCTGCGCGAACTGGGCGGCGTACCGATGGTGGTGCGGGTGGCCCAGCGCGCGCTGCAGGCTGGCGCCGCCCAGGTGGTGGTGGCGGTGGACGACCGGCGTGTCGCCGATGCGCTGGCCGGGCAGGCCGGCATCGAGATATGCATGACCCGCGCCGACCACGCCTCCGGCAGCGACCGCCTGGCCGAATGCGCCGCGCACTACGGTTGGGCCGACGACGCCATCGTGGTGAACCTGCAGGGCGACGAGCCGTTCGCGCCCGCCGCAGGCATCCGCGAAGTGGCGCGCGCGCTGGCCGAGGACGACGCGCCGATGGCCACGCTGGCCACGCCGATTCTCGATGCCCACGAACTGTTCGATCCGAACGTGGTGAAGCTGGTGCGCACCGTCTCCGGCCGCGCGCTGTACTTCAGCCGGGCGCCGCTGCCGTGGGCGCGCGACGCGTTCGCCGCCAGCCGCGAGCAGTTGCCGGCCGAGGTGCCGTTCCTGCGCCATATCGGCATCTATGCCTACCGCGCCGGCTTTCTCCAGCGCTACACGACGCTGCAGCGCACGCCGCTGGAGCAGGCCGAATCGCTGGAACAGCTGCGCGTGCTGGAGCATGGCCATGCCATCGCCGTGCGCCTGACGCCGGAACCGTTTCCGCCGGGGATCGATACGGAAGCCGACGTCGCCCGCGCCGAGCAATGGCTGGCGGGGCAGGGATGAGCGCGCCGCGCGTCCTGTTCGTGTGCCTGGGAAATATCTGCCGTTCGCCGCTGGTCGAAGGCGTGGCGCGCCAGCGCTGCGCCGAGGCCGGCCTGGCCGTGGACGTGGCCTCGTGCGGCACCGGCCACTGGCATGTGGGCGAGGGTGCGGACCCGCGCATGGTGCGCGCGGCCGCCGTGGCGGGGTTCGATCTTTCGACGCATCGCGCCCGGCAGTTGCGGGCCGCGGACCTGGATGAGTACGACCTGGTATTGGCCATGGACAGCGACAACCTGCGCGGCATCCGCCACCTCGTCACAGCGCACTCACGGGCCGAAACCGCGCTGTTCCTGCCCTGGACCGGCACCGCGCCGCCGCAGGATTTCCCCGATCCCTACTACGGCGAAGCCGAAGCTTTCACTGCCTGCGTGGGGCTGGCCGAGCAAGCCGTGGCCGGGCTGATCGAGCGCCTGCGCCGCCGTTGAGCGGCGCCATTGCAATGGCGCCGCCGGCCTCCATAAGAGAGGGGCGAATCCCGTTAGAATTCACCCTATGCAGCCCACTCCGCCGCAGGCCTTCGACGGCAAGGCCTTCGTCCGCACCCTGACCACCTCGCCTGGCGTCTATCGGTATTTCGATGCCGAGGGCGACCTGCTCTATGTCGGCAAGGCGGGCAATCTCAAGAAGCGCGTCGGCAGCTATTTTCTCAAGCCGCGGATGGAGCCGCGCATCGCCTCGATGGTCTCGCAGATCGAGCGGGTGGAGATCACCGTCACGCGCACCGAGGGCGAGGCGCTGCTGCTGGAATCGCAGCTGATCAAGTCGCTGAAGCCGCGCTACAACATCCTGCTGCGCGACGACAAAAGCTATCCGTATATTTATCTGTCCAGCAAAGAGGACTATCCGCGGCTGGCTTTCCATCGCGGCGCCAAGAACCTGCCGGGGCGCTATTTCGGGCCGTATCCGAGCGCCTTCGCGGTGCGCGAAAGCCTCAACCTGATGCAGAAGCTGTTCAAGGTGCGCCAGTGCGAGGACAGCTATTTCCGCAACCGCTCGCGGCCCTGCCTGCAGCACCAGATCGGGCGTTGCACCGCGCCGTGCGTGCAGCTGATCACGGTGGACGACTACCGCAGCGACGTGCGCCATGCCGAGATGTTCCTGGATGGGCGCAGCAGCGCGGTGATCGATGAACTGGTGGGCTCGATGGAGCTGGCCAGCAAGTCGCTGGAGTTCGAGCGCGCCGCTTCGATGCGCGACCAGGTCGCCGCACTGCGCGGCCTGCAGGCCCAGCACCACGTGCATGGGGCCAGCGCCGACATGGACGTGATCGCCTGCCGCATCGAGGCCGGCATGGCCTGCGTCAGCGTGCTGTTCTTCCGCAACGGCATCAGCCTGGGCACCCGCGATTTCTTCCCGCGCCTGCCGCTGGATGCCGAGCCCGGCGATGTCATGGCCCAGTTCATCGCGCAGTACTACCTGGACCGGCCGGTGCCGCGCGAACTGATCCTGTGCCAGCCGATTCCCGACCAGGAGATCCTGGCCGAGGTGCTGACCCAGCAATCGGGCCGCACGGTGGAACTGAAAGCCAGCGTGCGCGGCGAACGCGCGCGCTTCCTGCAGATGGCCGAGCGCAATGCGCAGGCCTCGCTGACCGCACGCCTGGCCAGCCGGCAGACGCTGGGGGCGCGCTTCGACGACCTGCAGAAGCTGCTGGAACTGGACGCGGCGCCGCGGCGCATCGAATGCTTCGACATCAGCCACACCATGGGCGAGGCGACGGTGGCTTCGTGCGTGGTGTTCGGTCCGGAAGGGGCGGAGAAATCGCACTACCGGCGCTTCAATATCGCCGGCATCACGCCGGGCGACGACTACGCGGCCATGCACCAGGCGCTGACCCGGCGCTTCCGCAAGGTGGCGGAAGGCGAGGGTGCCAGTCCCGATATCCTGCTGATCGACGGTGGCAGCGGCCAGGTGGCGCAGGCGCTGGACGTGCTGCAGGAACTGGGCGTCACCGGCATCCGTGTGGTCGGCGTGGCGAAAGGACCGGGCCGGCGCGCGGGCGAGGAGACGCTGATCCTGGCCGAGAGCGGCCGCGAGCTGCATCCGGGCCCGGCCTCGCCGGCGCTGCACCTGGTGGCGGCGGTGCGCGACGAGGCGCACCGCTTCGCCATCAGCGGACATCGCAAGCGGCGCGAAAAGGCGCGCGAACGCAGCGTGCTGGAAGACGTGCCGGGCATCGGCGCGCGCCGCCGCTCCGCACTGCTCAAGGCTTTCGGCGGTCTCGGCGGCGTGGAAGCCGCGGGCGTGGAAGAGCTGACCAGGATCAAGGGCATCGACCGTGGCCTGGCGGAGCGCATCTATGCGGCCCTGCATGGCTGAACCATCGTTACTGTGCGTTGACGGGCGCGTGCGACACTGCGCCGATGAGAGCTGAGCAACCTATGCGCATCAACCTGCCCACCTGGCTCACCCTGTTTCGCGTAGCGCTGCTGCCGGTGATGGTGGTGGTGTTCTACTGGCAGTTCCCGGGCCACAACATCACCGCGGCGGTGGTGTTCGTGTTCGCCGCGATCACCGACTGGCTGGACGGCTACCTGGCGCGTCGGCTCAATCTGACGTCCGCATTCGGCGCTTTCCTCGACCCGGTGGCCGACAAGCTGATGGTGGCGGTGACCCTGTTCCTGCTGGTCGAGTCGCATCGCGGCGGCTGGGCCGGGGTGCTGATGGCGGTGACCGCGGCGGTGATCGTGGGGCGCGAGATCAGCGTGTCCGCGCTGCGCGAGTGGATGGCCGAGATCGGCATGCGCGCGGCGGTGCAGGTGGCCTTCGTGGGCAAGCTCAAGACCGTGATGCAGATGATCGCGCTGGTGGTGCTGATCGTGCAGCACGAGAAGAGCGCCGAGGCGCTGCGCCTGTATCACATCGGCGAGGCGCTGCTGGTGGTGGCGGGCGTGTTGACCATCTGGTCCGGCCTGTATTACCTGCGTGCCGCATGGCCGATGTTGCGCGGCGAACCGCCGCACAATAAGCCGGTGAACGAAGAAAACTCGCCTCTGTGACAGAGGCTTGACGATGGCGCTTTAGCCATTACAATGCGCGACTCCGATGCGGGAATAGCTCAGTTGGTAGAGCACGACCTTGCCAAGGTCGGGGTCGCGAGTTCGAGTCTCGTTTCCCGCTCCAGTTTCGATGAAAGCCTCGGTAAATCCGGGGCTTTCTCGTTTTCGGGACCTGGATAATTCCGGGTCGGATGCGGGGTGAAAACGGTAACGGCGCGCAAATTAATCCGTCGCCGCCTCTTCACAAATCCCGATCTTCTGCTATGATTTCTGACTCCGATGCGGGAATAGCTCAGTTGGTAGAGCACGACCTTGCCAAGGTCGGGGTCGCGAGTTCGAGTCTCGTTTCCCGCTCCAGTTTTCAGCAAAACCTCGGGTCGCCGGGGTTTTGTTTTTTAAGGCGTAGCGTGATCTTTCCGGTTACGATGCGCTGGCAATGGCCAGGTGGCAGAGTGGTCATGCAGCGGCCTGCAAAGCCGCGTACGCCGGTTCGATTCCGACCCTGGCCTCCATTGCGAAGATTCAAAAAGCCCGCCTAAAGCGGGCTTTTTGTTGCCTGCGCGGGTGGCGCTGGAAGAGCGCATCGGTGGCGGATGGCGATGATCCCGCAGGCGCGGCCGCGCCGCCGCACGCATGTTAGGATGCGCCGCGACAGCGCTGGCGGCGCGCATCGCGCGGCACGAAGTCTTTCAGCCCGGATGGCGAAACTGGTAGACGCAAGGGACTTAAAATCCCTCAGCCGAAAGGCTATGCGGGTTCGATTCCCGCTCCGGGCACCAGCCGTCCTCTTATGTCGCTGCGATATCCCGCCGGCCACACCACGAGCGATCTGGTCCGCTTCCTTCGCATCAGGCGTTGTCCCACAGATATCTCCGCATGCGGCAATCTATGCATAAGCACATCGACCGGCTTGGCTGACGTCGACAGCGTCCATCGATGTAGGACAACATCGTGCGTCCAGCCCGGCGATGACCAGGAAGACGGTCGGAATCACTCCTAAATCGATGTCGCGATCTGGATCAGCGCTGTCGGCGTTCGCTCTCTTCAGGCGCAAGGCATTTCCTGGCGCCACCGCACGTCCGGGGCCGCTGGAAAGCGCGAAAATCATCACGAGGAGATAACACTCGCCAGCTTATGACGACACACCGTAGGTCATGACTGACAGACCCGGTCAGGACGATCGAAGATACTTGCGCAAGTCCAGGCGGAAACGCTCCGGGAAAGGGAGGCGAGAAGAAGCTTTTATGTTGGTGGACGCCACTTACAGGGGGGTGCTTGCATCGTATGCGCATGCCGCCTACTTTCACGAACTTGACCCACGGAGGGCGGGGACGTGATCAATCTGGTTCTTATTGACGATCACGAGCTCGTCCGCACCGGTTTCAGGATGATCCTGCAGCAGCAGCCGGACGTGCATATCTGTGGCGAGGCGGGGACAGCCGAAGATGGCCTGAAGCTGATCCGCGCGCACGAGCCGCAGATCGCGCTGGTGGACGTGCACATGCCGGGCATGAGCGGCATCGAGCTGACCGAGCGCGTGGCGCGGGCCAAGATGCCGACGCAGATCATCATCATCACGGTGGTGGACGACGCGCGCTTTCCCAAGCGCCTGCTCGAAGCCGGCGCCACCGGTTATCTCACCAAAGGCTGCACCGCCGACGAGCTGCTGTGCGCGGTGCGCCAGGTCGCTGGCGGCCGCCGCTATCTGGCGCCGGCCGTGGCTCAGCAGCTGGCGCTGGCGACGCTGGACGGCGAGGCCTCGCCGTTCGATGCGCTGTCCAGCCGCGAGCTGGAAGTGGCCATGATGCTGGTGCGCGGCAAGGCGCTCACCACCATCGGCGAGCAGCTCAACCTGAGTCCGAAGACGGTATCCACCTACAAGCAGCGCCTGATGGAGAAGCTGCAGGTGGACCACATCGTCAGCCTCGCGCACCTGATGACCATCCACGGGCTGCTCGATACGCACAACAACCAGATCGGCGGTTGATCGGATCCGTCAGCGATCGATCTGCGTCGAGCGATGCGTTGCGGTGGATTCGCCGCATAAAAAAAGCCGGGCCATGAGCCCGGCTTTTTCGTGCCACGCGTTGCGGCGGATCAGCCGTTGGACGCGTGGTGGTCCTTCTTCTCTTCCGCGGCTGCGGCGTCCGGTTCGACGCTGTCGTCGGTCGCATGCGTTGCAGGCGCCGGCGTCGGCTCGGTGGTCGATGCCGCGTGTCCCAGCAGGTCGCCCTGCTTGGGCAGCTGCGCCACCGGCGTAGCGGCCGGGGCTTCCGGCTGCGGCGCTTCCTCGGCGGGCGCAGGCTCGTCGGCGACGACCGCTTCGTGCCTGGTCTCGACGACTTCCTCGGCGTGGACCTGCGGCTCGGTCCTGGGCGTTTCCACCACAGGCTCGACCGGCGTGGGCTCGATGTGCGTGGGCTCGATGTGCTGCACCGGCGCGACGTGCACCGGCGCGACAGGCGTCGGCTCGACATGCGCCGATTCGACGGGCGCCGGCTCGGCCGCAGGCGTGACCGTCACAGGCTCGGCCACCACGGTTTCGGCAACGAACACCGGTGCGGATTCCGTCACCGTCACCGGCGCGCGGAACTCGTTTTCTACCACGGCAGCGAACGGCGCCGACACATCGGCGACCGCCG
Organism: Dyella sp. 2RAB6; assembly: GCF_052115385.1. Classification (NCBI taxonomy): domain Bacteria; kingdom Pseudomonadati; phylum Pseudomonadota; class Gammaproteobacteria; order Lysobacterales; family Rhodanobacteraceae; genus Dyella; species Dyella sp. 2RAB6. The sequence continues at coordinate 44,286 of NZ_JBFRGP010000002.1, forward strand.
GCGTCGCTGCCACCGGCACGTGTGCCAGCACCGGTTCCGCGGGCAGCTCGGCAGCGGCCTCCGGCTCATCCGACTTCAGCGGAAGCGGCGGCAGGGCGGGCAGGTTGAACGAGGCCGGCGCGGGGGCAGGCGTTTCCACCACCGGGACGTCGAGTTCGGCATGCGGCGCCGACCCGTGGCCAGCGGCTGCGGATTCGACGCTTTCCGTGGCGATCACGGCAGCCGCGGCCGCGGTGGAGGCGACAGCAGCAGGTACACGCCGGGCTTCGGGCTTGGCCGACGGCTCGATGCCGTCTTCCTCGCGGTCTTCGTCATCCAGATCGAACTCGTTGTCCAGCTGCGCCTCGGACGAGCCGGCCTGGCCGGCGTCCTCGTGGCGACGGCGGCGGCGACCGCCGCGGCGGCCACGGCGACGACGCGGCTGATTGCCTTCGGCTTCGGCGTCGGCGGCCGGATCCACGCCATCGGGCGCGACCGCATCGGTCACCGGCTTGGCGGCGAGCGCGGCGTCCTGCGCGGCTTCATCGGCGGGTGCGGCGACCGGGCGCTGCGCCTGCGGAGCGGGCTGCGGCGGCATGGTCGGCTCGGCAGCAACCAGTGGCTGCTGGGCGGGCTGACGCGGCTGGCGCGGTTCCTGCACCGGCGTGGCCTGCGGCTGCGCGGGCTTGGCCTGCTGCTCCTGCCGCGGCTGCTGCTTGCGCTCGCCGGCCTGCGCCTCGGCAGCCTTCGGCTGCTGCTGACGCGGCTGCTGCTCCTGCCGGGCCTGTTCCTGCCGGGCCTGCTGTTCCGGCTTGGCCTGGCCCTGCGGCTGGCGCGGCTGCTGTTCGTTGCCGCGCTGGCGATTGCCCTTGCCCTGCTGCGGCTGCTGCGCCTGGCCCTGCTGCTTGGGCTGCTGCTGTTCGCGGCGCTGCTGCGGCTGCTGCTGGCGGTTCTGCGACTGGCCGCGGCCACGCTCGTCACGGCCGCGTTCGTCACGGCGCTGATTGCGTGCACCGGCGTTGGCGGATGCCGCTTCGCGCTTGGCTTCCGGGGCGGGAGCCGGCGCCGGGGCGGGACGGAACCAGCCCAGGAAACGGGAGATCATGCCGCCGCTCGGGGTCGGCGCGGCGGCCGGACGCGGAGCCGGGCGGGCCGGCGCTGCGGCGACCGGTGCCGGTGCGGTTTCCTCGCGCACGGGCGCGGGGGAGGCGGGCACGATGCCGCTGACCGCCGGCTGCTCGCCGCTGCCCAGGGCCTGGCCCATCTTCGGGATCGGCGCGGCTTCCACCACCGTCCGGCGCTCATAGCTGGGCTTGCTGTGCTCGCCCATGTCCGCTTCGCGGATGCGCTGGATCTCGATGTGCGGCGTTTCGAGCTGGTCGTCGGCCACGATCACCACGTGGACCTTGTTGCGCAGCTCCACTTCGACCACGCCGGCGCGCTTCTCGTTGAGCATGAAGTTGGCCACCGCGGGCGGGGCCTGCACCAGCACCTGGCCGGTGTTGTCCTTCATCGCGTGCTCTTCGATCAGGCGCAGGGTCGACAGCGCCAGCGATTCCACGCTGCGGATATGGCCGTGGCCCTCGCAGCGCGGACATACGATCTGGGTGGCTTCGCCCAGGCTCGGGCGCAGGCGCTGGCGCGACATCTCCAGCAGGCCGAAGCGCGAGATGCGGCCGACCTGCACGCGGGCGCGGTCCAGCTTCAGCGCGTCCTTCAGGCGCTCTTCCACTTCGCGCTGGTGCTTGGGGCTGTCCATGTCGATGAAATCGATCACGATCAGGCCGCCGGCATCGCGGATGCGCAGCTGGCGGGCGATTTCCACCGCCGCCTCGCAGTTGGTGTTGAACGCGGTTTCCTCGATGTCGCTGCCCTTGGTGGCCTTCGAGGAGTTGATGTCGACCGCGGTCAGCGCTTCGGTCTGGTCGATCACGATCGAGCCGCCGGAAGGCAGGCGCACCTGGCGGTCGAACGCGCTCTCGATCTGGGTCTCGATCTGGTAGCGCGAGAACAGCGGGGTGTCGTCGCGGTACAGCTTGAGCTTGCGCAGGGCATTGGGCATGACCTGCTGCATGAACTCGCGCGCGTCGTTGAACAGCGCTTCCTCGTCGATCAGAATCTCGCCGATGTCATTGCGCAGGTAGTCGCGCAGGGCGCGGATGAACAGCTTCGATTCCTGGTAGATCAGGAACGGCGCCTTCTGCGCGTTGGCGGCGGCCGAGATGGCCTTCCACAGCTGCAGCAGGTAGTCCAGGTCCCACTGCAGTTCCTCGGCGTCGCGACCCATGCCGGCGGTGCGCACGATCAGGCCGACGTCGTCCGGCACGGTGAGGTGTTCCAGCGCTTCCTTCAGGGCCTGCCGGTCCTCGCCCTCGATCCGGCGCGAGACGCCGCCGGCCTTCGGGTTGTTCGGCATCAGCACCATGTAGCGGCCGGCCAGGCTGATGTAGGTGGTGAGGGCGGCACCCTTGTTGCCACGCTCCTCCTTCTCGACCTGGACGACCACTTCGTGGCCTTCCTTGATCAGGTCGCGAATATTCGCCTTGTTCGGATCCAGCCCCGGGGTGAAATATTCCCGGGCGATTTCCTTCAGCGGCAGGAAGCCATGGCGCTCGGCACCGTATTCGACAAAGCAGGCTTCCAGGGAGGGTTCGACGCGAGTGATGCGGCCCTTGTAGATGTTGGCCTTTTTCTGTTCGCGGGAGGGGATTTCGATGTCGAGGTCGTACAGGGTCTGGCCATCGACAATGGCCACACGCAACTCTTCACGCTGAGTCGCGTTGATCAACATACGTTTCATTGTAATTTTCCTTGGCTTGCCGCGCGTCGCGTGCCGCGGTGGCGCCTTCTGGGCGGCCTGCCGGGGATCGCGCCGCAGCGGGGAAGCGGCAAAAAGACGGCGCCGTTACCGGCTCCGGGATATTCGTGGCATCACGCCAACCGCACCGGTTTGTTAAGAAATGTCTCTTAACAATCGGACAAACGGCAACCCGAACCGTTACGATGAAAGGGAGCAGCGACCGGCTGCTGGGTGAGCGGCCGGCGCTATCCTCGCCGGCGTCACGGGCGGGCGTCCCGGCCCGGACCGGTTTCGGCGGGCTAGGACCTAGCGCCGGCCGAGTATCCTATCTAGTCAGGTTTTTTTCAATGCAGACGGCAACTTCCCACGACGCACCTCACGGAGTGCGTCAAGTCGAGATCGGCCCGGAAAGGGACGGCCAGCGGATCGACAACGCGCTGACCACCCTGCTCAAGGGCGTCCCGAAAAGCATGATCTACCGTCTGCTGCGCACCGGCCAGGTGCGTGTGAACGGCAAGCGCGCCAAGCCGGAAACCCGTCTCGCCGCCGGCGATATCCTGCGTATTCCGCCGGTGCGGATGGCCGCGGAGAAGACCGGCGAGCCGCCGCCCTCGGCCGCCTTGATGGGTGCGGTCGCCGAGGCTGTCATCTTCGAGGACAAGCACTTCCTGGTGATCGACAAGCCCGCTGGCATCGCCAGCCATGGCGGCAGCGGGGTCAGCCACGGAGCGATCGAACTGCTGCGCGCGGCCCGGCCGAACGAGCACCTGGAGCTGGTCCACCGCCTGGATCGCGACACCAGCGGCGTGCTGGTATTCGCCCGCACCCGTGCCGGCCTGACCGGCCTGCAGGCGCTGATCCGCGCCGGCGAGGTGACCAAGCAGTACCTCTGCCTGATGGTCGGGCACCCGAACAAGGCCAAGTTCGACGTCAACGCGCCGTTGCAGAAATCGGTGCTCCAGGGCGGAGAACGGATGGTAAGAGTGTCCGATAACGGCAAGCCCTCGCTCACTTTTTTCCGTGAGATGGAGCAGTACCGCGGGGCCCGCCTGATGCAGGCCACCTTGGGCACCGGCCGCACGCACCAGATCCGCGTCCATGCCGCGCATGTCGGCCACCCGCTGGCCGGCGATCCCAAGTACGGCGACAAGGAAGCCAATAAGCGCTTCCGCGAGATGGGCCTGCAGCGGCTGTTCCTGCATGCCGCGCATATGAGCTTCGAGCTGGACGGGCGCGCCTACGGTTTCTCGGCGCCGTTGTCCGAGGACTTGAAGGATTTCCTGGATGTGCTTGCCGTCAAAGGCAAAAATCCCGAGGGCTACCGGCCTAGAGGAAAAAACGCGCACTGACTTCCAGCGAGCGCAGCACCCCGCCGGTCAGGCTGCTTTCCACCAGCAGCGCGCAGCCGGCATGGGCCAGCGCGATCGGCAGCAGGCGGCGGGAACGCAGGAAGCACCAGGCCCACCACAGCTCGGCCAGGAAACACAGCTGCATCAGCGCCGCATTCGGCGTGTGCAGCAGGGCGAACAGGGCGGCGGCGCCGAGGATCGGCAAGGCCGTTCCAGCCGGCCAGCGTTCCAGCCGGCGCAGCACCACCGCCAGCATCAGCCACTGCTGCAGGCCGGCCCAGGCGACATATAAGAAAGCATGACGCCACTCCGGGGCGGCAAAGCCATGGCCGAACACGGCGGCCAGGATCAAGGCCAGCGGAAGCAGCGCGAACGGCATCAGCCAGTCCGCCGTCTTGCCTCCGGCCCAGTGCCATTCCGCCGGACGCCGCTGCATTTCCCGCCAGCCCGCCCAGGCAAGCGCCCCGACAAAGGCAGTTACCGCGGGCGGCGAGGCGTGCAGGCCCCATTGCAAGCCGGCGATCAGCCAGAGCGGGCCGGCGGCTACCGCCACTACGTCCCACGTCGGATGAGTTTTGCGCCGCGCGCTGTACAGCAGAAGCAGCAGATAGACCGCACAGATCAGCCAGCCCAGCCAGGCCGGTGCCGCTTCGTGTGCAGCGGCCACCGGTACGGCGCCGGCCGGAACGATGAGGGCGGCAGGCCACAGCCCGCGCAGCCGATCGCGCAATGCCAGCCAGCTTTCGACCGAGCCCTCGCGCGGCAGCCAGACCAGCGGCACGGCCGGTATGCTGGGGGCGACGGTCAGCTGTTCGAGCAGGTCGATCTCCCTTCCCGCCGACAGATCGACAGTAGGAGTGGGGCCGGGCAAGCGCACCGGCGGGTCGGCAACCAGCGCCGCTTCGCGCAGTTCGAGCGTCTGGCCGGCCGGCAGCCGGGGGCGCAGGCGGAACAGATAGGCCACGGTCGCGGGCAGCGCGCATGGCGAACCGTCGCCGTGCCGCCAATCGAGCTTGCGCAAATCCAGCACCAGGCTGGTGGCGTCGCCGACGGGAATCGCCCCGGTCTCCGCCATGCAGGAAGGCTCCTGCGCATGCGGCTGCACGACCAGGGAAAGCGCCCCCGGCGTGCTGCTGCGCATGGAAAGTCGCAGCAACGGCCAATGCGCCAGATCGATCGGCTGCAGCACCGGCAGGCCCAGCTCGAACGCCTGCCCATCGCGGCTGCTCAGTTTCAGACCCATCCGATCAGCCTGGACTGTGGCGTTCCCGAACGGCCGCCCGGCCACCAGATCGCGCGGCTGCAGCAAACGCCACCGCCACAGCGGCTCGCCGGCCTGCAGCGTGTGCTGCTCGCCTTCCGCCTCATGGCGCAGATGGCTTTCCAGCATCCATCCGGCCAGCGCGCGCAAGCCCAGCAGCAACAACGCCGCCGCCAGCACGAAGCCGGCGGTGCGAAGCACGGCGGGCAGGCGCGCGCCCAAGTTCAGCGCGCCAGCAAGGCCTCGACGCGCGCGGCGCAGATAAAGTCGTTGAGCGAAAGCCCGCCCACGTCGTGGGTCGACCACAGCACCTGGCAATGGCCGTAGCCGGCTTCGAGGTCCGGATGATGGTCTTCCTGGTTCGCCATGAAGCCGACGGCATTGATAAAGCCGAGCGTGCGGTGGAAATCGGCGAACTTGAAGTCCTTGACGATGGCCTTGCCCTCGGCCGCCAGCTTCCAGCCGGGCAGGCTGGCCAGCATGGCCTCGGTCTGCGCGCCGTCCAGCGCATGTTCCTGGCCCTTGCGCGGGGTGCAGTGCTGGCTGGCGAGGTCGGCGTAGCTCATGGTCGGGACTCCGGAAGATTCAAAACGCGAAGCGTCGAAGTTGCGTGGCGAAAAGTCAAAACCATGCAGTCCGCGCGAAAGAGGACTAAAATGGTGCTGTTTCCCGGCAAGGCTCCCCCGTCCGAGCCGGACCGTTTCCCCGGAGCAGGCATGATCGATATTTCCGAACGCGCGCAGCAGCATTTCCTGCGCCTTCTTTCGCAGCAGGGCATCGAAGGGCTCAGCATCCGCCTGCGCGTCACCGCGCCGGGCACGCCAGCGGCCAATTGCGAGCTGGAGTTCTGCGAGCCGGACGAACTGACCGGCAACGAATGGACCCTCGAGTGCGACGGCTTCCTGTTCCAGATCGAGGGCGACAGCGCGCCCTGGCTGGACGGCGCCAGCATCGACTACGAATCCAACGCCACCGGCGGCCAGCTCAATATCCGCGCGCCGCGCATCAAGGGCGACATGCCCGGGATAGAGGCCAGCCTGGTGGAGCGCGTGCGCTACGTGCTCGACGCCGAGGTCAACCCGCGCATCGCCGCGCACGGCGGCCGCATCAGCCTGCTCGAAGTGAGTGCGGAAGGCGTGGTGGTGCTGCAGTTCGGCGGCGGCTGCCACGGTTGCGGCATGGTCGACGTCACGCTCAAGCAAGGCGTGGAGAAGACGCTGCGCGAGCGCGTGCCGGAGATCACCGAAGTGCGCGATGCCACCGACCATGCGGGTGGCAGCAATCCGTATTACAGCAAGCACGAAGGGCAGTCGGCGCTGGGTTGATGCCCCCGCCGGCGACAGGAAGCACCAGCAAAAAGGCCCGCGCGAGCGGGCCTTTTTTTGCGGCAAGCAAAGCGCTTACTTATCGCCCTGGATATGCCCTTCCAGCGTGCTCAGCTTGCTCGGCTGCGCGGAGAAGTACGCCGCCACATCCTCGATGTCCTGCTCGGACAGCGTGGCGACGAAGCCCTTCATGATCGCGTTGTTGCGGCCGCCGCTCTTGTACTCGTGCAGGGCGCGCTGGATGTAGATGTTGTACTGGCCGGCCAGCCGCGGGTATTGCGGGTCGACCGAGTTGCCGTCGGCGCCATGGCAGGCGAAGCAGGCAGCGGCCTTCTGCTTGCCGGCCTCGGTGTTGCCGGCGGCGGAGGCCTGAAGGGAAGCGAACGCCAGGACGGCGCCGAACGAAAGCAGGGTGAGCGCACGATTCATCGGAATCCTCGGATCCTTGGGCTACTTACTTGGCGAGGCTGGACAGGTAGGCGGCGATGTCCTCGATGTCCTTGTCGGACAGGCTCTGCGCCTGGGCACCCATGGTCGGATGGCTGCGGTCGCCCGCCTTGTAGCCGTGCAGGGCATTGACGATGTACTGCGCGTTCTGCCCGGCGATCTTCGGCACGGGATAGCGCGGATAAGCGTTTTCGTAACCCTCGACGCCGTGGCAGCCGTTGCAGGTGTAGATCAGTTTGCGGCCGGCGGCCTTGTCGCCTTCGGCATGCGCGTTGCCAGTGACGAGTAGAGCGGCAGCGACGGTCAGGCCGAGCAATTGCAGTCGAGTCATCATTATTCCCACGATTCCGGCGGGTACATGGCGTTAAAGTCCCGGAAGTATAGTCGGTGGGTCCGAGCAGGGACAATAACGTCGATGAGACCGCTGCACGGTCTTGCCAAAGACACTTGAAGATAAGGAGAGGGCATGGTGGGGAATGCGTCGAACGGCCGCCTGGCGGCTTGCCGGTGGTTGCTGGGCCTGGTCGCCGTGCTGTCGGCCGGGGCCGCGGTGGCGAAAGAAGCGCCAGCCGCGTATCGCATCGTCGGTTATGTGGCCGACGCCGATCCGCTGCCCGCGATCGATCCGGCCAAGGTCGATGTCCTCAACTACGCCTTCGGCACGCTCGACGAGCAGGGCCATATCGTGCTGCGCAGTCCGCATGCCACGGCCTCGCTGGCCAGCCTGGTCGGCCTGCGCCAGCACCATCCGCGCTTGCGCATCGTGCTTTCGGTGGGCGGCTGGAGCGCGGGGCATTTCTCCGAGGCTGCGCTGACCGAGGCCTCGCGCCGCCGCTTCGCCGACGATGCGGCCACGCTGATCGAGCAGCACGACCTCGATGGCCTGGACGTCGACTGGGAATACCCCACGCTGCCCGGCGGCAACATCAGCCACCGCCCCGAGGACCGCCGCAACTTCAGTCTGCTGCTGGAAGCGGTGCGCGCGCGCCTGGACGCGCTGGGCAAGCAGCACAAGGGCCGGCATTACCTGCTGACCATCGCTTCGGCCGACAACGAATTCGTCGCCGGCATCGAACTGGCCCGCGTGGCGCGCTCGCTGGACTGGTTCAACCTGATGTCCTACGACTTCCACAACAGCCTGACGCCGAGCACCGGCCATCACGCGGGCCTGCATCCGTCGAAGTTCGATCCGCCCGGCGACCGCGCCGCGGACAAGGCGGTGCGCCAGTACCTCGATGCCGGCGTGCCGGCTTCCAAGCTGGTGCTCGGCGTGCCCTTCTACGGCCGCGCTTTCACCGACGTCGCGCCGGAGCACAACGGCCTGCAGCAGAAGTACGGCAAGTTCTTCGGCGCGCCGTCGTGGCGCGAGCTGGTCGCCGACTACATCGCCAAGAACGGCACCAGCGAGAACAGCATCGGCAAGAACGGCTACGTGCGCTACTGGGACGAGCAGGCCCAGGTGCCGTATCTGTGGAATGCGCAGACGCGCACCTTCGTCAGCTACGAAGACCCGCAGTCGCTGCGCCTGAAGACCGACTTCATCAAGTCGCAGCACCTCGGCGGCGCGATGTACTGGGAGCAGAGCCTGGACAAGGACAGCGAACTGCTCGACGTGCTGGCCAAGGGCCTGCACCAGCCCTGAGCTTCAGACAAGCTCTATCCGAGCAGGCTCTTGAAGATATGGATGCCGGCGGTGTATTCGCCGGCGATCGTGCCCACGCAGACCAGCAGGAAGTTGAGCAGGGTGCGTGCCACGCGGTTCTTCCACCAGCCGGTCCAGTGGCCGATATCGTCGCGCAGGGTTTCGAAGTCGGCCACGCGCGGCTTGCGCACCCAGGCTTCGGCCATGGCGCTGATCGCGCCGGAGGGCACGCCGGGGCGGAACGGCTTGATCGGTCCGGCCACCGCCGCGGCGAGCACGCTCAGCGGATGGCCGCCGGCGATGATCGCGCCCAGCGCGGAAAAGCCGGCGGTGTACATCACCCAGTCGCGCAGCGCCTGCGCGCCCAGCGCGGAGTTGCGCTGGAAGGCGATCGCAATGGCGACGAACACCAGCAGCACCAGGCCGATGGCGATCCATTTCGGCCAGCTCGATTTCACCGGCAGCGTGGCCAGCTCGGCCGCCTGCGCCGCCGCATCGCCTTGCTGGGTGCGCAATAGTTCGCACAGGCCCTTGAGGTGGCCCGCGCCGATCACCACCAGCACGCGCCGCGGCTCGCCGCCGTAGCCGGCCAGTCCCGCTTCCTCGCGCAGGCGCGCGGCCATGTAGGCGTCGCGCTCGGCGATCAGGCTGCGGTAGAGCGGCTCGGACTGGTTGGCGAATTCGCTGAAGGCGCTTTCCAGCATGTCGCCTTCCTTGAGCTTTTCGATTTCCTTTTCCTCGATCGCCTCGCGCTCGAACACGCTGGCGAGCAGGCCACCCATCAGGCCGAAGCGTTGCCAGAAACCGACGCTGCGCCAGGCGCGCTTGAGCGTGGTGCCGACTTCGCGGTCGACCAGCCACACCGGCACGCCGCGCTGCTCGGCGCCGTCCATCGCGGCCTTCATTTCGGCGCCGGGCTCGATGCCGAACTGATCGGCCAGGCGCTTCTGGAAGCTGGACAGCACCAGGCTGGCGGCGACCATGCCGGCCTTGCCCTGGCGGATCACCTGGAACAGATCCATCTTCTTCAGCGCGTCGGGATCGCGCATGCCCTGCGCGCGGCTGGGGCACAGCTCCACCGCCACCGCGTCGAAGCTTTCGCGCGCCAGCAGCTCGCGCACCGCTTCGACGCTGGCGCGCGAGACGTGCGCCGTGCCCAGCACCACGTATTCGACACCGTCGCGCAACACGCGCTCGATCGGCTGGCCTTCGAGGGCGGCGGGCAGGGTGGTGTCGGTGGCGTCCTGGCTCATGCGTCGTATCGGTGAAGAGGGGAAGTCAGTGCATGGGGTCGGCGGCTGCGCGGCGCAAGCCATGCGGCCGCCTCAGTCGCGGAAGCGCTTCAGCAGGTCGGCATAGGCGTCGATGCGGCGGTCGCGCAGGAACGGCCAGATGCGCCGCACGTGCTCGCTGCGCGCCATATCGATCTCCACCAGCAGCAGCTGGCGCCCGTCGGTGCCGGCCTGGCCGAGGAATTCGCCCTGCGGCCCGGCCACGAAGCTGCTGCCCCAGAACTGGATGCCGGCGCCCACGCCGGACGGATCGGGCTCGTAGCCGCTGCGGTTGCAGGCCAGCAGCGGCAGGCCGTTGGCCACCGCGTGGCCGCGCTGCACGGTCACCCAGGCGTCGCGCTGGCGGTCCTTCTCGGCCTGCTCATCGTTCGGGTCCCAGCCGATCGCGGTGGGATACAGCAGCAGCTCCGCGCCGGCCAGCGCCATCAGGCGCGCGGCTTCCGGATACCACTGGTCCCAGCACACCAGCACGCCGAGGCGGCCGACCGCGGTGTCGATCGGATCGAAACCCAGGTCGCCCGGCGTGAAGTAGAACTTTTCGTAGAACGCCGGATCGTCCGGGATGTGCATCTTGCGGTACTTGCCGGCGATCTTCGCGGAGCGGTCGAACACCACCGCGGTGTTGTGGTACAGCCCGGCCGCGCGCTTCTCGAACAGCGAGGCCACCACCACCAGCTTCAATTCCTCGGCCAGCTTGCCGATGCGCTCGGTGCTGTGGCCGGGGATAGTCTCGGCCTGGTCGAACTCGCCCACCGATTCGTGCTGGCAGAAATACGGGCCGTTGTGCAGCTCCTGCAGCAGCACCAGTTCGGCGCCGGCCGCCGCGGCTTCGCGCAGGCCGGCCTCGATCGCGTCGAGATTGGCGTCGCGGCTGCCGCGGTGGGTTTCCTGCAGCAGCGCGACCTTGAGGGTCTTGCGGGTCATGGGGGAAGTCCTGCTCGCTGGGGGCGAAAGAGGGCAATTGTACGTAGGTTGGAACGTAGGTTGGGGTGAGCCGCAGGCGAACCCCAACAGGCCCTGCACGGTATCGCCACGTTGGGGTTCGCTGCGCTCACCCCAACCTACGCCGGTCGATATGGCAAAGGCTCAGCCGTAGATCCCGGCCGGCAACTGCATGGTGATGCAATGCAGGCTGCCGTTCTGCCAGATCAGCGGGCGGCAGGGCACCTGCACCACCTCGCGGCCGGGATGGGCCGTGCCGATGATCCGCGCCGCCTCGTCGTCCGCCGCATCGCCGTAGGCGGGCACCAGCACGCCGCCGTTGACGATCAGGTAATTGGCGTAGGAAGCCGCCAGGCGGCGGCCGTCGTCCAGCACCGGCTGCGCCCACGGCAGCGGATGCAGCGGGTAGGGCTTGCCGTCCGCGGTGCGCAGCGCCGCCAGCTCGCCGGCCATGCGAGTCAGCTCCTCGTGATGCACGTCGGCGCGATCGTCGCAGGCCTGGAACACGATGCCGCCGTCCGGCGAGAACCGCGCCAAGGTGTCGATATGCGCGTCGGTGTCGTCGCCTTCCAGATAGCCGTAGTCCAGCCACAGGATGCGGCCGGCCTGCAGGCCGTCGCGCAGGATCGCGCTCATTTCCTCGCGCGACTGCTCCGGGTGGCGCTGCACCAGGCAGCGCCAGGTGGTCAGCACGGTGCCGGCGCCGTCGCTCTCGATGCCGCCGCCTTCCAGCGCCCAGTCGATGCGCCGGTGCGCGGCGCGGCCGAACACGCCGGCCTGCACCAGCCCGGCCACCAGCGCGTCGTCCTGCTCGGCGCCGAACTTGCCGCCCCAGCCGGTGAAGCGGAAATCGGTGAGCTGGAACGCGCCCCGGTCATCCTTGAGGGTGATCGGGCCGGAATCGCGCAGCCAGGTGTCGTCGTACGGCAGCTCGACGAAGCGGATGCGGCCAAGGTCCACGCCGGCGGCGCGCAGCTTCGTTTCGGCATGCGCGCGCAGGTCCGCATCGGCGACCACCACGATCAGCGGCTCGAAGCGGGTAACCGCGGCGGCCAGCGCCACATAAGTGGTTTCCACCTCGGCGAGGCGGTCCGCCCAATCGGTGTCCGCGTGCGGCCAGGCGATCAGCACGGCCGACTGGGGCTCCCATTCCGCCGGCAGGCGCAGGGTGGCTTGGCTCATGTGGGGACTCGCATTTCAAGAGGAAACGCGAATTGTAGGGCGCCGCCATGACGAAAGGGCATGGCGAACAGAGAAACGGGCCGCGCATGGCGCAGCCCGTCATTCAAGCTTCGCTACCCGGACGGCGTGCGGACCGCGCCCTCAGTTCGCCGTTTCGGGATTCTTGTTGTTGCCGGCGGGGGTGTTCAGCACGGCGTGGATCACATGGCTGTGCTCGAAATACACGATGAAGTTCGAGTAATCCCAGCGATTGATCACCGGATGCTTGGCCGTATCGCCACCGCGCGGCGAGAGCTTGCGCTTGGGCGCGCCGAACTTCTGTTCGACCTGCTCCATGCTCATGCCGCGGGCAGGGAGGTTCATGCCCTGTTCCTGCTTCACGCGGTTGACCAGCAGGTTGTCGGCCCGGGCCGGCTGCGGCGCGGCGGCGCCGGCGGCGAGCAATACGAGCATGGGCAGGCTGATGCCGAACTTGGTCATGGTCCCCTCTCCACGTTGACGGGGGCAGCCAGGCTGCGCCTCCGCACGTCATATGTATGTCGAATGCCCCCGAGCGGCAGCGGCGCGAGGCCGTTGCGCAGTGCGGCGTCGTTGTAGCAGAAACCGCGGCGGGGAAGCTACGAGCACCGCTCCCGACTGCGATGGGGTGGGCATTCCGGCCATGGGAGCGGGCGCCGTGTCCGCTATCATGGTCGGCTGAGGGCGGCTGGACGCCCTATGCATGGACTGTCGTTCCGATGATTGCCTTTCGCCATTTCGCCCTGCGCCGCGGCGCGCGCCTGCTGCTTTCCGACATCGACCTGGTGATCCAGAGCGGCTGGCGGCTGGGCGTGGTCGGCCGCAACGGTTGCGGCAAATCCAGCCTGTTCGCCGCCCTGCAGGGCGAGGTCGAAGCCGATTCCGGCGAACTGGACCTGCCGTCGCGCCTGCGCCTGGCCTCGGTGGCCCAGGAAACCCCGGCGCTGCCGGACCCGGCCATCGAATACGTGATGGGCGGCGACGAGGAACTGGCCATCGCGCTGCGCGACGAGCTGGACGCCCAGGCGCGCGGCGACACCGAAGCCATGGCCAAGGCCCATCACCGCATCGAGGAACTGCACGGCTACGACGCCCGTGCCCGCGCCGGCCGCCTGCTGCACGGCCTGGGCTTCGCGCCGGAAACGCACGAGCGCGCGGTGCGCGAGTTCTCCGGCGGCTGGCGCGTGCGCCTGAACCTGGCGCGCGCGCTGATGGCGCCGTCCGAGCTGCTGCTGCTCGACGAGCCCACCAACCACCTGGACCTCGACGCCGTGCTGTGGCTGGAAGAATGGCTGCGCCGCTACCAGGGCACCTTGCTGGTGATCTCGCACGATCGCGAATTCCTCGACGGCGTGATCACCCACACCCTGCATCTGAACGAAGGCCGCGGCAAGCTCTACACCGGCAACTACAGCGCCTTCGAGCGCCAGCGCGCCGAGCAATTGCGCCTGCAGCAGATCGCGCACGAGCGCGAACAGGCCGAGCGCGCCCACCTGCAATCCTTCATCGACCGCTTCAAGGCCAAGGCCAGCAAGGCCAAGCAGGCGCAGTCGCGCATGAAGCGGCTGGAGAAAATGGCCGGCACCGAAGCCGTGCGCGCCGAGCGCTCGTTCCGCTTCCAGTTCGCCGTGCCGGACCGTTTGCCCGACTCGATGCTGCAGCTCGAAGAAGTGGTCGCCGGCTATCCGGACGAGCACGGCGGCGAGCCCGCGGTGATCCTGCACGACGTGCGCTTCCGCCTGGAAGCCGGCGACCGCGTCGGCCTGCTCGGTCCCAACGGCGCGGGTAAATCGACCCTGGTCAAGACCCTGGTCGGCGAACTGGCCCCGCTGGGCGGCGAGCGCAAGATCCACAAGGACCTGAAGATCGGCTACTTCGCCCAGCACACGGTGGAAAGCCTGCACGAAGGCTCAAGCCCGCTCCAGCATCTGCAGGACAAGGCGCCGGGCGTCGGCACGCAGGTGCTGCGCGACTTCCTCGGCGGCTGGAATTTCGCCGGCGACCGCGCGTTCGAATCGGTGGACGGTTTCTCCGGCGGCGAACGCGCGCGCCTGGCGCTGGCGCTGATCGCCTGGGACAAGCCCAACCTGCTGCTGCTGGATGAGCCCACCAACCATCTGGACCTGGACATGCGCGAGGCGCTGGCCGACGCGCTGGCCGATTTCGATGGCGCGCTGGTGCTGGTCTCGCATGACCGCCATCTGCTGGGCATGGTCTGCGACAACTTCTGGCGCGTCGCCGACGGCAAGATGGAAGGCTTCGACGGCGACCTCGACGACTACGCCCGCTGGCTGCGCTCCCGCGGCTCGGCGCCGAAGAAAAACGCGGAAGCCGGCGGCACGCCGTCCGTTTCCGCCGCCGACCGTCGCCGTGCCGCCGCCGCGCAGCGCGAGAACGACAAGATCACGCGCCAGAAGGTGAAGAAGATCGAGACGCGCATGGCCGCGATCGACGCCGAACTCGCCACGCTGGAAACGACGCTTGCCCACCCCGACACCTACCATGGCTCCACCGGCGAGATGATGAAGCTCGGCCAGCGCCAGGGCGAACTGCGCCGCGAGAAGGAAACGCTCGAAGCCCAGTGGCTGGAGCTGTACGAGCTGCTGGAGGCCTGAGCCGATGGCGCACGTGGCCCGACCGCTGGAACTGTGGCTGCCCGACCTGCCGCGCTTCGAGCCGGATCATCCGCTGCGCGTCTGGCTGGTGCGCGCCGAGCGCATCGAGGACGGCCCGCACGGTTTTCTCGGCGGCCTGGCCGCTTACTTCGACTGCGCCGATGGTTTCGCGCCGGCCGCGCTGACGCGCGAACTGCTGGCCGGCGATGCCGGCGAGGCGACCTGGCTGAGCGCCGATCCGGCGTGGATCCAGCCCGACCTCAACGGCGCACGCCTGCTCGCCTGCGGCCAGCTGCAGCTGAGCATGGACGACGCCCGCGCGCTGGCCGAACCGCTGCTGCCGGTGTTCGCCGACGCCGGCATGAGCCTGGAGCTGGGCACGCCGGATCGCTGGCACGTGCGCGTGCCGCCGGGTCTCGCCTTGCCCGCGTTCGCCTCGCCCGACCAGGCGCTGGGCGAGAACCTGGTGCAGCATCTGCCGGAAGGAGCGGAAGGGCGCCGCTGGCGGGTGATCCTGACCGAGGCGCAGGTATTGCTGCACCAGCATCCCTTGAATGCCGAACGCCGCGAACGCGGCCTGCCGCCGGTGAACAGCTTGTGGCTGTGGGGCGGTGGCCGTTTGCCTACTGTCGTGCGCAGCGCCCTGGCTGGCTGCGTCAGCGATGACGTGCTGCTGGGTGCGCTGGCGGCGCGGGCTGGTGTCGGCGTCGTGCCGCGTACGCCCGAGGCGATCGCGAAGGCCGGCCCTGGCTGGCTGATCGACCTGCAGGATCTGCAGGCGACCGAGATCGGCGGCACTTGGTGGCCGACGCTGCAACGCCTCGCCGCCGCGCCGCTGCAACTGTCCTTCGCCAGCGGCGAGCGCTGGCTGCATCGCCCCTGGCATCGCCTGCGTTTCTGGCGCGGTGGCCGCCGATGAGCCAGTTGCTTAGCCTGCGTCGCCGCACGCCGAAGGGCGAGCCGCAGGGCTGGAGCGACGCGGTGCATCCGGTGCTGCGGCAGATCTATGCGGCGCGCGGCGTATTGAGCCCGGCCGACGCCGACCACCGGCTCGCCTGCATGCTGGCTCCGCATCAGCTCGGCGGGATGGAGCGCGCGGTGGAGCTATTGGTCGAAGCGATCCGCGGCGACTGGCGCATCCTGATCGCCGGCGACTACGACTGCGACGGCGCTACCGGTACGGCGGTCGCCGTGCGCGGCCTGCGCATGCTTGGCGCGCGCCAGGTCGATTACGCCGTGCCGAATCGCTTTATCCACGGCTATGGCCTGAGCACGGCCCTGGTCGAATCGCTGCACCCACAGCCGCAGCTGATCATCACGGTCGACAACGGCGTCGCCAGCCTGGCCGGCGTCGCCACGGCGCAGGCGCTGGGTATCCGCGTCATCGTCACCGACCACCATCTGCCCGGCGAGCAGTTGCCCGCGGCCGATGCGATGGTCAATCCGAACCTGGCCGGCGATGCATTCCCCAGCAAGGCGCTGGCCGGCGTCGGCGTGATGTTCTATCTGCTGCTCGCGCTGCGTTCGACGCTGCGCGGGCAGGGCGCGTTCGGCGCCGGCAAGGAGCCGGATCTGTCCACGCTGCTGGATCTGGTCGCGCTGGGCACGGTCGCCGACCTGGTGCCGCTGGACTACAACAACCGCGTGCTGGTCGAGGCGGGCCTCAAGCGCATCCGCGCCGGCCGCGGCTGCGCCGGCATCGCGGCGCTGGTCGATGCGGGCAAGCGCAGCGTCGCCACCTTGTGCGCCAGCGACCTGGGTTATTCGGTGGGGCCGCGCCTGAATGCCGCAGGCCGCCTGGAAGACATGCGCCTGGGCGTGGAATGCCTGCTGACCGACGATGCCAACGTGGCGCGCCGCTACGCCGAGCAACTGAGCGCGATCAACCAGGAACGCCGCGAACTGCAGGCCACCATGGTGGCCGAGGCCGAAGTGATGGTGGCGCGCGCCGCCGATATCGACGCGGTCGGCGTGGCGCTGTTCGAACCCTCCTGGCATGCCGGCGTGGTCGGGCTGGTCGCCTCCAAGCTGAAGGAACGGCTGCATCGCCCGGTATTCGCGTTCGCTCCGGCCAGCGAGGACAACACCGGCGAATTGCGCGGCTCCGGCCGTTCCATCGCCGGATTTCATATCCGCGATGCGCTGGCGGCGATCGATGCGCGCCAGCCCGGCCTGATCGAACGCTTCGGCGGCCACGCCATGGCCGCGGGCCTCAGCCTGAAGGCGAGCGACTTCGCCCGCTTCGCCAGCGCCTTCGACGCGATCGCGCGCGAATGGCTGGACGAGACCTGCCTGGAACACGTGCTCTACACCGACGGCGAACTGCCGCCCGGCGCCGCCACCCTGGAGCTGGCGCGCCAGCTGCGCTATGGCGGCCCGTGGGGCCAGGCGTTCCCGGAGCCGGTGTTCGACAACGAATTCGCCTGCGCGAGCTGGCGGGTGATGGGCGAAACCCATCTGCGCCTGAGCCTGAGCGATCCGCGCGACGGCGCCGTGCTCGACGCCGTGATGTTCGGCGCCTACACCGGCCAGCCGCCGCCGACGCGCCTGCGCGCGGCCTACGAGCTGACCATCAACGACTGGCAGGGACGCGAAAGCCCGCGCCTGCTGCTGCGGCATATCGAGCCGCTTTGATTTGCCGCCGGTGATTTGTTGGGCGGTTCTTCACGGCGCCTAGCTGTCGGCGCAACGAGCGGCGCGCTTGGATAGCGTCAGTCTCGACCATCGAGGAGCTGATGCCATGATCGTGCAGATGACCAGCCTGCCGCCCGGCGTGATCGGTTTCACCGCGCACAACCAGGTCACCGCGGCGGACTACGAGCGGGTGGTGATTCCGGATATCGAGGCGGCGTTCGCGCTCAATCGCAAGCTGCGGGTGATCTTCCATATCGACCAGGACTTCACCGGCTTCGACGCCGCGGCCATGTGGGACGACGCCAAGCTGGGCTTCCGCCATTTCAGCGGCTGGGAACGCGCGGCGCTGGTCACCGACGTGGGCTGGATGCGCAACCTGGCCAAGGCGCTGGGGTTTCTGTCGCCGGGGGAGTTCCGCTTGTACGAGACGGCGCAGTTGGAAGAAGCGCGGAACTGGGTCAGCACGTAGGTTGGGGTGAGCCATAGGCGAACCCAACGGACCCCGCCCGCTGTCGCACCGTTGGGGTTCGCTGCGCTCACCCCAAGCTACGCCAGCCGCGAGGAAGGTAAAAAATCCTCTTGCGCGCCGCAGCATGCCTGTGCTCTAGTCGACCTCATGTCCTCCGCCTTCGCCATCCAGCGCACCGCCTTCGCCGCCTCCGCGGCCGGCTTGAGCGCATCCGCGAACGCGCTGAATAACAACGCCAATAACAATCCCCGCATCGACGGGTGGGCCGGCGTGTAGACACGAAACAAGTCTCCAGAATCACGCAAAGGGCCCGCCGACAAGCGGGCCCTTTCTTTTTCCCCCGTACTTAAGTTTTGCGCGTCATCACCCCTGAGGAGCGTCAACCATGTGTTCCATCTTCGGCATGTTCGACCTGCAACCCGGCGACGACCTGGCTGCCCTGCGCCGCCAGGCGCTGGAACTCTCGCAGCGCCAGCGCCATCGCGGGCCGGACTGGAGCGGCGTCTTCGTCGACGCCGGCGTGATCCTGGTGCACGAGCGCCTGGCCATCGTCGACCCGGCCAGCGGCTCGCAGCCACTGCGTTCGCGCGACGAGAGCCTGGCTCTGGCGGTGAACGGCGAGATCTACAACCACCGCGAACTGCGCGCCGCCAGCGGCTACGACTTCACCACCGGCTCCGACTGCGAAGTGATCAACGCGCTCTACCGCGAACTGGGGCCGGAGGAATTCCTGGCGCGCGGCATCAAGCAGCTCAACGGCATCTTCGCCTTTGCGCTGTGGGACGCCGCCACCCAGCGCTACCTGATCGCCCGCGATCCACTCGGCGTCTGCCCGCTGTACTGGGGCCACGATGGGGAAGGGCGGCTGTGCGTGGCCTCGGAGATGAAGGCCCTGGTCGGCGTCTGCGCGGACGTCGCGAGCTTCCCGCCGGGCCACGTCTACGACAGCGCCAGCGGCGAAGTGACGCGCTACTACCGCAGGAACTGGCGCTCCTACGAAGTCACCCACGGCCAACAGCTGGAACCTGCCGAACTGCGCCAGGCCTTCGAACAGGCCGTGCACCGCCAGCTGATGACCGACGTGCCCTACGGCGTGCTGCTCTCCGGCGGCCTGGATTCCTCGCTGGTGGCAGCGTGCGCCGCACGCTTCGCACGCGAGCGCATCGAGGACGACGACCGCAGCGAAGCCTGGTGGCCGCGGCTGCATTCGTTCGCGATCGGCCTGGAAGGCTCGCCGGACCTGGCCGCCGCCCGGATCGCCGCCGACGCGCTGGGCACCGTGCACCACGGCTTCGTCTACACCTTCTGGGAAGGGCTGGACGCGCTGCCGGAAGTGATCCGCCATATCGAGACCTACGACGTCACCACCATTCGCGCGTCCACCCCGATGTACCTGCTGGCCCGGCGCATCAAGGCGATGGGGGTGAAGATGGTGCTGTCGGGCGAGGGTTCGGACGAGATCTTCGGCGGCTACCTCTATTTCCATAAGGCGCCGTCGCCGGAGGCCTTCCACGAGGAAACCGTGCGCAAGCTCGACGCCCTGCACAGCTTCGACTGCCTGCGCGCCAACAAGGCGATGATGGCCTGGGGCGTGGAGGCGCGGGTGCCGTTCCTGGACCTGGAGTTCCTCGACGTAGCGATGGGCCTGGATGCGAAGTACAAGATGGCCGGCCACGGCCGCATCGAGAAGGCGGTGCTGCGCGAAGCCTTCCAGGGCGCGCTGCCGGATTCGATCCTGTGGCGGCAGAAGGAGCAGTTCAGCGACGGTGTCGGCTACGGCTGGATCGACGGGCTGAAGGCGCATGCCGAACAAGTGGTCAGCGACCGCGAATTCGCCGCCGCCTCCACCCGCTTCCCGCACAATCCGCCGGCGACCAAGGAGGCCTATCTGTACCGGCGCATCTTCGAGCAGCACTTCCCCGGCGAAGCCTGTGCGGCCACCGTGCCGGGCGGCAAGTCGATCGCCTGTTCCTCGCCGGCCGCGCTGGCCTGGGATCCGGCCTTCGCCGCGGCGGCCGATCCGTCGGGGCGCGCCGTGCGCGGGGTGCACCAGCAAGCACTGTAGGTTGGGGTGATAGCCCCAACGGATCGTCCATGTTGACCGGACGTCCGTTGGGGTTTGCCTGCGGCGCACCCCAACCTACCCGGGGTGAGGTGCGCCTGTTATCCTGTTTGGCCATTTTCCCAGCCAAATACATCCATGATCGAGACCAATCCGATCCTTGCGCAGATCGCGGACCTCAAGGGCCGCGTCGAGTCGCTTAGGGGGTATCTTTGACTACGCCACCAAGCGTGAGCGCCTCGAAGAAGTAAGCCGCGAACTGGAAAGTCCCAACGTATGGGACGATCCGCCGCGCGCGCAGGAGCTGGGCCGCGAACGCGCCCGCCTGGAAACCATCGTCAACGGCATCGACACGCTGACCGCCGGCCTCGCCGACGCGGGCGACCTGCTCGAGATGGCGGTCGCCGACGACGACGAGTCCACCGTGCTGTCCATCGTCAGCGACCTCGGCAAGCTCGACGCCAAGGTCAGCAAGCTGGAATTCCAGCGCATGTTCTCCGGCAAGATGGACGCCTCCAACGCCTTCGTGGACATCCAGGCCGGCGCCGGCGGCACCGAGGCGCAGGACTGGGCCGAAATCCTGCTGCGCATGTACCTGCGCTGGGCCGAGTCGCGCGGCTGGAAGGCCGAGCTGCTGGAAGTCAGCGGCGGCGACGTGGCCGGCATCAAGTCCGCCACCTTCCGCGTCGAAGGCGATTACGCCTACGGCTGGCTGAAGACCGAGATCGGCGTGCACCGCCTGGTGCGCAAGAGCCCGTTCGACTCCGACAACCGCCGCCACACCAGCTTCACCTCGGTGTTCGTGTCGCCGGAAGTCGACGACGACATCGATATCGAGATCAACCCGGCCGACCTGCGCACCGACGTGTACCGCTCCTCCGGCGCCGGCGGCCAGCACGTGAACAAGACCGAATCGGCCGTGCGTATCACCCACATGCCTTCGGGCGTGGTGGTGGCCTGCCAGACCGAGCGCAGCCAGCATGCCAACCGCGACCGCGCGATGAAGATGCTGAAGGCCAAGCTGTACGAGCTCGAGGTGCAGAAGCGCAACGCCGAGAAGGACGCGCTGGAAGCAACCAAGTCCGACATCGGCTGGGGCAGCCAGATCCGCAACTACGTGCTGGACCAGAGCCGCATCAAGGACCTGCGCACCGGCATCGAGCGCTCGGATACGCAGAAGGTGCTGGACGGCGATCTCGACGAATTCGTCGAGGGCAGCCTGAAGGCCGGCCTCGACGCGGGCGCCAAGCGCATCGACGCCTGAGCGCCCGGCCATCGCATCCACCTGACCACCGACGAGGTGTCCGCATGAACAGCCACAAGATCTCCCGGGTCCTGATCGCCTGTGCGGTATTGGCGGCAGGTGTCGGCTTCGCAAACGCGCAGGAAAGCACGGGGCAGGGCATCAAGCAGGACGCCAAGGCAGCCGGCCATGCGGCCGGCGACGCCGGCCGCGACGTCGGCCACGCGACCCGCGACACCGCCGTCAAGGTCGGCCACGGCGCGCGCGATGCCGGCGTCGAGGTCGGGCATGGCGCACGCGATGCCGGCGTCGAAGTGGGCCATGGCGCGCGCGATGCCGGCCTGAAGGTCGGTCACGGCGCGAAGGATGCCGGCCTGAAGGTCGGTCACGGTGCGAAGGATGTCGGCCTGAAGATCGGCCACGGCGCGCGTGACGGCTGGAACGCCACCAAGCATGCGGTGAAGCACGCGGTCGGCAAGGAAGATTGAGCATGCAGCGCTTGCCCGCGCCGTCGTGCGAACTCAGGACACAAGGAAGAACCCCCGCGTGAGAACCGCATCGATCGCCCTGTTCGCGCTAGGCCTGCTGGCCGCCGGCACGCTGCACGCGGAAAGCCGCCTGCTGCGCGGCACCGTCGGCAAGTATCCGATCGTGATGCAGCTGGATGAATCCGACGGCAGCGTGTCCGGCACCTATTTCTACGAGAAGTACCGGCAGGACATTCCGCTGCGCGGCGAGCCCGGCAAGCAGGGCTACAAGCTCAGCTCGGCCGCCTACGACAGCGACGAAGCGAAGTCGGATCACTTCACGCTGGCCAGGACGGGCGACGGCTTCAAGGGCAGCTTCACCAGCGGCAAGGGGGCGAGCCTGCCGGTCGAGCTGCACGCGGTGGCCGCCGGTTCGGTGCATGAGCCGCGGCCGGATCTGAAGTTCGCCCGCCCGCTGTCGGACTACGAAAAGCTGCGCCTGGCCGATCTCCATTTCGTACCGGGCAAGCAGGAAACCTTCGGTGGCAAATACCAGCTCCAGTGGTTCTCCGAGCCGCTGTCCAAGGTCGCCATGTTCCACGTGGTCGGCGGCTATCCCGAGGCGGCGATGGCCGCGATCAACCGCACCATCGACGCCGGTTTCTATGCCGGCCTGCAGGCGTATTTCGGCTGCGCGAACGGCGAGGGCGGCTCGGGCGCGGACTCGGTGGACGTGTCCAGCCACTATCTCAACGAGCGCTTCGTCAGCTACGCCGTGTCCAGCAGCTGGTCCTGCTATGGCGCGGCGCATCCGGATTTCGGCATCGACGGCACCACGATAGACACGGCCACCGGCAAGCAGCTGGCCTTGGAAGACCTGTATTGGCTGGGCAGCGGCAACCAGCCGGCCGAGCGTTCCGACGCGTGGTTCCAGTACCGCGAGAAGGTCTACGCGCCGGCCGTGGTGAAGCTGTTCAAGCAGCTCTATCCGGACGCCATGAAGAGCGACGGCGACGAAGACGGCTGCAACTACGCCGATCCCGGCGTGTGGGACTTCGGTCCGTGGTATCTCACCGACAAGGGCTTGTACGTCGGCGCCTACTTCGCGCGCGTCGCCCGTAACTGCGACAACCCGGACTGGTCGGTCATCCCGTACAGCGTCCTGAAAAAGAACCATCCCGCTTTATTCGGCCATTAGCCAACACCCAGGCCGTCGCCACTTCGACGGTCGACACCACGGAACCAGCATGAGCGAACCGACAGACATCCTGCCCATCGATGAGAACAAGTTGATTGCAGAGCGCCGCGAGAAACTCAAAGCGCTGCGCGGGCAGGGCGTCGCGTTCCCGAACGACTTCAAGATCGACGCCTTCGCCGGCGACCTGCAGACCGAATACGCCGACAAGGACGTGCACACCGCCGAGGCGATCGACGCGCTCGCGCGCCGCGTGAAGATGGCCGGCCGCATCGTGCTCAAGCGCGTGCAAGGCAAGGTCAGCTTCGTGCAGGTGCAGGACATGTCCGGCCGCATCCAGCTCTTCATCCACCAGGGCACGCTGGGCGAGGCGACCTACGACGCGTTCAAGGGCTGGGATTCCGGCGACATCGTCGGCGCCGAGGGCGTGCTGATGCGTACCAAAACCGGCGAGCTGTCGGTCAAGGTCGATGCGCTGCGCCTGCTGACCAAGAGCCTGCGCCCGCTGCCGGACAAGTTCCATGGCCTGGCCGACGTCGAGCAGCGCTATCGCCAGCGCTACGTCGACCTGATCGTCACCGAGGAATCGCGCCGCGCCTTCGTGCTGCGCTCGAAGATCATCGGCTACATGCGCAAGTGGCTCGAAGCCGAGCCCTACCGCTTCATGGAAGTGGAAACGCCGATGATGCAGATCATCCCCGGCGGCGCCACGGCCAAGCCCTTCATCACCCACCACAACGCGCTGGACCTGGACCTGTACCTGCGCGTGGCGCCGGAGCTGTACCTGAAGCGCCTGGTGGTCGGTGGCTTCGACCGCGTGTACGAGATCAACCGCAATTTCCGCAACGAGGGCGTGTCGACCCGGCACAACCCCGAATTCACCATGCTCGAGCTGTACCAGGCCTACGCCACGTATACCGAGATCATGGACCTCACCGAGGGCGTGATCCGCGACGCCGCCGCCAACGTCATCGGCAGCACGCAGATCCATTGGGATGGCGCCGATATCGATCTCGGCCCGGCGTTCCGCCGCTGGTCGATGGAAGACGCGGTGCTGGAACACAACCCCGAGATCCGCCGCGAGGAGCTGCGCGAGCGCGAGGCCATGGCCGCGCACGCCAGGCGCCTGGGCTGCCAGGTCAAGCCGGGCTACGGCTGGGGCAAGCTGCTGCTGGAGATCTTCGAGAAGACCGTCGAGCACACGCTGATCCAGCCGACCTTCATCACCCAGCATCCGGTCGAAGTCTCGCCGCTGGCGCGCGAGAGCGACACGGATCAGGGCATCACCGACCGCTTCGAGCTGTTCGTCAACGGCCGCGAGCTGGCCAATGGCTTCTCCGAGCTCAACGATCCAGAAGACCAGGAAGCACGCTTCCGCGCCCAGGTCGCGGCCAAGGACGCCGGCGACGACGAGGCCATGCACTTCGACGCGGACTACATCCGCGCACTGGAAGTAGGCCTGCCGCCCACCGGCGGCCTCGGCATCGGCATCGACCGCCTGGTGATGCTGCTTACCGGCGCCACGTCGATCCGCGACGTGCTGCTGTTCCCCTACATGCGTCCGGAGGCCTGAGCCATGTGGTACGCCATTGTCGGTACCGATATTCCCGATTCGCTGGAAAAGCGCCTCGCCGCGCGTCCGGCTCACGTGGCCCGCCTGCAGCAGCTGCAGGCCGAGGGCCGCATGCTGCTGGCCGGTCCGTTCCCGGCCATCGATGCGGAAGATCCGGGCAGCGCCGGTTTCAGCGGCAGCCTGATCGTGGCCGAGTTCGCCAGCCTGGCCGATGCGCAGAGCTGGGCCGATGCCGACCCCTACGTGGCGGCCGGGGTCTATGCTGGCGTCTCGGTCAAACCCTTCCGCAAGGTGCTGCCCTGAGCATGAGCGCCGCCATGGCCATCCAGATCCGCGAACGCCTGCAGGCCGCGCTGGCGCCGGTCGAGCTGGAAGTCGCGGACGAAGGCCACAAGCACGCCGGCCACGCCAACGCCGGCAAGGGCCATTTCCACGTGCGCATCGTCAGCCCCGTGTTCGCCGGCAAGTCGCCGCTGCAGCGCCACCGCATGATTTATGCGGCGCTGGAGGGCTTGATGGACAACGGGATCCACGCGCTTTCCATCGATGCGCGTCCGCCGGACACCTGAAAGCCTTTGAGCAGCACGGACATAGGCCTTATTCTGGGTCCCTCAGTCTTCCCGCTGGAATCCTTCTCCCTCCGGGAGAAGGTGCCGGCAGGCGGATGAGGGTACGGGCGGAGCGGGGCGGTCCGCTCCGCCCGTACCCTCACCCCAACCCCAACCCCTCTCCCGACGGGAGAGGGGCTTCGAGCCGAATCGCAAGCCCCTCTCCAGCTGCCGCGGAATCCGCATGCGCCTGACCACGATCAAACTCGCCGGCTTCAAGTCCTTCGTCGACCCGACCACCCTGCACCTGCCGACCAATATGACCGGCGTGGTGGGCCCGAACGGCTGTGGCAAGTCCAATATCATCGACGCCATCCGCTGGGTGATGGGCGAGAGCGCGGCCAGCCGCCTGCGCGGCGACTCGCTCACCGACGTGATCTTCTCCGGCTCCAACTCGCGCAAGCCGGTCGGCCAGGCCACGGTCGAGCTGATCTTCGACAACAGCGACGGCACCATCCAGGGCGAGTACGGCCAGTACGCCGAGATCTCGGTGAAGCGCCAGGTCACCCGCGACGGCCAGTCCGCCTATTTCCTCAACGGCGCGCGCTGCCGCCGCCGCGACATCACCGACCTGTTCCTGGGCACCGGCCTGGGGCCGCGCAGCTACTCGATTATCGAGCAGGGCATGATCAGCCAGATCGTCGAGGCCGCGCCCGAGGAACTGCGCGTGCACCTGGAGGAAGCCGCCGGCATCTCCAAGTACAAGGAGCGCCGCAAGGAGACCGAGAGCCGCATCAAGTCCACCCGCGAGAACCTCGACCGCGTCAAAGACGTGCGCGACGAGGTGGACAAGCAGCTCGAGCACCTCAACCGCCAGGCCCGCGCCGCCGAGCGCTGGAAGGCGCTGAAAGAAGAACAGACGCGCAAGGAAGCCGAGCTGCGCGCACTGGAATACCGCGGCCTGAAGAGCCAGCACGACGGCGAGGGCGCCGGCCTGTCCGCCGCCGAGATCGAGATCGAGAAGCGCCTGGCCGGGCAGCGCCACGTCGAAGCGCAGCTGGAAAGCGTGCGCGAGCGCCACACCGGCGCCAACGAGCACCTGAACCAGGTGCAGGGCGAGGTGTACAAGGTCGGCGCCGAGATCGCCCGCGTCGAGCAGCAGGTGCGCTTCAACCGCGAGACCGCCGACCGCCTGCAGCGCGCCCACGCCGAAGCCGAGCGCGAGCACGAGGAACTGGCCGCGCATATCGCCACCGACCGCGAACAGACCGAGAGCCTGCGCCTGGCGCTGGCCGAAGGCGAACCGAGGCTGGAAGCCCTGCAGCAGATGCAGGACGACACTGCCGACGCGCAGCGCGACACCGAAACCAAGCTGTCCGACTGGCAGCAGCGCTGGGACGCCTACACCCGCACCGCCGGCGAATCCGCGCGCGCGGCGGAAGTGGAGCGCACCAAGCTGGCCTATCTGGATCGCCAGTCGCTCGACCTGGCCAGGCGCCGCGAGGCACTGGAGAGCGAGCAGAAGGCCACCGATATCGAGGCGCTGGACGCTTCGTTCGAACAATTGCAGGGCGAGCACGAGACCCAGCGCGAACGCCTGGAAACCCTCGGCGGCCTGCTCGACCAGCACAAGCTCGGCCACGAGCAGGTGCTGGACGAAGAACGCCAGGTGCAGTCCGCGCTCAACGAGGCGCGCCAGCAGCTGCAGTCCGCGCGCGGCCGGCAGTCCTCGCTCGAGGCGCTGCAGCATGCCGCGCTGGGCCAGGAAGAAAGCGCGGCCAGCGGCTGGCTGGCCCGGCTGGGCCTGGACAAGTCACGCCGCCTGGGCGAATCGCTGCAGGTCGAAGCGGGCTGGGAGACCGCGGTGGAAACCGCGCTGGCCGGCTTCCTCGACAGCGTGCTGGTCGACGGCGCGCACGACTACGCCAAGGACTTCGGCGACCTCAAGGAGGCCGACCTGGCCTTGCTGGATGCGGCCGAGGGCGGCGCCAACACCGCCGGCACGCTGGCGGCGCATGTGCGCGGCCCGGCCGCGGCGATCTCGATCCTCAGCCATGTGCTCACCGCCGAACATCTCGACGAAGCGCACCAGCGCGTCGCCGGCCTGTCCGCGCTGGCGCCGTACCAGTCGGTGATGACGCGCACCGGCGAATGGCTCGGTCCCGGCTGGGCCCGCGTGCGCCGCGCGCAGGGCAACCAGGTCGGCGTGCTGGCGCGCGAGCGCGAGATGCGCCTGCTGGCCGAACAGATCGCCACGCTGGAAGCGCGCATCGAGGAGGCCACCAGCCAGCTCGACGACCTGCGCACGCGCAAGTTCGAAGCCGAGCGCGCGCGCGACGACGCGCAGCGCGAGCTGTACAACGCCCACCGCCGCCAGTCCGAACTCGCCGGTCAGCTGCAGAGCCACCGCGGCAAGATGGAAACCGCCCGCGCCCGCGCCGAGAAGGTCTCCGGCGAGCTGGGCGAGATCATCGGCCAGCTGGACGAACTGCAGAGCCAGATCCGCGACGCGCGTGCGCGCCTGGACGAATCGGTCAACCATATGGGCGACCTGGAAGACCAGCGCCGCGAGCTGGAGAACGAGCGCCGCGCCCTGCTGGAATCGCGCGAGGAAGCGCGCATGAATGCGCGCGAGGCCGCCGACCAGGCGCATGCGCTGGCGCTGTCGATGGAATCCAAGCGCTCCGCGCTGGCTTCGCTGGACCAGGCGCTGTCGCGCATGGACACGCAGATCCGCCAGATCGCCTCGCGCCGCAGCGAGATCACCGAACAGCTCGCCGCCGGCTCCGATCCCATCGCCGAGCTCGAGGCCGAGCGCCAGACCTACCTGGACCAGCGCCTGCTGGTGGACAAGCAGCTGGTCGAAGCGCGCCGCGCGGTGGAAGACTGCGATGCGGAATTCCGCCGCCTGGAGCAGGAGCGCCAGCGCATCGAGCAAGGCCTGCATACCTTGCGCGAAAGCCTGTCGCAGAAGCGCCTCGCCGCGCAGGCCCTGCAGCTGCGCGCACAGCAGCTGGCCGAAGCGATCACCGCCTCCGGCCTGGAGCTGGAACCGCTGCTGGCCGAGCTGGCGGAAGACGCCGACGCCTCGCAGTGGCGCGGCGCGCTCACCGACATCGGGCAGAAGATCCAGCGCCTGGAGCCGGTCAACCTGGCCGCGATCCAGGAGCATGCCGAACAGAGCGAGCGCAAGAACTACCTGGACAACCAGCTGGCCGACCTGACCAGCGCGATGGACACGCTGGAAGGCGCGATCAAGAAGATCGACCGCGAAACCCGCCAGCGCTTCAAGGAAACCTTCGACCGCGTCAACGCCGGCGTGCAGGAGCTGTTCCCGCGCCTGTTCGGCGGCGGCCACGCCTACCTGGAACTGACCGGCGACGACCTGCTCGACACCGGCGTGGCCATCATGGCCCGCCCTCCGGGCAAGCGCGTGTCCAACATCTCGCTGCTGTCCGGTGGCGAGAAGGCGCTCACCGCGGTGTCGCTGGTGTTCGCCATCTTCGGCCTCAATCCCGCGCCGTTCTGCCTGCTGGACGAGGTGGATGCGCCGCTGGATGAAGCCAACGTGGGCCGCTTCTCCAGCATGGTGAAGGAGATGAGCGAGAAGGTGCAGTTCATTTTCGTCAGCCACAACAAGGCCACCATGGAAGCCGCGTCGCAGTTGTGCGGCGTGACCATGCGCGAACCCGGTGTGTCGCGCCTGGTACAGGTGGACCTGGCCGAAGCAGCCAAACTCGCCGGCGCAGCCTGAGGACTCTTACATGACCATGCAACCCGTGCTCGCCTTCGTCTGGAACCCCGCGGTCGGCATTCCGCTGCTGATCGTGGGTGCGATCGTGCTGGGCCTGATCTGGCTGTTCGGCCAGCCGCGCAAAGAGCAGGGCCGCCGCCGCGCGCCCGCCACAGGCGGCGAGGAGCGGCGCGAGCCGACCTTCGGCGAAGACATCGAGGTCGCCGACGACGCGCCGTCGTTCCACGCGCGCGACGACTTCCGCCTCGATCCGCTCGACCCGCCCAAGCCGAAGCAGGGCGAGCTGGACATGGGCCTGCGCGAGGAACTGGAGAAGCTCGGCGCCACGCTGTCCAGCGAGCGCGTCGCACCGGCACCGGTGAGCGCCAGGCCGATGGGCGCCGCGGCATCGATCATCGAGGCGCTGCGCGCGCCACCGGAGCAGTTCCTGGCCGCGCAGGGGCATGTCGACCAGCCGGTGAAGGCCGCGCCGGTGGAGCCCATCCCCAGTGACAGCAGGCCCGTCGACACCAGGCCCCTCGACGTCCGGCCGCGCGCGCAGGAGCCGGTGCCGCCGCCTGCCGCTCCCCGTGTGCCGCCGCGTTCCGAGCTGGGCAAGCGCCCGGCGCAGCTGCCGGTCGAGCGCATCGTCACCTTGTTCGTGGTGGCGCGCGAAGGCTCGGTCTTCCTCGGCCCCGACCTGATCGTGGCGGCGGAGAAGGCCGGCCTCGAATTCGGCGACATGGGCATCTACCACCGCCTGCTCGACGGCAAGCGTGAGCACGGACCGATCTTCAGCGTGGCCAACATGCTCAAGCCGGGCAATTTCGACCTGAGCCGCCTCGACGCGCTGCGCTCGCCGGGCCTGAGCTTCTTCATGACCCTGCCGGCGCCGATCCCCGCGCTCGACGCCTGGGACGCGATGCTGCCGACCGCGCAGCGGCTGGCCGAGCTGCTGGACGGACAGGTGCTGGACGAGGAGCGCAATGCGCTCGGCCGTCAGCGCATCGCCCATATCCGCGACGAGCTGCGCGGCTGGGACCGCGATCACGAAGGCAAGGAAATCATCTTCGGGCGCTGAGCTCTGCATGATTTCGCGGGATGCCGGGCCCGCTCCCAGGTGGCGACGCCACCGCGGAGCGGGCCTTTTCGTATCCGCGCTTGCACACGGCAGTCACGCCGGGCATGCAGCGAAACCCGTGCCGGCGCACCCATGGCCGGCCGTTCCGCCACCCCTGCAAATCAGGCCCGGCATCACCGAGCAGGATCGCGAAAGGGCATCTTTCGCCTGAAAAACCACCCTTCGGCACGACGCGGTCGCAAAAAACACCATGCCGTAAGACACATTTATGCGTTTGCGTCTTGGCGGCATCGCTCACATGCCATACATTCCACCTGCCGGAAGGCACAGGTTTCAACCAAACCCATCAAAACTACGGGGAATGTATGGCCAAGAAAGCCGCCAAGAAGACCACCGCCAAGGCTGCCGCCAAGCCGGCTGCGCTGAAGCCGATCAAGGACGCTCTGAGCAAGTCCGGCCTGGTCGCCCACATCGCTGAAGCCAGCGGTGTCGTGGCCAAGGACGTGCGCGCCGTGCTGGCTTCGCTCGAGCACGCGGTTGCCGGTTCGGTGCACAAGAAGGGCCACGGCTCGTTCACGCTGCCGGGTCTTCTGAAGATCACCGCCGTCAGCGTACCGGCCAAGCCGAAGCGCAAGGGCATCAACCCCTTCACCAAGGAAGAGCAGTGGTTCGCCGCCAAGCCGGCCACGGTGAAGGTCAAGATCCGCCCGCTGAAGAAGCTGAAGGACGCCGCGGTCGGCTAAGCCGTCTGCTGGTAAAAAACGCGGCAGCGCGAGCTGCCGCGTTTTTTTATGCCTGCGTTTTGTGCCCGAGGGAACGACGGCGAGCGGGCAGTAATCGTGTCGCGTCTCGGACTTTGCTGGCGGGAAATGCCGGAATCGCACGCGCGAAGCATCTTCGTTTGGACGTCCATTTACCGACCGTCCCGCGGCGCTGCTATAACGTCCGCGGCAGCGGATGACGGCAGTGACGCAGATGGAAGCGACGGGTTCCTCACCGAACGGGCAAGGCGCATGGCGGGTGGCCGTGCTGGAAGACGATGGCCGGCTGCGCGAGGAGATCCTCGTGCCGGGGCTGCTGAAATTCGGCTTCGAAGCCGTCGGCGTGGGCCGCGCCGCGGAACTCTATCGCCGCATGCTGGCGGAGCGCTTCGACCTGGCCGTGCTCGATCTGGGCTTGCCGGACGAGGACGGCATCTCGGTGGCGCGCCATCTGCGCCGCTGCTCGGATATCGGCATCGTGGTGTTGACCGGGAGCACGGCCGAGCACGACGAAATCCGCGCGCTCACGGCCGGCGCCGACATTTACCTGCGCAAGCCCGCCGGCCTGGCGCTGCTGGCGGCGAGCCTGCGCAGCGTCGGGCGGCGCAGGTTGGGCGCGCCGCGGCCTGCTGCGGCTGCAGCGGGGACCGACACGCCGAGTCCTGTCTCCACCGGTGAGTGGCGGCTGGCGACCGACGCCTGGAACCTGCTGGCGCCGACCGGCGCGAGCATCCCGCTGTCGGCCTCCGAGCGCTGCGTCCTGCACCTGTTGTTCGCCGCCGATGGCGCCACGGTGGCGCGCGATGTGCTGATCGCCGCCTGGCACGGCCACGACATGGAGTTCGACCCGCATCGCCTGGAGATGCTGATCTACCGCCTGCGCCGCAAGGCCAAGGTGCTGGGCGTGCCGGTGCTCCCGCTGATCACGGTGCGCGGCGCGGGCTACGCCTTCGTCGCGCGAACCGCGTCCGTCGCCGGCTCCTTATCGCGAATCTAGGAAGGCTCGCAAAAGCGCGCTTATTCCTTCCTGCCGCGTGAGTTTCTCTCCCATCGCAAAACGCTGTCTTTTGACTCCCCGAGGCCTGTAGGGACGGCTTCGGGTTGAACGATGCGTGTGTGGAGGACGCCGCGTGCCAGATATCCGGTGATGTTCGGTTGGAAAGCGTGAGTGATCGCGTACCGAAGCCACCGATGCGGTGAACAAGGCGCAGCTCGATGCGCTGTCTTCGGACATCGGCGACACCACCGGCTATTTCAAAGCCAGCGGGCTGCGCGACGGCAGCGACGACGCGCTCGCCGAAGGCAAGGGAGCGACCGCCGCGGGCCGCAACAGCAAGGCCCGCGCGAGCGGCGCAACGGCGATCGGCTCCGCCAGCAGGGCGGAAGGCCTCGACAGCACCGCTATCGGCCAGTCGGCCCAGGCGCAAGCCGGTTCTTCGACTGCCATTGGTGGCGGCGCGCACACGCGCAACTTCGGCAACACCGCCATCGGCGCCTACGCGAGCGCTGATGGCGAACAGTCGGCGACGGCGCTGGGCCTGCTCAGCGCCGCCTCGGGCATGGGCTCGACCGCGTTGGGCGCAGGCACGGAGGCGAGCGGCGAGCAAGCTCTCGCCCTGGGCTTCTTTGCGCGCAGCTCCGGCGAGGAAAGCGTGGCTGTCGGCGCGAACAGCCTCGCGAACAAGGCATTCGGCGTCGCCATCGGCAGCGATGCGCAGGCGCATGGCGATGAAGCGATCTCCGTAGGACACCTCTCCCACGCCGCCGGCACGGGCGCCCTGGCGGTGGGCGGCGACAGTTCGGCCGAGGGAGCGCAAAGCCTGGCGCTGGGGCGCGCTGCGCAGGCTGGCCAGAACTACGGCACCGCCGTCGGTGCAGCCAGCTACGCGCATGGCCTGGGTGCGACGGCGCTGGGGCAGGGCGCTACCGCCTTCGGCGAGCAATCGACTTCGCTTGGTTACGGCAGCGCGGCCCAGGGTTTCGCCAGCGTGGCCGCGGGCTCTTCGCTGGCCGCGGGTGCGTACAGCGTGGCCGTGGGCGCGCGCAACCGCATCGATGCCCCCTATGCCACGGCTTTGGGCACGTTCAATCAGATCGAGCGCGGCTCCGGGGACAGCATGGCACTGGGCTTCCGCGGGAGCATCGGCAAGAACTCTCCCGTAGCCATTGCGATCGGCTCCAATACGTCGGTCGGTGCGGATTCTTCCGGCGGCCTGGCACTAGGCGTTCAGGCCAAGGTCGAGGGCGCAGGAGCGGTCGCGATCGGCGGCATCGGCAGCATCGACTACCACGCCGATCAGCGCTTCGATACCCGCCCGGCGGCGGCCCGCGGCGAATTCGCCACTGCCATGGGCAGCGCCGCTTTTGCCGCGGCCGACCGCGCCACCGCGCTCGGTTTCGGCGCTTACGCTCCTGCCACCGGCTCGGTGGCCTTGGGCGCGCGTTCCATCGCCGATCGTCCGCACACGGTATCCGTAGGCCGCAACGGTTATGACCGCCAGATCGTCCACGTGGCGAGCGGCACCGAAGATACGGACGCCGTCAATGTGCGACAGCTGCGCGAAGCCCTGGAAGGCGACAGCGGGGTCATCGACAAGATGGTGCAGTACGACGATGCCGGCAAAGCCAGGATCACGCTGAACAGCGCCGGCGGCACCACCCTTGGCAATGTCAATGCGGGTGCCGTGGCCAGCGGCAGCAAGGAGGCCGTCAACGGCGGGCAGCTGTTCGAGCATGGCGACCAGATGGCGCAGATGCTTGGCGGCGGAGCCGCCATGACCGCGGCTGGCATGGCAGGGCCGGTGTATGCCATCCAGGGCACGCACTTCCAAAGCGTTGGCGACGCTTTCAGCGCGGTCGACGGCAAGCTTGGCCAGCTCGACGACCGCGTGAATCGGCTGGAAGAAGGCAACGGAGAAGCAGAAAAGACCACGCCCGGATGGAGTTCATCCAATGGCATGGCGCAAATCGAGCCGGCATCGACAGAGGCAACGGCGTTGCCGGAACCTCGTTCAGCCGCGCCATCCGCACCGGTAGCCGCAGTTGCCAGCAAGATCGCCAAGGGCGTAGCTGCCGAAGCCTCCAGCGCAAGTCCGGTCGAGGAAGCACTGGTCACCGCGAAGCAGTACGCCGATGGCAGCGCGCGGCAAGCTGCGAGCGACGCGAAGGCCTACACCGATCAACGGGTGGCCGGTCTTGTCGCCCACGCGGATTTCGATGCCTTCAAGTCAGATGTGAATCTCCGCTTCAACTCGCTCGATACGCGCCTCAACCGTGTAGGCGCGATGGGTACGGCGCTGGCCGGCATGGCCGGTGCAATCGCCGCGGCATCGGGCACCGATAACCGGGTGAGTGCGGCCGTCGGCGGCTATCGCGGAGAGGGAGCGCTTGCCGCCGGTCTCGCGCGACGCATTCCTGGCAACGGCGCATTGCTGCTGGCGGGTTCGCTCGCCGGCGGCGGCGAGTCTAGCGGAACGCTCGGCGTGAGTTTCGGTTGGTGACACCGCGGCGCGCTCCGCGGTGTGGGGCGCGCCACTGCGTTGGTGGCCCGGCCGTGCGCACGCTGCGCGGCGACCGGGAGTCTCGGGCCTGTGCACGGCCGTGGCCACCTCTTTTCGAGCGTTGCTCGACTTCTTCTTTGAGGTACTCGCATGAAACGACATCTCGTCCGTATTCCGATCATGGCCATCGCCGCAGTGATGGCGATGCCGCTCGCTTACGCCCATGCCGGCATGGATGCCGCTTGGGCTACCCCGCAAGGAACGCTCGATAGCACCAGGATCCATCGCTTCATCGTTACCTATCGGCAAGGCAGCACCGAAGCCGACGATCAGCGTGCCGCCGTGCAGAACGTGAGTGCTGCTCTCAGCCGTAGCGGACTGGACAAACTCATGCTCCGGGGCTCGGGTACCGGGCGGCTGACCGCCCACCATGTGCGCAAGCTTGCCTTGGGCAGCGACCTGATCAGCGTGTCGCAGCCACTGGACGATGCGCAGGCGCGCAGCCTGATGCAGGCCATCGCAGCCGACCCTGCCGTGCTGCACGTCGAGCGTGACGTCCGCTTGCATACACAGGCTGTTCGGCGGGATGCAGCCGGCGCATCGCCACGAGCCTTGGTGCCCAACCATCATCCGTTTTCCAGCATCCGCTGGAACTACAGCGACCCGCGCGGCGGCGCCAATATCGAGAAGGCCTGGGAACTCGCCGATGGCAAGGACGTCGTCGTCGCCGTACTGGATACGGGCATCACGCGGCATCCCGATCTGGATCTTTCATTGGCGAATGCTGGCTACGACTTTATCCGCGACGCCTTGACCTCGGGTCGTGCGACGGATGATCGCGCTCCGGGCGGCTGGGATCCGGGCGACTGGAGCGATACCTCGGACTATGAAGTCTGCTTCGATGGTCCTGGCGGGGAAGCAAGCAGCTGGCACGGTACGCGGGTTGCGGGAATCGTCGCAGGGCTGCCTGGCGGCGCGGATCGAAGCTTGGGTATTGCCCATCGGGCGAAAGTGTTGCCGGTCCGTGTGGCGGGGCATTGCGGAGCGGGTTACTTGTCGGACATCACCGACGCCATCCTGTGGGCAGCGGGTGGGCATGTCCGGGGCGTTCCGGACAATCAGCATCCGGCACAAGTCATCAACCTGGGTGTAGGTGACCGGTTCGAAGATGGCTGCACGGAAACCTTCAGCCTGCAGAGCGCCATCGCCGAAGCCAATCGCCGCGGTACGGTGGTGATCGCTCCCGCTGGAAACTTCGGCGGCGATGTGGCCCTGGCGGTTCCGGCGAGCTGTCCCGGCGTCATCGCCGTTGCTGCCAGCGGCTTTACGGGCGAACGTGTGGCCGACTCCAGCTTCGGTTCGGGTATTGCGCTTGCCGCCCCCGGCGGTCGTGGGTCGATCGATGGCGCGCTGAATGGATTCATCTGGTCCACATCCAACCAGGGGGCGACGGTGCCAGCCGAAGCCGGCTATAGCGGTTCCAGCGGTACGGGATTGGCGGCTGCCCATGTCGCCGGTGTCGCTGCGCTGATGATCAGCGCCGTCAAGCAGGCCGGTCTCCCGGCGCTTTCCCCCGAGCAGATACGCGAACTGCTGGTTGATACCGCGCGTGTTTTCCCGGTTGCGCCGGACCGGCCGATCGGCGCTGGTATCGTGGATGCTCGGGCGGCGGTGGCGAAAGCCTTGTACAGGGACACGCAGGTCGAGCCCATCAGCCAGCTGGAGCGTGGCGTGCTGCGTCTGGAACAGTCCATCGCCGAAGGTGACAGCCTGCTCTATGCCATCGAGGTTCCGTCGACCGCACGCTACCTCCATCTGCGCACATTCGGAGGAACGGGCAACGCCACGCTGTATGCGAAGTCGTCTGCAGCGCCTGCGGCGGATGGCGCGGATGCGGATGCCAGCGCGGATCACCCGGGCAATCATGAAGCGATCGTGATATCTCGGCCGCAGGCAGGCACCTGGTATCTGCGTGTCCGCGCCAGGCAGGCGGTGAGCAAGCTGGCCGTGCTTGGCAACTACTCGCTTTAAGTCTGCCCGTGTGTGCTTGCGAATCCCGGTTCGCACCGGGGTTCGTCTGGCTTTGCCATCGATGTGGATGTCTATACGGCCGAACGCATGAGCTTATGCGCATCGATCATTTCGCCGCCCGTGGAAAACCCGGCAACCTGCCTCGGCAGCCCATCCGGACGAACGGAGCCCTAGCACGCCGCTGACGCTCTCTGAATGTGCGGCATGGGACAAAGCCGTCAGGGCGGGGGTGCGCGAGCGCCCCCGCCATCCGCATCCGCCACTGGAGCCCGACCTTGAAATCCCCAGGCCCGACCCTGCTCCTTGCCATCGCCGGCCTCGTCCTTGGCGCCAGCGTCCATGCCCAGGACGTCCGCCTGCTCAACGTATCCTTCGATCCCACCCGCGAGCTCTACAAGGACGCCGACACCGCCTTCGCCGCCTCCTGGAAGCGCCAGACCGGCAAGGAGCTGCGCATCACCACCTCCAACGGCGGCTCGGGCAAGCAATCGCGCGCGGTGCAGGACGGCCTGGAGGCCGACGTGGTCACCCTGGCCCTGGCCTGGGACATCGACGTGCTGGCTGACCGCGGCCTGCTCGCCAAGGATTGGCAGGCGCGCCTGCCCGAGCACAGCACGCCCTACACCTCGAACGTGGTGTTCCTGGTGCGCAAGGGCAATCCCAAGGCTATCCGCGACTGGTCGGACCTGGTCCGCGACGGCATTCAGGTGATCACCCCCAATCCCAAGACCTCCGGCGGCGCACGCTGGAACTTCCTGGCCGCCTGGGGCTGGGCCCAGCGGCAGCCCGGCGGCAACGCGGACAAGGCGCGCGCCTACGTCGCCCAGCTGTACAAGCACGTGCCGGTGCTCGATACCGGCGCGCGCGGCGCCACCAACACCTTCGTCCAGCGCGGCATCGGCGACGTGCTGATCGCCTGGGAAAGCGAGGCGCTGCAGGCGCGGCAGGAGCTGGGCGCGGACAAGTTCGACGTGGTCGTGCCCTCGCTGACCATCCTGGCCGAGCCGCCGGTGGCGGTGGTGGACAAGGTGGTCGACAAGCACGGCACCCGCGCCGTGGCCGAGGCTTACCTCAAGTTCCTGTACTCGCCGGAAGGCCAGGCCCTGGTGGCGAAGCACTACTACCGGCCCCGCGATGCCGCCGCGGCGGCGAAGTACGCAACGACGTTCCCGCCGGTGAAGACCTTCACCCTGGCCGAGCAGTTCGGCGACTGGCGCAAGGCGCAGGCCACCTATTTCGCCGACGGCGGCATCTACGACCAGCTCAGCGAAGCAGGGCACTGACACCATGGCCCGCTGCGCCTTGCCAGGATTCGGCCTCAGCCTGGGCATCACGCTGGCCTGGCTGGGCGGGATCGTGCTGCTGCCGCTGACGGCGCTGGCCTGGAAGGCGGCCAGCCTGGGGCCCTCCGCATGGTGGTCGCACCTGGGCACGCGCCGCGTGCTGCTGGCCTTGCAACTGAGTTTCGGCGGCGCGCTGGTCGCCGCCGCGATCGACCTGCTGCTCGGCCTGCTGCTGGCCTGGGTGCTGGTGCGTTACCGCTTCCCGCTGCGCCGCGTCTGCGATGCGCTGATCGACCTGCCGTTCGCGCTGCCCACTGCCGTGGCCGGCATCGCACTCACCGCGCTGTATGCGCCGAACGGCTGGATCGGGCACCTGCTGCAGCCGCTCGGCGTGCAGGTGGCCTATACGCGCCTGGGCGTGCTGCTGGCCATGGTGTTCGTCGGCCTGCCGTTCGTGGTGCGCACCTTGCAGCCGGTGATCGAAAGCCTGGAGCGCGAAGTGGAAGAGGCGGCGCTCACACTCGGCGCCTCGCCCTGGCAAAGCTTCCGCCGCGTGCTGCTGCCGCTGCTCGCGCCGACCTTGCTGACCGGCTTCGCGCTGGCGCTGGCGCGCGCGGTAGGCGAGTACGGCTCGGTCATCTACATCTCCGGCAACCTGCCGATGCGCACCGAAATCGTGCCGCTGCTGATCGTGCAGAAGATCGATGCCGGCGACGACACCGCGCCGGCGGCGCTGCTGGGTGCAGTGATGCTCGCGGTGTCGCTGCTGGTGCTGCTGGCGGTGAACGGGCTGCAGCGCTGGAGCCGGCGCTGGAGCGGGGTGTCCTGATGGTCGCCGTGGCTGCCCATGTCACCAACTCTCCCGCCAGCCGCTCGCGCAGCGGGCGCTGGCGCCACGGCGTGCTGATCGCACTGGCCTTGCTGTGCGTCGGCGGCCTGCTGGTGTTGCCGCTGCTGGCAGTGTTCGCCGAGGCGTTCGCCAAGGGCTGGGCGGTGTTCGCCGCTGCCGTGACGGACCCGGATGCGCTTGCCGCGGTGCGGCTGACCCTGACCGTCGCGACCATCGCCGTGCCGGCGAACACCGTGTTCGGCCTCGCTGCCGCCTGGTTGCTGACCCATCACCAGTTCCGCGGCAAGGCGCTGCTGGCGGCCCTGATCGACCTGCCGTTCTCGGTGTCGCCGGTGGTTGCCGGCCTGGTCTGCGTGCTGGTGTATGGCGTGCACGGCTGGTTCGGCGGCTGGCTGGAGGCGCACGGCCTGCGCATGATCTTCGCCTGGCCCGGCCTGGTGCTGGCCACGGTGTTCGTGGCGTTTCCGTTCGTCGCGCGCGAGCTGATCCCGCTGATGCAGGCGCAGGGCAGCGACGAGGAACTGGCGGCGCGCACGCTCGGCGCAGGCGGCTGGCAGATCTTCTTCCGCGTCACCCTGCCCAGGATCCGCTGGGCCCTGCTGTACGGCGTGCTGCTATGCACCGCGCGCAGCATGGGCGAGTTCGGTGCGGTGTCGGTGGTATCCGGGCACCTGCCGGGCCTTACCAATACGCTGCCGCTGCAGGTGGACCAGGTCTACAACGGTGGCAGCGACAGCGCGATCGCCTCGTCCTTTGCGCTGGCCTCGCTGCTGGCTTGCCTGGGCCTGGTCACCCTGCTGGCCAAATGGCTGATGGAGTGGCGCCACGGCGGCGAACTCGCGCATTCCCTACGACGTCCCGAGCCTTCCGCATGAGCCTCTCGATCCGCCAACTGACCCGACGCTACGGCGCCTTCGCCGCGCTCGACGATTTCTCGCTCGATATCGCCGAAGGTGAATTCGTCGCGCTGCTGGGGCCGTCCGGTTCCGGCAAGAGCAGCTTGCTGCGCATCCTCGCCG
The DNA here is from genome assembly GCF_052115385.1 of Dyella sp. 2RAB6. Taxonomy (NCBI): domain Bacteria; kingdom Pseudomonadati; phylum Pseudomonadota; class Gammaproteobacteria; order Lysobacterales; family Rhodanobacteraceae; genus Dyella; species Dyella sp. 2RAB6. The sequence goes on from NZ_JBFRGP010000002.1 coordinate 83,587, forward strand.
GCCTGGACGATCCGGATCGCGGCGACGTACTGCGCGACGGCACCGACCTGCTGGCCCTGCCGGCGCAGCACCGCGGCATCGGCCTGGTGTTCCAGCACTACGCGCTGTTCCCGCACATGACCGTGGCCGACAACATCGCCTTCGGCCTGCGCGTGCGTCCGCGTGCGCGTCGTCCTTCGCGGCGCGACATCGCTGCGCGCGTGGAGGATCTGCTGCGGCGCGTGCAACTGGAGGAACTGGGCCGCCGCTATCCGGCGCAGCTCTCCGGCGGCCAGCGCCAGCGCGTGGCGCTGGCGCGCGCGCTGGCAGTGGAGCCTTCGCTGCTGCTGCTCGACGAGCCGTTCGGCGCGCTCGACGCCCAGGTGCGCGGTTCGCTGCGCGTGTGGTTGCGCGAACTGCAGCGTTCGCTCGGCCTTACCACGGTGCTGGTCACGCACGACCAGGACGAGGCGCTGGAACTGGCCGACCGCGTGGTGGTGATGAACCGCGGACGCATCGAACAGGTCGGCGCGCCGGGCGAGATCTATCGCGAACCCGCCACGCCATTCGTGCACGGTTTCGTCGGCCGCGCCAATCGCATCCGCGGACACGTCGAGCGCGATCGCCTGCATCTGGGCGGGCATGTTTTCCAGGGCGAACTGCCCGCCGAACTGGCCGGCCGCGAAGTCGAGGCCTGGCTGCGTCCGGAACATCTGGCGCTGGCTCCCCGCGGCCTGGCCGGATGGGCCGGGCGGCTGCAGTACCTGGATCTGGCCGGCCCCGTGGCCCGGGCGCGGCTGTCCATGCATGGCGAGGGGCTGGTGCTGGATGCCGAATGGAACGCCGCCGAGGTCGCCGCGCATGCCCTGGCGGTCGGGGACGTGGTGACGGTGCAGCCGCGTGAATTCACCCTGTTCACCGATGCGGCCGCCGGCGCCCGGCGCCACCGCTTCGTGCCGGCTCCCGCCGGCCCCCATGTCGATTCGCACCCGATCGATTTCGCCGCCTGGCTGCATCGCAAAGCCTGAGCGCCCGGCCCGCACCCTCCGCGAAGCTGCGGCGGAGTGCCGCACAAGGTCGGTTTTGGCCACAGGTCCACCATCGCGATAATAGGCCGTTGTCATGGCCGGAATGCGTCGTCCGTGTTTCCTGCGCCCCCACGTATGAATTCACGGCGAAACGTCCGAAATTTGGCCCTTAGTCTTTCCGGGAGCTTGCGTCCGCCCATGCGGATAGACGTCCTTTCACGACGGGCGGGGCCGGCCAGGAATTATTCCTATGACCAATGGTCTAGCCGTCCGCCATGGCACGCTTTTTTCTTACGTCATCCGCAGGACAGATAACGGATGCACACTGACGCCAGCCCTTGGAGCGTGGCAAAATAGGTGTCCGGACGCGGTGGATTCTTCTTGGGCCCGATCTCTCGCCCAGCTCACGCCACGAATCGAGCGTGAAGCGCATCACACATTTCAAGACTTGCTTCTTTGTTACCGGTCCGGCGACGTAACCCGCAGGCTTTTTCGTTCGATCATTGCAGCTTGATGCCCTTGCCGTCGGAAAGCAGGACGCCGGGGAGGCGACCGATGCAGGGCTGACGATCCAGCGATTAAGCACAGGCGGCCGACGACAACGGTCGGAGGACGATGGCGACGACGGGGAGGGAGGCTATGCAGGAGGAATCGATCCGGTTCGTATGGTGGCGCCACCTGCTGGTGGCCGTCGGCTATGCCGCCGCCTACGTCTTGCTGCGCAGTGTTTCGGTATCCAACTGGAACCTGCCGGCCAGCCTGCGTCTTGCCGCACTGCTGCTGGTGCCCATGCGTTACTGGCCCGCCCTGGTACTGGGCGAGGCGATGCCGGTCGCCTATCAGGCCTGGCTCAGCCACGGGATGTTCGGTTGGGCCTGGGCGAGTTTCGCCGCGTTCCCGCCGATGGCGCTGTGCGCACCATTCATGGCCTGGTTCCGCCGGCGCATGACCGTCATGCAGGCGGATGGACGCGTCGATATCCCCGCGGTGTTGATCGCCGCCCTGGCCTGCGCCGTGCTGACCGCGGCGGGCAACGTCGCCGCACTGGCCTCGGTGCATCTGCCCGCAGGACAGCCTGCGCCGGCCATCACGGCACGTATCGTATTCGGCTATTTCCTCGGCAATTACCTGGGTGCGCTGACCCTGGCCCCGCTGGCACTGGCGGTGCGCGGCTGGCTGGCCGGTACGCGTCCGGCCGCGGCCTGGGCGACGCTGCGCCGCACCGGGCTGCTGCGCGATAGCGCGATGAGCCTGCTGCTCCCGCTGACCGCACTGGCCGGCATCGGCTACGCCAGCGAGAACGCGGATGCCATGCAGGTGTGCCGCATCGCGATGTTCGTGCCGGTGGCCTGGCTCACCATGCGCCACGGCTGGCGCGGCGCGGCCTTCGGCGGAGCTGCGGCCAGCTGCGCGGTGGCGCTCACTTCTACCATCGTGCGCGATCCGTCGGTGATCCAGGCCCAGGCGATCATCGCCTTCGCCATCTCCACCTTGCTGATGCTCGGCACGCGCCTGGCCCATACGGTAAACGGCGAAGTCAACACGCAGCGCGAACGCATCGACCGCGAATACGGCCTGCTGCTCGCGCAGCAGGGCCTGTACCAGGAAGAGCTGCGCATGAAGCACGCGGCGGAAGCGCTGGAGCAGGTACGCCAGTCCATGCGCGACATGCAGAATCGCCTGCTCGATCACCTGCGCGATCGCATCCCCGCCAACGAGGAGCGCGCCTATTCGCGCCAGGCCGCACTGGCCCAGCACGAGATGCATCGCCTCACCAATGCGCTGTATCCGCGCGTGTGGCGTGAGCAGGGCGAAACGTCGACGGGGCAGCTGCGCGACGGTCCGGTGGCGATGGCCGCGGCGGCGATCGGCGCCACTTACGAATGCGAGCTGGTCGGCCAGGATCTGGAGCATCTGGCCTCCGACGTGCACATGACGCTTTATCGCCTCGCCGGCGAGTCGCTGGTGTATGCGCTGAGCCGCCAGCCGACCCGCCATGTGGATCTGGTGATCCGCGGTGGCCATAGCCAGGGTGCGCGCTGGGTGGTGATGCGCATGGATTGCCATCGCGCGTCGGCGACCGACGGCGGCATGCGCCTGGCGCAGGACCAGTGGAAGAAGGCGATGTCGCTGCTCGGAACCGGCGGGCAGGGGATCGAGACGATCCGCGAGCGCGCGCAGATTTACGGCGGCGATGCGCATGTGCGGGAGAATCCGCTGGGCTTGCGGGTGACGATCCTGCTGCACGATGCGTTGCGGGTGAATCGGACGGATGCGACGAGGGTGTCGATTCCCTGAGTTTGGCGTCTGTGGTGGGTGGGCTTCGCCCCGGGGGGGGGCGTCGACGCTTCGCTTCTTTGTTCTTCTTTGTGGTGCTTGCGAGTCCATCGCACTGCTGTCTCTTCCCTCTGGGGGAGGGGGCGGGGCTCGGCCCACCCTCCGTCATTCCGGCGTAGGCTGGAATCCGCCATCGCTCGTCATTCCGGCGTAGGCCGGACGCGCGCGTAGCGCGAAGAACGCTCGCAGGGCGGCCCCGAAGGGGTGAGCGAAGCGAGTCATCCAGGAGTGGTATCGCCTGATTGTTGCGCTGACGCGAGGGTGTCTCGCCTTCGGCGAGTGTTTCGCCCCGCTGCCGCGGGCCGACTTACTTTCTCTTGCTTGCCCACCCCTCACCGCCGGCGCCAAGGGGACCCGAAGATCAAAAGCAACGTCAAAAGCACGCGGAGCATCGGGCGTTGCCCTCGCTCTCGTTGCACGACGCTAAAGCGCGCTGTTTGAATCAGCACAGAAAAAGGCGCGGGTGATCTCGCCCGCGCCTTTGATGCCGTATCGAAACAAGCGCGTCAGTTCACGCGCGAGCTGCACTCCACCGGATCATTGCAGGCTGCATCGACGGCCTGCATGGTCATCACGCTGTTGGCCTGCGGCGTGATCTGGACCTTGACGTCGTTGTCCTGGTAGACGATCTCGCCCTGTGTATTGGCGGGGGCGGGTTGTGGGTCTTGTGGCGTGGCGACGCGCGAGGCGTCGGTGCCGATCGGCAGGACCAGGAAGCTGCCGCTTTGTGCGGCGAAGGCGGCGCGCACGTTGCCGTTGAGGTCGTTGATCTGCACGTAGCGAATGCCGTTGCGTTCGAATACGTATACGTGCCAGCGCGGACTCGAACTCACATCCTGCGCATTAGGCCAGGCTTGACCCAGGCCATTCTGGTTGGCTGCCATGGCAGATCCGCAGACCGCCATTCCCGCGAGCAGCGCGATCGCTGCGAGCGCTTTGAAACCGTAAGTCGGCAGATGCCGCATATGCGTCCCCTCCATTTGCAAACTGTGAATTTTAAGAAGATGCCGTAAGGAAGCATCTACTTTCAACCAGCACCACCTCGTGGCGCTGTGTTGTGGTTTGCGCTTCCGAAAAGGAAGCTACAAGTAGCAAAATGTGAACTGCGTCAAAGTATTGATCAAGGGTTCGCCAAATGCGCGTGAATTCAGCGGCTGGTCGATAATGATCTTTGTGAAGAGCGATGATTTATGCATTAGTCCGTTTCGTAACGATTATTCGCATTTCACTTCATAATCATCGTTATTTCACCCATGGAAAATATCTCGGAAGTGCGGCCGAATATCTCGCCGCAATCAGGCTGCGCAAAACGCATCGCATAAAGAAATCGGGTGGCTTGCGCACGCGTTCGGATAATCGGCGCTTGATCAATGACGCCAAAGGCATCGAGTCAAATGGCGCGCGTGTCTTCTGATCGTTCTCGACATCGACATCGACATGCGCATCGTGCGAGACGTATTGCTGCGGCGTGTTGTCGGGTAAGAAGAGCCGAACATGGTCCGATGACTTGATTCGCATCCACGCACATAAATCGCAGAAGCGTTGGCATTCATTGCGCACGCAAGCTTCAAGCCGCTCGCGCGCAGCAATAAACGATCTGTTGCATGAAATGAATCTCGCGCAGTGGAAACTCAGTGAGCGTGCATGGATGAAACACTCATCCATTAAGGCGACCGCAAGATGTCGTTGTGCTCTTCACGGTCGACCAACACGCTGTCGACCGTGCGCTGACTAGATTTCCAGCGCACATCGATATGAGGAGTCCACGCATGAACGAACACAACCGGCGATCGAATGTCCGCATCGCCGCCAAGCTTTCGACGGCCATACTGCTCGCCATCGGAAGCACGGCCGTCGCCGCGCAGCAATCGCCCGCGCTGGATAATGTGAGCGTGTGGCTGGGTGGCTTCTACGCCAACACCGACACCAGGATCAGTGCCAACGATCGCAACAACCTGGTTCGCGGCCATATCAATCTGGAAGACGATCTGGGCTTTCCCGATCACAAGCTGAGTCCGCGCGCACGCGTCGATGTCTTGCTGGGCGAGCACCAGGGCTTCTCCTTCGACTACTACACGATCAACCGCGAAGAAACGCGCTACATCGCCCGCGCGGTGGACTACCGCGGCGTCACCTATGGCGCCTCGGCCAAGGTCAGCGGCAAGTTGAACTTCGACTTCGGCAGCGCGGCCTACCACTGGTGGTTCGGCAGCGGCAACGGCGTGTTCGGCGTGGGCGTCGGTGCGGCCTACTACGGTGTGAGCACGCGCCTGAGCGGCGAGGCAAGCGCGCTCGGTCAGAGCGTGCAGGCCACCGCGAAGAGTGACGACAACGCCTGGGCGCCGATGCTGCAACTGGGCTGGCGCTATGCGGTGAACGAGCAGATCCGCGTGTATGTCGACGCGTCAGGCGTCAAGAAGAATGGCGGCAAGCTCGGCGGCCATATCTACAACGGGGCGGTCGGCCTGGAATGGTTCCCCTGGAAGAACGTCGGTGTCGGCGCGGAGTACGGCTACACCAAGATCAAGATCAAGCAGCGTCACAATGCCTACGACGACCAGCTGGATATGAAGGTGAACGGGCCTTCCTTGTTCCTTCGCCTGCGTTTCTGAAGCGCATCCGCGCAGCACTTGGTGTAGGTTGGGGTGAGCCAAGGGCGAACCCCAACGGCCCTGACATCGCGGCTGGCTGGTTGGGGCTAGTCACTACCCCGCGATCACGCGCCGAGCCTTCGTAAACGGCGGCGGCAAGCGCAGCGCTTCATCCGCGAAGGAGCCAGCCATGGTGACCATCACCCATCCCGGGCGCGTGATCTACGCCGACCTCGGCGTCACCAAGCAGGACGTCGCCGACTACTACCAGGCTGTGATGAAGGCCTTCCTTCCCGGTGTCGCGGCCCGGCCGGTGTCGGTCCTGCGCTGCCCCGAGGGGGCAGCAGGCGACTGCTTCTTCCAGAAGCACATGATGAAGGGCCTGCACCACGTGCGTGGCGCGAAGCTGACAGAGCGGGGCGGCGACAGCGCCATCTATCTGTGCCTCGATGACGCGGAAGCGGTGCTGGAGCTGGTGCAGTTCGGTACGGTCGAATTCCATCCCTGGGGTGCGCTGGCCAGCGATCCGGATCGCGCCGACCTCATGGTGTTCGATCTCGATCCCGCATCCGACGTGAAATGGCCACGTGTCGCCGCCGCGGCACGCCTGGTGCGCAAGCTGCTGGGGCAGGTGGGTCTGCAGTCCTTCCTGCGCACCACCGGCGGCAAGGGCCTGCACGTGGTGGTGCCGCTGCGCCCGGCCTGCACATGGACGCCGGTGAAGGACTTCGCACATGCCCTCGCCGATGCGCTCGCGCGCGGTTGGCCGGACGAATTCATCGCCCAGGCCAGCAAGAGCCAGCGCGAAGGTTTGATCTTCGTGGACTACCTGCGCAATGCGCGAGGGGCGACCAGCGTCGCTTCATACTCGCTGCGCGCGCGCAAGGGCGCGCCGGTGGCGATGCCGGTGCGCTGGGACGAACTGGGGAAGCTCAAGGGAGGCGACGCCTTCGATATCCACACGGCGGTGCAGCGCTTGAAGCGGCAGCGCAGGGATCCGTGGGAGGGTTTCGATCGGATCGAGCAGGGTATCGAGGGTATCGATACGAGCCCGCTGTCGACGTAGGTTGGGGTGAGCCGAAGGCGAACCCCAACGTGCCTCACGTTGCGATCACCACGTTGGGGTTCGCTGCGCTCACCCCAACCTACGCCGTGCCTTGCGGGTCAGGAATGCAGCATATGCTTCATCCTGCTCATCTGGTCATGCCCGCTGCGCACCGAGATATTCGCATCGGCGATGATCGCCTTGGTATCCATGGTGACCTCGCCATCGTCCAGTGCGCGCTCGAACTTGTGCTTGATGTGGTCCTCGCCGCGCTCGACTTCGTCGATCACCGCGCCATCGTTCTTGCTCAGGCTATTGCGCAGATTGGTGAACACGCGGTGCGCCGAAGCCAGCACCGTACCGCTGTCTTCCGGCTTGCCGCCCAGGAAAGCCACGCGTTGCTGCAGCTTGCCCACCACTTGTTCGCGCTCGGCTGCGCGATCGCGGAACAGGCTGGCCAGTTGCGAGCTCTTGGCGTCCTTCGAAGCTTCGGCATAGCCGTCGGCGCTGTCCAGCGTGGTGGCGATCAGTTCGTTGAGAACCGTGACGTCGTGTTGGTTGGTGGCAGTCATGGATAGTCTCCATTGAGGGGTGGATGAACGAACGGTGGCCAGCGCTGGCGCGTGGCACGGTTGCTGCTGCGTTCAAGGTGTCACCGAAGACAGGAGAAGCGCCATGTCGTTGTCGATGATCCTCTTGATCGTGCTCGTTCTGCTGCTGATCGGTGCCGTGCCGGCCTGGCCTCATAGTCGTGCCTGGGGTTATGGGCCCAGTGGCGGACTCGGCGTGCTGCTGATCATCGTGATCGTGCTGCTCCTGCTGGGCGTGCTGTGAACCATCACGCCATGCCGAGGCGGCGGCAACACCGCCGCGTCAGGTGTCGCAACATCCGTGCCATGGTTCGGCCATGGTTCGGCCGTGCGCGGTTGGCGCCGTGGCGACGCGCAGTCGCGTGGATAGCTGCGCGTTGCTGGTAGTAAATGCAAGCGAAGGAAGAAATTACACGCCGATCGGTGGGTCTGGTCGACCGGCCGGCACTGGCCATGAAGAAGCGCCCATGGCGTATCGATGCGCCATTGAAGCGTTGTTCATTGTGGAAGGTGCGGGTACTGGCCATGAGCTGGCGCGCCGCTCATTGCTTCTGCGCAAGCTCGTCGTTCGACGCGTAGCGCGCGAGCTTGTTATAGATGGTCTTAAGGCTGATACCCAGCACGTCGGCGGTGCGGGCCTTGTCGTGGTTGAAGTACTCCAGCGTGCCGAGCAGGGCACGCTTCTCCAGTTCTTCCAGCGACATGCCCACGTGCACGTCGAAGCGGGTCCGGTCGCGCAGCGGCGCTTCCATCGCCTCCAGCGAAGCCGGTATCTCGATGGTTTCCTCGGCCAGCACGAAGGCGCGCTGGATCACGTGGCGCAGCTCGCGCACATTGCCGGGCCAGTGGTGCGCCTGCAGCCGCATCATGGCGTCGGCGGAGAACGGCTTGGCGCTGCCATAGCGCTCGTTGAGGCCTTGCAGCAGATGCGCGGCGACATACGGGATGTCGTCCGGATGCTCGCGCAGCGGTGGCATGCGAATCGGGAAATCCATCAGGCGGTAATACAGATCCTGGCGCAACAGGCCCTGGTCGACCGCCTCGGCCGGCGCGCGATTGCAGGCGGCCACCACGCGCACGTCCACCGGCTGGCTTTGCTGCGAGCCCACGCGGGTGACGCGCCGTTCCTCCAGCACGCGCAGCAGATGCGTCTGCAGCGCCAGCGGCATCTCGGTGAATTCATCCAGGAACAGCGTGCCTCCCGCGGCCTGCTCGAAATAGCCGGCGTGATCGCGCACGGCGCCGGTAAAGCTGCCCCGTTCGTGGCCGAACATCTCGCTGGGCAGCAGCTCCGGTGCCACCGCACCGCAGTTGACCGCGACGAAGCGGCCCTTGCGCCCGCTCAGCTCGTGCACGGCCCGCGCCGCCAGTTCCTTGCCGGTGCCGCTCTCGCCATGGATCAGCACCGTGATGTCCATCGGCGCGACGCGCGCGATCTTCTCGAACACCGCGCGCATCGCGTGGCTATGGCCGATCAGCGCGCCGCAGCGCGTCTGCTCGACACCATCGGCGGCGTGGCGCAGCGCGGCGCTGGCCCGTGCGTGATCCAGCAAGGCCTCGAGCTGCTCGCCGCGGATCGGCTTGACCAGGTAATCCGCCGCGGGCAGCCGCACTGCGCGGATGGCGCTGTCCACGCTGGGATAGCCGGTGATCACGATGGCCTGGCCGTGGCGCGACAGCGCAATGCGTTCGAGCAGATCGAGGCCGTTGCCGTCAGGCAGCGAAATATCGACCAGGGCCAGATCGTAGATATGCGCCGTGGCTGCGTCGCAGGCGGCAGCGAAGCTGGCGGCGGCGACGACTTTGCAACCCTTGAGTTTCGCGTGCGCGGTGGTCGCCTGGAGGCATCCGGGATCGTCGTCGACCAGCAGGATCATGGGTGCAATGGATGTCATGAAGTTCTCAAGCGTGTGTGAGCCGGCGTGTCGCGCGTATGCGCGGCCTGGGCATCGTGCATGTGCGGTGGAAGCGTTGTGCTCCACGCGCCATCGATAGTGCATGGGCTCGGGTGCATGCATCGTCTAATTCATGTGGACATGCCGATACAGCACGCTGCGCTGGCACGTGGCTTGCTGCGCATTGATCGATATCTTCGTCGTCGATCGTGTGCAGGAGGTCGCAAGTACGATGTCCGAACTTCCCGTGATCGTGCTGGTGCCCGACGTACATGGCGAAGTGGAACGTGCGGCGGAAAAGCTGCGCGGCACCGGTTTGCGCAACCCGATGGTGTACGTGCAGAGCCTGCACGATATGGTCGCCTGGGGCGTGGTGCACGCCAGGGACATCGCCTTTCTCATCATGCATGCCGATACTTGCCGCGAACGCGTGGCGTTGCCGCTGCCGGCTTATCCCGCCTTCGCGGTGGAAAGCGTGGACGGACGGCTGATGGCTTCGATCTGGCCGTCGCCCGGCGCCCGCGCCACACCGCTCGCGCCATTCGATGCGCCCGGCGTGGTGCGCTCGTTGCAGCGGCTGGGCCTGCGCTGGCTGGTCATATGAGGCGGCCATGCGGTCGGCCGCTTGGGACGCGGCCCGCTCAGAACGGCTGGGTGCCGCGGTCTTCCACCTTCAGGCGATTCTCCACCTCGCGCACGCCGCGTACGCTGACCGCGATCGCTTCCGCATCGCGCCGCGCCTGATGCGATGGCACCAGGCCGGACAGTACGACGCAGCCTTCGCGCACGCTCACTTCGATCTCGCTGGCGTCGACATCCGAATCGCCGGCCAGTCGTTCGAAGATCGTTTCGAGGAGTTCGTCGTCATCCGCGGGTACGCCTTCTTGCTTTGATGTTTTCATGGATTTCTCCTCATGGCGTGGGCGGTTCACCTCCACGCATACAAACGCCGTGCCAGGGCTGTTCACCGTTCTGAACATGCGCCGGCATGTTCACGCCGCACCGTTTTCGCTTGCATGCCCGCTTTACATGCCCGGCTGCATCCTGCAGATGCCTGAGCGAGGAACCCCGCCATGAATGACCGCGACCGCAAAGACAGCAGACACCCGCTGGATTCACCGGAGCGGGAACGCGAGACCGAAGCCGAGCGCGAAGCGCGCAAGCGCAAGGAGAGCGAGAACCAGGACCAGTCGCTGGAGGAGACTTTCCCGGCCAGCGATCCGGTATCGCCGTTCGTGCCTGCGAAGGCGCCGAAGGACGACGATTAGAGCGAGCTGGCTCGCCACGATTTGCGTGGCTGCGGCGGCGGTTTCCATGGCGCTGCCGCCCGCCTGAGCTCACAACGCTTCGCTGCGCCAGCGGGGTGGCTCGCTGGCGACGCGCGCTCGCGCCTCGTCGATCGCCGACAGCAATTGCCGCCGCCCATAGGGCTTGGGCAGGAAGGTCGCATGCGGATGCGACCATCCGGTGAACGGATCCATGTCGCCGGAGACCACCACCATCGCCGCGCGCGAACCTTGTTCACGCAGCTTGTCGACCAGCGCGGTGCCGCTCAAGCCGTTGCCCAGGTTCACGTCGGTGAAGACGACGTCGATGTCGTCGCGCGAGAGTGCCACGCGGAAACCTTCTTCCGCATTGCGCGCATGCACCACCCGATAGCCGGAGGAGCTCAGCAGGACGCTGGTGACTTCCAGGATCTCGGGCTCGTCTTCGATGACCAGGATGGTGGACATGCGCAGCGTGTTCGCCTGCAGGATCGAGGTGTCCCGAATGTAGCGGCACGCAGGGTCATCGCAGCGTGACGGGCGCGTGCATGCAGCAGTTCTGGTGCGGCGTTCATTCGTAACGAACACCATTTATCGCGCTTTATTACTGTCTTGCGCGCGCTCGTGTGCTCGCATGATTCATGCACGTCGCGATGCTGTTCGGAGCGCGTTGCCTGAGTGGACCCGATGCGTGCTTGCAGTTTCACTGCGCAGCCGTTCGCATTCACATGCCTTGCGCGCCGCGGCGAGAACACTGCAGCGGTGGGCGAACCTATCTTTTCGCGCCCGCTGCTCCCTGCGCCGGAGGAACCCGTGTCCATGGCTGAGAGCTCCCCGCGATCCCGCGATGCAAGACGCGTGCTGGTCTACGCGCCCATGGGCCAGGCGCCCGGTGGGCACGAACTGGCCTCCCACCTGTGGGTGGCCGAGCGGCTGGCCGGCCTGCTTGGCATGAGTTATGGCGGCATCGGCCGCGACACCGAGCGCCGTCCGCACGGCGAGCGCTACGTGGTGCCGTATCGCACCTTGAACCTGCGCGAGGCGCGGCGCTTCGGCATCGCCGGTCCAGCGGACCTGTTCGGCGGCGTGGTGAACGAGGATTTCGTCGGCACCAAGCTGATCACGCACGGCCTGGTGCATCCGGAAAGCGCGGCACCACCGGGCTGGTCGGAACACTTCGCCGAACGCGTTGCCGATGTGGTGCTGCCCGGCTATTCGGTGTTCACGCCGAGCGATCTGCGTACGGCGGCGGCGCAGCTATTGCGCGAAGGCAGCGTGCGCATCAAGTCGCCGTGGGAGGCCGGCGGCCTCGGCCAGCACGTCGTCAGCACAGCGGAGGAGCTGGAGCCGCTGATCGAAGCCGCGGGGCCCGGGCCATGGCTGGACGGTGGTTTCGTGGTGGAGCGCAACCTGCAGGACGTGGCCACGGTCAGCGTGGGGCAGATGCAGCTCGACGGCGTTCACGCCAGCTATGTCGGCCGCCAGCGGCTCACCCGCAATCACGACGGCCTGTGGGTCTACGGCGGCACCGACCTGCTATGCGCGCCAGGCAGCCTCGAAGCACTGCGCTCGCTGCCGCTCAGCGGCGACCAGCGCCTGGCGGTGGAACAGGCGCGCTGCTATCACGACCAGGCGCAGCAGTGCTTTCCCGGCACCTATGCCTCGCGCGCCAACTACGACGTGGCGCAAGGGCGCGATGCCGGCGGCCACTGGTATTCGGGCGTGCTGGAGCAGTCCTGGCGCATCGGCGGCGCCAGCGCGGCCGAGGTGGAGGCAGTGGCGGCGCTGCAGGCCTATCCTGCGCGCCGCACCGTGTGGGCCGCTACCCGCGAAAGCTATGACCCGCGCGAGCCGGTGCCGCCGGACGCCAAGATCGTCTACTACGGCGAGGACGCCGAGGCCGGCTTTCTCATCAAGTACGTGAGGACCAAGCGCAGTGCCGGTACGTGATGACGTCATTCACCTCAGGATGCGCGGGCGCGAACTGGCAGGGACGCTGATTTCGCCAGCACCGCGCATGCCTGCGGTGCTGATGGTGCACGGCTGGGGCGGAAGCCAGCGCCAGTACCGCGCGAACGCGCACAAGGTCGCCGCCCTGGGTTGCGTCTGCCTGACCTTCGACCTGACCGGCCACGTGGCCACCGCCAGCCAGCGCGACACCGTTTCGCGCGAGGAGAACCTGCACGACATGCTGGCTGCGTATGACTTTCTCGCTGCGCATCCTCTGGTCGAGCACGATTCGATCGCGGTGGTGGGCAGCAGCTATGGCGGCTATTTAGCCGCGCTCCTGACCGAGCGTCGACCGGTGCGCTGGCTTGGGTTGCGTGCGCCGGCGATCTACCGCGACGAAGACTGGGCGGTGCCCAAGCGGTTGCTGGCTCGCGTGCAGGGGTTGGCGGAGTATCGCCGGGAATTGATTGGCGCCGCGGATAATCACGCGTTGCGCGCGTGTTCGCGTTTTACCGGCGATGTGTTGATCGTCGAGTCCGAGCACGATGAGATCGTGCCGGCGCCGGTGCTGGCCAGTTATCGCAAGGCTTGTGCGCGGACGCATTCGCTTACGTATCGCGTGATTCGTGGTGCGGACCATAGTCTTGGCGATGAGGCTTCGCGGGAGGCTTATGGTTCGGTGCTGGTGCATTGGCTGGAGGAGATGATGCTGGGCGCAAGGGGGAAGGTGCGCGCGGCGGGCGCTGAGTTGCATGGGTAGTTAGACTTGCGCCCATGCTCTTCGTCAGCCACACCATGATGCCGTGTGGATGTCACGCCCTTCGATCGGCGCCGCTGCGAGGGCAGGACGCGCCGGTCGACGCCAGGGGCAAACTTGTAAGCTATCAGTCGGCGTTGCGAAGCAACAAGTGACGCCGGTCGCGATTGAGCGCGCTCACGTCTGCCGCTAAAGTCCGATGAGGACAGGCGGCGCGCTCGTTGACGGGAAGTCCACGGCGGTCGCCATCTTCCATTTACAGGGGGCCATCGTCATGACCGAGCCGATACTTTAGGCGCGCGACGCTTCGCCATGAGCGAGTTCGCGCGTGCTCGAGGCCATCAATCGTCCCGTTACGGAAAATAGTGTGACGCCCATCGCTGCCGAATCGCATGCATCGTCCTGCGATGTCAGACGATGGTTCGCTGCAGCCAGATCCATTGATCCCAGATCCATTGATCTATTAGCCGGCCGCGATGGTCCCCCCACGCGTCGAGGCTGAGTTCGTTCCATTTTCCTCATGAGCTGCCGTTACACCTTGCGTTAGTGGCGAAACGTGGCGCTGTCGAGCCCAGCGTCGCTGCTTCGCACATTTGTTGCTGATGGATTGCCCCCCATCGGATGGCCCCGTATTGCCATCGATATGAAAGTCACTCACGAGGAAGTACTGATGAGCATGAGAAGGAAAGGCAAGGCCGCCCATTCGCGCGTTGCCCGCAGAGGCGAGGTACTCGCGTATACCAGTTTGGCCATCGCCATGGCCTGTGCCTTGCCCGGCCATGCAAGGGCCGCCAATTACAGCGTGACCACCGAGGCGCAGCTGATCGCTGCCATCAATGCGGCGAACGCGGATCCTGATGCGAGCGCCACCATCACCCTCGGCAGCAGCATCACGCGGACTACGAGCACCGCCTTGCCATCGCCGACCAAGCCAATGACGATCGATACCCTGGGTTTCACGCTTACGGGCACGTCAAACGCCGGCACCAACAGCTTTTTCGGGACGAGTGCGCCGATAACCCTCGCCGGTAATCTGCTGGGTGGTGCGGATACCGGCTTCGGCGGCGGCCAGGGCTTTGCGCTCAACAGCACGACGTTACCCTCGTCAGCTATCAACAACGCCCAGATTACGGGTGGTGCGGGCCGCAGTGCCGGCGGTCGCGGAGGCAGCGGCGCATTGCTGACCTTGGCGACATTCGTCAACACCGCCACCGGTGTACTTACCGGTGGCGCAAGTACCGGCGCGAACAGTGGCGGCAGCGGCGTGACGATGTCGCGCAGCACCATCCTGACTAACTACGGCACGATCGCGGGCGGCACATCCCAGGCGTCCACGGGTGGCGTTGGCGTGCAGTACGGTGGACCTACCGCCGACGTGACGCTGACGAACTATGGGTTGATCAAGGGTGGAGAGTCGCTGGGCGGTGCGACAGGCGGCAATGGTATTTCCACTGTCGGCTCCGGATCGATCACCAACGAGGGCACCATCGTCGGTGGTACGGGCAGGGAGGCCATCGCCGGCAGGGGAAACATTGTCCTCGTCAACAGCGGCGTCATCCAGGCCGGTACTGGAGCCAATGCCATCGTCATGACGCCCAGTACCGCCTCCCTCAGCTTGGAGTTGCGCGCCGGCTCCACCATCTTCGGCAACGTTGTCGCCAGCACGGGCACGAACGATATCCTGCGGCTCGGCGGTGCCACCGATGCGGCCTTCGACGTTTCCTCGATCGACCCCACTGCGCAATACCAGGGCTTCGATGCCTTCCAGAAGACCGGCACAAGCACCTGGACCCTCACCGGTACCGGCACCACCGCCACACCCTGGAACATCCAGCAGGGCACGCTGCAGGTCGGCAATGGCGGAACCACCGGCAGCTTTATCGGCGACGTGACGAACGACGGCACGCTGGCGTTCAACCGCAGCGATGCGTTCACCTTCGGCAACCTCATCAGTGGCAGCGGCTCCGTCAGCCAGGTGGGCAGCGGGATCACGACGCTCACCGGCGCCAACACTTACACGGGCGGCACCGCGATCACGGCGGGCACCTTGCGCGTGGGCAGCGATGCCAATCTCGGCGATGCCGCGGGCGGACTGAGCTTCGCCGGCGGCACGCTCAACACCAGTGCGGATATCACCTCGGCGCGCACGGTGGCCTTGAACGGCACCGGCGGTTTCCTGACCGATGCCGGCACCACGTTGAATCTGGGGGGCGTCATCAGCGGCGCCGGCAGCCTGTCCAAGAGCGGCGACGGCACGTTGGTGCTGACCGGCACCAATACCTATGCCGGCGGCACGCTCATCAACGGCGGCGAATTGCGCGTCGCGAGCGATGCCAATCTCGGCGCGGCCGCGGGCGGCCTCGGTATCTCGGGCGGCACCTTGCACACCACCGCCAACATCGCCAGCACACGCGCCGTGCTGTTGAACGGCGCGGGCACGCTGCTCACCGATGCGGGCACGACGCTGACGCTCAATGACACCGTGACCGGCGTCGGCAGCCTGACCAAGGCCGGCGATGGCACGTTGCTGCTGGCCAATGACAATGCCTACCAGGGTGGCACCGCGATCAGCGGCGGCAAGCTCCAGTTAGGTAACGGCGGTACCCACGGCGACCTCGCCGGCAATGTCGCCAACAGCGGCACGCTGGTGTTCAACCGCTCGGACAGCCTCAGCTTCGCCGGCACCATTTCCGGCAACGGCGCGGTGACGCAGGCCGGCACCGGCACGACCATCTTCAGCAGCGCGCACACCTACACCGGCGCCACCACCATCGATGCTGGCCGCCTGGCAATCAATGGCTCGATCACCAGTCCGGTCACGGTCAATGCCGCCGGTACACTCGGCGGTACCGGCACCATCTTCGGCAACGTGACCAATGCAGGCACTGTGGCGCCAGGCAATTCCATCGGTACGCTGACGATCGCAGGCAACTACATCGGCCAGGGCGGCAGCCTGCAGATGGAGACGACGCTCGGTGGCGACAGCTCGCCTTCGGATCGCCTGATGGTGATGGGCGATACCTCCGGCACCACGCACGTCAAAGTGGTCAACGTGGGCGGACTGGGCGCGCAGACCGTCGAAGGCATCAAACTGGTTGACGTGCGGGGCGCTTCCAACGGCAACTTCGATCTGATCGGTGACTACGTGTTCCAGGGTCAGCAGGCGGCGGTCGCCGGCGCTTATGCCTACCGGCTGTACAAGGGCGGCGTCAGCACGCCCAACGATGGCGGCTGGTATCTGCGTTCGGACTCGACCCAGCCGACGCCTCCGACCAACCCGCCTCCGACCGTTCCGCCCCCGCTCTACGCCCCCAGCGTGCCGATCTACGAGGCTTATGCGGGCGTGCTGCGTCGCCTCAACGATGCGGGCACCTTGCAGCAGCGCATCGGCGGCCAGGACCTGGCCAGCGACACGTCCGCGCGCAGCACGGGTGCGGAGAACGCGCGCAACACCGCCACCTGGGTGCGGGTGTATGGCGACCATGCCGACCTGGCGCCGCAGACCTCCACCACCGGCACGCACTACGATGCCAGCACGCGGCGGTTGCAGGCCGGCATCGATGGCCTGGTGCGCGAGAGCGAGGCCGGCGTGCTGATCGCCGGCGCTACGCTGCAATATGGCAAGGTCAACTCCAACGTGTCCTCGTTCTATGGCCTGGGCCGGATCGAGAGCACGGCCTACGGCATCGGCGGCACGCTCACCTGGTACGGCCGCGGCGGTTTGTACGTCGATGCGCAGGCGCAGTGGAACCGCTACGACACCGACCTGACTTCGCGCACGCTGGGCCGGGAGCTGGTCAACGGCAACAAGGGTTCGGGCTACAACGCGGGTGTCGAAGTCGGCCAGAAGTTCGCGCTCAGCGAGCGCTGGTCGCTGATTCCGCAGGGGCAGCTGACCTATGCATCGGTGGACTTCAATCGCTTCACCGATGCCTACGGCGCCTCCGTGCGCAGCCGCGACGGCGGCAGCCTGGTGGGACGGGCGGGCCTGGCGGTGGACCATGAGCACAGCTGGCGCAGCGATGCCGGCGGCGCCAGTCGCGCGCATGTCTACGGTATCGCCAACCTCTACTACGACGTTCTGCACAAGACCAGGGCGGGCGTGGCGGATCTCAGCGTTGACAGCAGGGATGCGCCGCTGTGGGGCGGGCTGGGCGTAGGCGGCTCTCTGGCGTGGAAGGACGGGCGCTATCAGCTCTACGGCGAAGCGCTGGCACAGACCAGCTTGCAGCACGATGGCGACAGCAATTCGTACAGCGTGCGGGTCGGGTTCCGCATAAGCTGGTAAACGATCATTCGTTGGGTCGCGCGAATAAGCGCGACCCAACGGAGACCGCTCATATCAAGACACCTTGTCATGAGGGACGGGTGCGTCGACCGATTGAAACCGCCCCAGCAAAGAAAAGTGACTCGGGCGCCGGCAGGCGTCCGAAACGCCCGCTGCGTAAACGGCCCGGTCGCGACAGCGCCACGACCGAGCGCGACCAAAACTGGATTGCGGCCTACGCCGGAATGACGAGCAGTAGCGGCCCACGCCGCAACAACGAGCAAAGCTGACTCCGTCCGCCACCAAAATAACAACAACCGGCTACAGCCAAAAACATGAACGCCCCCCGTGCTGTGGAAGAGTCTGTTGACCCCCCGCACGCATCGCTTTTAACGGCGGATACGCAACATGCAACCCCACCCATCGCGAACGCGACAACACTCCAGCCAACAAATCGCGGCAGCCCGCGACTCCGCGCGAACACAGCGCAGACCGTCGCGGCGCGCAAACCGATCCGTTCCACGACGACAAGAGGCAACCCATGAAACGCTTCAGTGCATACGCGACCACCGCTCTAGGCATCGCCCTGCTGGCCACGGCCGGCTGCTCCGGCCACAACGACAACGACCAGGCCGCGCAACCGGGCGCATCCACGCCGGCCACGGCCGCCAGCACGCCGGTATCCCCGCCGCCGCCCGCCATGTCGCCGACCAGCTCCACGCTGCCGCCGGCATCCAACGCTTCGTCGCCGACCCGGTCGCCGGCCCCGGCCAGCACCGCGGCGCATTGACCTGAAGCCGGCGCGGCGGGACTTCCTGCATGAAATTTTTGCTGGCTATGCACGACACCGGTATCCAAGCGTCCCGTCGCGCGGCAACCACGCGATACGCGCCCTCGGCCTGTTCAAGGGCCGTCGGCGCGGCGCCGGGCGAAGTACCGGCGCCGACGCCTGATCCGGTGAAGCCACCGGGCCCGCCGCCGAGCGCGCCGCCACCGCCCGATGCGCCGGAGATTCCACCCTTGCCGGAGCCGCCCGCGCCACCGGTCACCGATCCGGACCTGCCGGCGCCGGTGATCGATCCGGTGCCGCCGCCGGACCAGCGTCCGCGGGCGCTGCTCTAAATAGCGAGCGTTTCTAAGCGTGTGCCTCAGGAAGCGGCACGCCGCCGCGCGGCGGGTTTCGACTTCGCCGCTGCACCGACATAAGCCGCCAGATGCTCGCCGGTCAGCGTCGAACGCGCGGCGACCAGTTGCGCGGGCGTGCCTTCGAACACGATGCGTCCGCCTTCGTGGCCGGCACCCGGGCCCAGGTCGACGATCCAGTCCGCATGCGCCATCACCGCCTGGTGGTGCTCGATCACCAGCACCGACTTGCCGGCATCGACCAGCCGGTCGAGCAGGCCGAGCAATTGTTCGACGTCGGCCAGATGCAGGCCGCTGGTCGGCTCGTCCAGCACGTAGATGGCGCCTTGCTCGCCCATCTGCGTGGCCAGCTTCAGTCGCTGCCGCTCGCCGCCGGAGAGCGTGGTGAGCGGCTGGCCGAGGCCGAGATAGCCCAGGCCCACGTCGGCGAGCCGTTCGAGGATGGCGCGCGCCGCCGGCACGCTGCTCTTGGCGGCGCCGAAGAACGCCAACGCCTCGTCCACCGGCATCGCCAGCACCTGGCTGATGTCCTTGCCGCCGAACTTGTACTTCAGCACCGCGGCCTGGAAGCGCTTGCCTTCGCATTCCTCGCATACGCTGGCGACGCCGGCCATCATCGCCAGATCCGTATAGACCACGCCGGCGCCATTGCAACTGGGGCAGGCGCCTTCGGAGTTGGCACTGAACAGGGCGGGCTTGACCTGGTTGGCTTTGGCGAAGGCGTTGCGGATCGCATCGAGCATGCCGGTGTAGGTCGCCGGATTGCTGCGGCGCGAGCCGCGGATCGGCGTCTGGTCGATCGCCACCACGCCGTCCTGCTTGGCCACCGAGCCGTGGATCAGCGAACTCTTGCCCGAACCGGCCACGCCGGTGAGCACCACCAGTACGCCAAGCGGAATATCGACGTTGACGTTCTTCAGGTTGTGCGTCTTCGCGCCGCGCACTTTCAAGCTGCCGGTGGGCTTGCGCATCGACGACTTCAGTGCCGCGCGATCGTCCAGGTGCCTGCCGGTAAGCGTGCCGCTGGCGCGCAGTGCCTCGACGCTGCCTTCGAAGACCACCTGGCCACCCGCCGCACCGGCGCCCGGACCGAGGTCGATCACATGGTCGGCGATCGCGATCGCCTCCGGCTTGTGCTCCACCACCAGCACCGTATTGCCCTTGTCGCGCAGCTGCAGCAGCAGTTCGTTCATGCGCTGGATATCGTGCGGGTGCAGGCCGATGGTCGGCTCGTCGAACACATAGGTGACATCGGTGAGCGCGGAGCCGAGGTGGCGGATCATCTTGGTGCGCTGCGCCTCGCCGCCGGACAGGGTGCCGGCGGGGCGTTCCAGCGAGAGATAGCCCAGGCCGATCTCCACGAACGAATCCAGGGTGTGCAGCAGCTTGGCCAGCAGTGGCGCGACCGAGGGTTCTTTCAGTCCGCGCACCCAGCTGGCGAGGTCGCTGATCTGCAGCGCGCAGGCGTCGGCGATATTGAGCTTGCCGATCTTCGAGGCACGCGCGCCTTCGCTCAGGCGCGTGCCCTTGCAGTCGGGGCAGGTGCTGAAGGTGATCACGCGCTCGACGAAGGCGCGCACGTGCGGCTGCATCGCGTCGACGTCCTTGGCCAGCATCGATTTCTGGATCTTCGGGATCAGCCCTTCGTAGGTGAGGTTGATGCCGTCGACCTTGATCTTGGTCGGCTCCTTGTGGAGCAGGTCGTGCAGTTCCTTCTTGCTGAACTTGCCGATCGGCTTGTCCGGGTCGAAGAAGCCGCAGCCGCTGAAGATGCGGCCGAACCAGCCGTCCATGCTGTAGCCGGGAATCTTCAGCGCGCCCTGGTTGAGCGATTTGCTGTCGTCATACATCTGCGCCAGGTCGAAGTCGGTGACCGCACCGCGGCCTTCGCAGCGCGGGCACATGCCGCCGGTGCGGTTGAAGGTTTCCTTCACCGTCCTGGTCTTGGCGCCGCGTTCGATGGTGATCGCGCCGGACGCCTTCACCGACGGCACATTGAAGGCGAACGCGCTGGGTGGGCCCAGCTGCGGCTTGCCCAGGCGGCTGAACAGGATGCGCAGCATCGCGTTGGCATCGGTAGCGGTGCCGACGGTGGAGCGCGGGTCCGCACCCATGCGCTCCTGGTCGATCACGATCGCCGTGGTCAGGCCTTCCAGCACGTCGACGTCCGGCCGCGCCAGGGTCGGCATGAAGCCCTGCACGAAGGCGCTGTAGGTTTCGTTGATCAGCCGTTGCGATTCGGCGGCGATGGTGCCGAACGCCAGCGAGCTCTTGCCCGAACCGGATACGCCGGTGAACACGGTGAGCCGGCGCTTGGGGATGTCGACGCTGATGTCCTTGAGATTGTTGACGCGCGCACCGTGGACGCGGATGAGGTCGGCGCTGGAGGTGACCGCGGTGGCGGGGTGCTTGGGCTTGCTCATCGTGCGTCCTCGATGCATCAACGCGTAGGTTGGGGTGAGCGCGGCGAACCCCAACAGGCTTCGCACCGCGCCGCCATGTTGGGGTTCGCTGCGCTCACCCCAACCTACGCCGTGCTTTCTGTGGCTTTAACGCAGCTGCTGAATTCGCAACATGTTTCCGGCCGGATCGCGCACCGCGCAATCGCGCACGCCATACGGTTGGTCGGTCGGTTCCTGCACGATATCCGCATCGCGCGCCTGCAGCTTCTCGAACGCGCCGGCGAGGTCGTGCGTGGCCAGCAGGACGATGCCGAAGGTGCCCTTGGCCATCATCTCGGCGATGGTGCGGCGCTCGTCGTCGGTGATGCCGGGGCTGGCGTCCGGCGGGTACAGCACGATGTTGATGGCGGGCTGGCCGGCGGGGCCGACGGTGATCCAGCGCTTGCCGCCGTAGCCGACGTCGTTGCGCACTTCGAAGCCGAGCGTGTCGCGGTAGAAGGCGAGGGCGGCGTCGGGGTCGTTCTGGGGGAGGAAGCTGGAATGGATGGTGATGTCCATGGCGTCGGTCTCAGGTGGGTTGGCGTGGGGTGGGTCCACGGCGATCAATCTACCTGCGGCTCTGTTTCCGGCGCTTCTCGATTCCTGATCGGTCGCGTGACCTGCCTGGCCACGCAGGAGGGCAGGCCGGTGGTGATCTCTGCTTGTTGCTTGCGGTAGGCGCCGGGGGACATGCCGACGAGTTCGGTGAAGCGGGTGCTGAAGGTGCCCAGGGAGGCGCAGCCGACTTCGAGGCAGACGTCGGTGACGGCGAGGTCGCCGCGGCGCAGCAGGGACATGGCGCGTTCGATGCGGCGCGTCATCAGGTAGGAGTAGGGGGATTCGCCGTAGGCGAGGCGGAACTGGCGGCTGAGGTGGCCGGCGGACATGCCGATGTCGGTGGCCAGGGTTTCTACGTTGAGTGGTTGGGCGTATTCGCGGTCGATGCGGTCACGGACGCGGCGCAGGCGGGTGAGGTCTCGCAGGTGGGTGGATGGGGTGGGTTTGTCGCTCACCGCTGGGATCGTGTCATGCGCCACTGGGTGGCTCAAGTGTTTGGCTCGCCCTTGTGCGTGACCGGAGCCCGCCTTGCTCGTCATTCCGGCGCAGGCCGGACGAGCGCGTAGCGCGAAGAACGCCCGCAGGGCGGCCCCGAAGGGGTGAGCGAAGCGAATCATCCAGTAGCGGTCGCGTTTGATTGTCGCGTTGACGCACCTGTGTCTCGCCTTCGGCGAGTGTTTCGCCCCGCTGCCGCGGGGCGACTTACTTTCTCTTGCTTGCCCAAGAGAACGCAAGCAAAGAGAAGGGCACCCTGCTTGGCGCCCTCCGGTGGCTACGCCACCGGAGGGTCCGTGAGGGCTGGCCGGGCTTTTTGACAGGGCATCCTGCCCTGGCAAAAAGGCGAGGACATCCATGTCCTCGCCCCCTTCGGGGCCTTTTCGTCCAGCCCTCACCGCCGGCGCCAAGGGGACCCGGAGATCAAGAGCCAAGATCAAGAGCCAAGATCAAGAGCCAAGATCAAGAGCCAAGATCAAGAGCCAAGATCAAGAGCCAAGATCAAGAGCCAAGATCAAGAGCCAAGATCAAGAGCCAAGATCAAGAGCGCGCGAGCGGAACGCGCGGCTGCGCCGCTTGCTCGTGGCTTTTGGTGAGGGCGTCGCGGACTTCCTTGTCGCGTGCACAACCGACACGCTACTCAACACCCCACGCCACTGGCCCGCCCTGACCCACCCAGGGCCCCAAATCACCTTCCGCTTCATTCGCGAATACGGATACTGGCCTCATTCCGTGATCGGGCGCACGCATGCATTGAGGTGTCCGCACGGTTCGATGCGATGTCTCGCACGCCATGGTTGGCAAGCTTTCGAGTCGGCAGCTGCGATCATCGTCACCCATGCGCCTCCCTGTGTTGTCCTTGCCGGGCGCGAGGCGTGCTGTTGTCTCCTTCTTCGTTCGTCTGGCCGTCATGTCACGTCATACTTCTCTGCTTGCGCGGGAACGGATCCCGCAGCCCCGTGACCAGGGATTGGAATGGATCGACGATCCGCGTTTCGCATTTCCCTTCCTGTTGCGCAAGGGCGGCTACGGTTATGTCGCTTCGCTGCTCGTGCTGTTGCATGAGGGCGGTGAATGCGAAACGCAGTTCGCTGCCGTGGCGGAAAGAATCGCCGATGGCGTGGCGGTGGTGATGCCGCGGGCTTGCGTGCCGTTGCGGCGCGGGGCGTTTGCGTGGGATCTGGCGGCGCTGGAGGCATCCGATGGCCCGGCGATGAGTCCGGCGTTTCGTTCCAGTCTCGAAGGCATGCTCGGCTTTGTCGGCATGTTGCAGGCGTGGCTGGGTGTCGATGCGGCGCGCACGGCGGTCGCGGGCTTCGGGCAGGGTGGCTTGCTGGCGGCGTCGATGGCGCTGGATGCGGCGCGGCCTGCGCACGGGCTCGGTTTGCTCGGCGGTCGTTTGCCGCTGGCGGGAGAAGTGCTGGCGATGGATGCTCAGCACGACCATCTGCATGCTTTTGTCGGGCATGGCGTGCTGGACGAGCAGATGCCGCTGCAGCACGCCGAGCATACGGCCGTGCAGTTAGCGCGGCACGGCAGCGCTTGCCGGCAGCGGCGTTATCTGGCCAAGCATGAGTTGACGCCGCAGATGCGCAACGACTTCGTGGCGTGGTTCAACACATCGTGGCTGGACCGCACCGTGCTGGCTTCGCCGCTGAAGGGCGATACGCGCTTCTGGGGTTGATCCGATCTGGCATTCGAAGCCTCGCTGCGCATCGCTATGGGCGATGCGTAGCGAGGCTTTTTTTATGCCGCTGCGCGGAATGCCTGGCGCAGCGGCGTGACCTTAGCCGTTTGTTCCGCGCGATAGGTGCCGGGGGCCTGGCCGGTCCAGCGGCGGAAGGCGCGGGCGAAGTTGGCCTGGTCGGTGTAGCCGACCAGGCTGGCGATGTCTTCCAGGCGCAGCGAGGGGTTGTTCATGGCGCGCAGGGCTTCGCGCTTGCGTACTTCGTCGACCAGGGTGCGGTAGCTCCAGCCTTCTTCCTGCAGCCGGCGCTTCAGCGTGCGGGTAGACACGCACAACGCCTTGGCGGCGGCTTCGATCGGGAAGGAAAGGTCCAGCCGGCGATCCAGCAGATGCTCGACGCGGCCGGCCCAGTCGCCGGGGCGGCGGACGCGGGCGTGTTCCAGCTCGCACTGCTCCAGCAGCACGCCCAGCACGCCGGCATGGGCGCTGGCGATCGGCGTAGCCAGGCTGGCGTTGGAGACGATCAGGCGCACCTGGCCCGGATCGCCGGCCAAGGCCGGCATCGGGTGGTGGCGGGAGGCGGCCACGGCGCGGCTCAGCGCGCGCGCCGGCAGGTACAGCGCCATCGCCTGCGGCGGCAGGCCGGCGAGCTGTTCGCACAGGCCAAGGGTGAAGGCGACGAAGCGGTCCAGCGCAAACGAGCGGCCGGGCAGCAGCGGATAGAGGTCGCGCACGATGAATTCGGCACCACCCGGCACCACCGCCCTGCGCAGCTCGAAACCGCCGGCGAGGGTGGGGGCGAAGCGCGCCCACAGCTTCAGCGCCTCGCCGAGGGTCGGGCAGCTCAGCAGGGCGAAGCCGAGCACGCCGTGTTCGGCGACGCGGCAGGCACGGCCGGCCAGGTGGCCGAGCTCCGGCAAGCCCAGGTTTTCTACCCGGGCGCACCACTGGTCATCCAGACGCAAGGCGACGCTGCCCTCGCTGCCGGCATGAACCAGCGGTCGTTCGAGTTCGTCGAAGGCATGCGTTACCGGCCCGCCATGGGCGACCAGCAGGCGGCGCAGGGCGAACGTGTGGGCGGCGGGTACGACCAGGCGGTCGGGAGGCATCGGTGACATCGCGGTCTCCAGCTCTCCGCGGGGTGCGGAGCGATGAGACGCAAGTCTCGGTTTCTACGTGGAAACGGCATTCGCAAGGCATGAATAAAGCATGCGTTTTCGATGTGCGGGCGGGCCTTTATATGGAGTCGGGTGCTTCGGGCGGCGCTATGAGGCCGGCGTAGGTTGGGGTGAGCGCAGCGAACCCCGACGAGGCGATGCGCGCGGGGGAGGTCACGTTGGGGTTCGCTTTGCTCACCCCAACCTACGCCCGCTACGCCGCCGTCAGCGCCTCTGGCCGCTACTCCGCGGGGCCTGTCGGGGCGTGGACGCTCATTCACCACAGGGGGCGACTCATTGACACAGCCCATGGCAAGGGCTGGGCCGTATCATGCGCGTCCATGGAGAAACCCGTTTATGTCTTCGGCCAGTTCCGCCTGGATCCCCTGGCCCGCGAGCTGCGGCGGGACGGTGAGCTGATCGCCCTCCCGGCCAGCGCCTTCGATTGCCTGGTCTACCTCGTCGAACACCGCCAGCGGCCGGTCGGCAAGGACGAGCTGATTGCCGCAGTCTGGGGCCGCACCGAAGTCAGCGACAACCTGCTGGCGCAGCATATCGTGCGCCTGCGCCGGCTGTGGGAAAGCGACACCTCGTGCATCCGCACGGTGCCGCGGGTGGGCTACCACTGGGTCGCCGAGACCACGGTCGATACCGTCGCGCCGGAAGCCGTCGTCTACGAACGCAACAGCGCTGAACGCGCTGCCGTTGCAGTGGACGACGAAGCGGTGGCGGAGGTGTCGGCATCCGCCGCGCGACCGCGCCGGCGCAGATATCTCTGGATCGCCGCCGTCGCCATCGCCGCCTGTGTGCTGCTCGCCGCCGGCTGGTGGTGGCATGCGCGGCGTGCGGCGCCGGCTTCTCAAACCCTGGTACCGGCGGCGCTGGTGGTGGTGCTGCCGGCCAAGGTGCAGGCGGAAGGCGAGTGGGGCTGGTTGCGCTACGGCGTGATGGACATCGTCGCCAACCATCTGCGCGCCGCCGGCTTGCGCACCGTGCCCAGCGAAACGGTGGTGGCCTTGTCCAAGGACGGCGCGTTCGGCGATGAGGACGACAGCAAGCATCCGTTCGATGCCACCTGGCAGGTGGCGCCGGAAGTGACCTTCCTCGAAGGCCATTGGCGCATCCATCTGGGCTTGCGTTCGGCCGAGGGACATATCGACGGCGTGGACATCATCGCCAGCGACGTGCTCGCTGCCGCCAAGCAGGCGTCCGACGCCCTGGTGCGGCGCCTGGGCGCGCCCGGCGGCAACAACACGCAGGCGCCATCGCCATTGGACGACTGGCTGGCCAAGGTGGCCGCGGCGCGCCTGGAAAACCAGATCGAGGTCGCGCAGAAAGTGATCGACGAGGTGCCCGAGACCTGGCGCAACGATCCGAAGATCGAATACACCCGCGCCATCCTCGAATGCGATCGCGGCGAGCGCGACGCCTGCGAGAAACGCCTGCGCGAGCTGCTGGCGCGTCTGGACAAGGAGCAGAGCAAGGATCCGATCCTGCGCGGACGCGTGCTGTTTACCCTGGGCATGCGCTACGCCGCCGCAAAGCAACTGGACCGCGGCGCGGCGATGCTGGACCAGGCGATCGGCCTGCTGGAACAGGCCAAGGCCAACGACGATCTGGCCAACGCTTACCTCAACCGCGCCTGGCTGGCGCAGTCGCAGGACAAGCTCGACCTGGCCATGACTTACCTGGGCAAGGGCCGCGCCACCTATACGCTGACCGGCAATGTGTTCGGTATGTCGCGCGCGGATTTCGACATGGGCCTGATCGCCGCCAAGCAGGGCCAGCTCGACAGCGCGATGAGCTTCCTGCAGCGCGCCTACGACCAGGACGCCCGCTACGGCGCACGCACCATGCTGCCGGCGGAACTTGACGGCATGGCCAGCGTCGCCAAGCAGCAACTCAAGTATCGCGACGAACTGTCGATCAGCGACCGCTTCTGGCCGCTGAGCGCCGACCTGGTCGACGTGCATATGCGGCGCGAGCTCACCTTCGTGCGCGCCATCGCGCTGGCCGACAACGGCCGCATGCTGGAAGCCTCGTCGCTCGCGCATCAGCTGTTGCGCGAGATCGATCCGCACGAGGACGCCATACTCGCCGCCGAAGTGCCGGCCTTGCTGGCGCAGATGGCTTACGACATGGGAGACCCCGCCGAAGCCGCGCGCTACGCACACCAGGCGATGGCGCAGCAGGACGGCCTGGACCAGCAGGACCGCTCCACCGTGTGGCTGGTGCTGGTGCGTGCCCTGGCGCGCGGCGGACATGCCGACGAAGCCGCCAAGGAAGCCGAACGCTTCGCCGCCTGGGCGAAGGAACAGCCGCCGGGCGATGGCGACTGGCCGCCGCTGTACGCCGGCCTGGCGCAGGCGGAACTGGTCGCGGCAAAAGATCCGCCGCGCGGCCTGGCCCTGCTCGAAGGCTTGCTGGCGCGCGTGCGCAAGCAAGGCGTGGCGGCGCTGATCGTCAATGTCGGCAGCTCCTACGCCACGGCCTTGTTGAAGGCGGGGCAGGCGGACCAGGCGCTGACCGTCAGCGGCACGCTGTCGGCCTGGGCGCAGGACGACGTGCGGGTGGTGGCGCTGCAGGCGCGCATCTACCAGGTGCTCGGCCATGCGGAAGCGCGCGACAAGGCGCTGCAGCGCGCCAAGCTGCTGGCCGGCGAACGGCCGCTGCCGTCGGACTGAAGCACACCAGCACCGACGATTGGCCCGTGTTGACATGGCCGGCCCACCACCCCGGCACTAGCCTGTACCCACCTCGCACTGGCTCCCACCTTCGGGTTTCCACTCCCACCGAAGGTCGCAGTAGAGGGAGCGGCGTCATAGGGCGCGCAACGGTCTACCGGCGCCGCGTTTCCATAACCGTCTCGTCCGCCCGGGGAGGATGCCCCGTTCTGGCCGGCCGCGCAGCCCTCGCCCCCGGGGACTTCGCCGACCGTCCGGTTGCGGCCGAAGACGGAGCCTCCCTAGGCTGTGGGCAGTGCAATGAAACCTCCGACTCATTGGCTGTACCGTTCAAACCGGCGACCTACCATCGCCGGTTCTTTTTTGCGCGATGCGCATGCATGCCTTGCCGCCACCGAACCTGGGCGGCTCCTCCCAAGCGACCACTAGACGAAGCGCTTTTTGCGAAATCGACCGAAGGCGCTTATGTTTTTTCCTGGATCGATTGAAGGACATCTTGTCCCGTCACTAGTCTCGTGGCGGTTGCGGTCCGGGACGGACACCGACCGCTTCTGACATCGATGCGGCGTGGAAGCAGCCATGCCTGGGGGTAGCGCGGTTGATCGAAGGCAAGGGCGGCAAGACGCCCATCGGCGTGGTCGTGGCCGACCACGACACCCGCTTGCGTGAGGAAGAACTGTTGCCCGGCCTCGCCGCGCATGGCTTCGAGGTGGTCGGGGTGGGTTCCGCGGCGGCGCTGTACCGCTCGCTGGTCGGCGATCGCTATGACCTGGTCGTGCTCGGTGCAGACCTGCCCGACGAGAGCGGTCTGGCGGTGGCCCGCCATCTGCGCCGCCATTCCTCGCTCGGCATCGCCATGCTGCTGGAACTGCACCCGCCGCGTGGACACGCCGAGGCCCTGCAAGCCGGCGTGGACCTCTGCTTCGCCAAACCAGTCGAAACCGAAACCTTGGCGCTCTCCCTGCACAACCTCGCCGCGCGCCTGGGCGGGACGCCAGCGCGCAGCCGCGGCGAACTCGACTGGTCGTTGAAGGCGGATGGCTGGCAACTGGCGTCGCCGGGTCAGCGTGCGCTGGCCTTGTCGATGCCGGAGCGGATCATCTTGAAGCGCCTGTTCGCCACGCACCACGCGCCGGTGCCGCGCGCCGCGCTGCTGGCCGACCTGCTGGCGACGCTGGACGAGTTCGATCCCACCAGCCTGGAGCGCCTGGTGCATCGCCTGCGCCGCCGCGTGCTGCAACGGACCGGCCTGCCGCTGCCGCTCGAAGTGATCCGCGGCACCGGATACATGCTGGTGCTGGACGAAGCGCAATAGCTGTCGTTGTCGCGCTATCACGGCATGTTCACTACCTGGTCCACGCCTGCCGCGTGATGCCAAGCACAGCTTGCAGTGCAGGATTTTCTACCGCCGCGACAAAACGAGAAGCAGGGAAATAAAGCGATATTTGGTGGAATTGTCCAAATATTTTCCTTCCATTAGCTTGCCTCGCACGGACGCAGCAGACGCGAAAGCGGCATGCGTGCGTGCAACCTGTCTCGTCGTGTGACCTAAGGGGGGCTTTCGACGAATAGGCGCGCGCGCCCTTGGAAGGGCGTAGCGGCAAGGGGTGTTAGCGGGGGATGGCAAGGGGCGTTTTTGTCCGGTGCCGGTCCTCCATGTCCCAACGGAGAAGCCCGCCCTGCGCCGGCTTTTCCATGCGCATCGGCGGACATCACTCATGTATCTATTCGCAAGCAAGACCCGGTATGTCGTTGCAATGCCCATCGACGAAGACGCCGCCGGAGTTTCCGCCGCGGCGTGCGACGTGCTGGTCCGCCCGGTGTCCAATCGACACCGGTTGAACGCCTCGCAGCCACCCGCATGCCGCCGGTCCCCGCCGGTGTGCCGGCGCGAGTGACGCGCCCGCCCGGGCAATAGCCAGGGCCATTCCCCGCTGACGACCCACACCCGCCAAGCGGCGGGAGAGCGGCCTGCGTCTGCGCGAATAGCGCCGGCGCGCGCGGCGCGACGCCGCGAGCACGCCCTTTGATCTGTACAGGCCACTGGCCACGCCAAGGAGAGTTCGGAGCCATGAACAACGTCTACAGCAAGAGTCGAAATCGGTCGTTGCACAGGGTCGCCGGCACGCTGGCGGCATTGGCGGCTTCATTCGCGCTGGCGCAGCCGGCTGACGCGCAGGTGGTGCTCACCATCAACAACCAGAAAGATGGAGGCTGCACCCAGGTCTACGACTCGATCACCAGCGGCAGCAACCTGGTGGTCAACACCGCCAATGCGGGGCAGGGCGATCAGACGCTTTGCTCGACGACTGCTCCCAACCGCATCAGCATCAACGGCGGTGCCATGGTGGTGGGTGGCGACGACACCTATGCCATCGCCGGTGCGGTCGGTTTCCGGGTGCTCAACAACGGTGCCTGGATCACCGGCAACTCCAATGTCACCGGCCAGTTGCGCGCGGGCGCGGGCATCACCAACCTCTCCACCTCGGCGGCGAACATCTTCAACTCCGATTACTTTCGCGCCAATTCCACCGGTGCGGCGGCGAATGCCGGCGCGGCCAACAGCATCGCGCTGGGCAACGGTGCGCAGGCCCTGGCGGCATCGAGCACGGCCCTGGGCGACAGCAGCACCGTCGCCGCGGCGGCCGGCACCGGCGCCATCGCCGGCGGCCACAACTCGCGGGTGACCGGCGGCACCGGCGCGGTAGCCCTGGGCGAGGGCCAGACCGCCAACGGCAACGGCGCGGTGGCGATCGGCGATCCCAACTCCGCCACCGGCACCGGCGCCATCGCGGTCGGCGCCAACAACACCGCCAACGGCAATGGTGCGGTGGCGCTGGGCAATACCAACAGCGCGCAGGGGCAAGGCGCGGTGGCGATCGGCAACACCAGCAACGCGCTGGCGGCCGGCGCGGTGGCGTTAGGCAATGCCGCTGCGGCGAACAACGCCAATGACGTGGCGCTGGGCTCTGGTTCGACGACCGCCACGGCGGTTGGCACCGCCAGCTATACGATCGCCGGCACCGCCTACAACTTCGCCGGCACCACGCCGGTCAGCACGGTGAGCGTGGGCGCGGGTGGCGCCGAGCGCACCATCACCAACGTCGCCGCCGGCCGCATCAACGGCGGCAGCACCGACGCCATCAACGGCTCGCAGCTGTTCGCCACCAACCAGGCGGTGGACAACCTCAGCAGCGTGGTCGCCGCCGGCGCCACGCACTACTACAGCGTCAACGACGGCGGCACGCAGGGCGGCAACTACGCCAACAACGGCGCCAGCGGACTGAACGCAATCGCCGCAGGTGTGGGTGCCACCGCGGCTGCCGCCTCCGGTACGGCCTTGGGCCAGAACACGGGCGTCTCGGTGCAGGGCGGCGTGGCCCTGGGTTCGGGCGCGGTGTCCGACCGTGCCATCGCGCCGGCGTCCGGTTCGATCACTGTGGGCACCAACGTGATTCCGTACAACACCACCGACCGCAACCTGCTTGGCGCGGTGTCGGTCGGCAACGCCACCGACTTCCGCCAGATCACCAACGTCGCCGACGGCACGCTGGACCAGGATGCGGTGAGCCTGCGCCAGTTGAAGGGCGCGATGAGTTCGTTCTCGGTGACGCCGATCAAATACTTCCACGCCAACTCCACCGCGAGCGATTCGCTGGCCGCAGGTGCTGAGTCGGTGGCCGTTGGTCCGCAGACCACGGTGAACGGCGACAACGGCGTAGGCATCGGCAACGGCGCGATCGTGCAGCAGACCGCACCGGGCGGTACGGCAATCGGGCAGAACGCCACGGTGAA
This sequence comes from Dyella sp. 2RAB6, assembly GCF_052115385.1. Taxonomy (NCBI): domain Bacteria; kingdom Pseudomonadati; phylum Pseudomonadota; class Gammaproteobacteria; order Lysobacterales; family Rhodanobacteraceae; genus Dyella; species Dyella sp. 2RAB6. The sequence goes on from NZ_JBFRGP010000002.1 coordinate 115,251, forward strand.
TCTCGCCGATGGCGTGGCGCTGGGTACCAATGCCACCTCCAACGGCATCCAGGCGATGGCGCTGGGCGCAGGTACGCAGGCGGCCTTCGCCGGCAGCGTGGCGCTCGGTGCGGGTTCGACCACCGACGCCGCCGTGGGCACGGCCAGCACCACCCTGGCGGGCACCACCTACAACTTCGCCGGTGCGACGCCAGGCTCGACGGTGAGCTTCGGCAGCGTCGGTGCGGAGCGCACCCTCACCAACCTGGCGGCGGGCCGCATCAGCGGCAGCAGCACGGATGCGATCAACGGCTCGCAGCTGTTCGCCACCAACCAGACCCTGCAGCAGCTCTACACCAGCCTGCAGAACCTCACCAGCACGGTGAACAACCTGCCGCAGCAAGGCCCGGGCAACACCGTCAACACCTACCAGACCAGCCCGGACAACACCTCGAACGCGTCGGCCACCGGCAGCAACTCCACCGCCGCCGGCGCCGGTTCCACCGCCTCGGGCAGCAACAGCACCGCGGTGGGCGCGGGTTCCACCGCCAGCGGCAACAACAGCGTGGCGATCGGCGCGGGCTCGGTAGCCAACACCGCCAATAGCGTGTCGGTCGGTTCGCCTGGCAACGAACGCACCATCACCAACGTCGCGCCCGGCGTGAACGCTACCGATGCCGCGACGGTCGGCCAGGTGCAGGACGCGCTCACCGCGGCGAAGAACTGGTCGAAGAACTACACCGACCAGCGCTTCCAGAGCATCGACCGCGACCTCAATCGCATCGGCAACCGCGCCAACGCCGGTGTCGCCTCGGCCATCGCCATGGCCAGCCTCGGCCAGGGTTACCAGCCCAACATGAGCACGGCCGGCGTGGGCGTCGGCTCCTTCCATGGCGAATCGAGCATCGCGGTGGGCATGTCGACGATCTCCGAAGCCGGCCGCTACATCTTCAAGCTCAGCGCCTCGACCAATAGCCGCGGCGATGCCGCGGTGGGCGGCAGCGCGAACATTGCCTGGTGATCCATGGCGATGCAGTCCACGGCGATGCAGTCCACGGCGACAGCACGGGCCGCCATGCGTCCTGCGCTGTCGATCTTCCTTTAACGCGTATGTAGGCGGGTGGCACGTAGTGAACGCGAGTTCGGCGGTGACAGGCGGGAAGCAGTGAAACGCCAGGTGGCCATCGTCACGGCAGAAGAGCGCTTGCGCAGCGGCCCGGCGATCGCGCAATTGCACGAAGCGGGCTTCGCCGCCACGCCGATGGCGTCGGCGACGGATCTCTATCGCGCCTGGGTCGGCCAGCTGTTCGACGTGGTGGTGGTGGACGTGGCTTTGCCCGACGAGCACGGCCTGTCGGTAGTACGCCATCTGCGCAGCATGTCGCGCGCCGGCATCGTGCTGCTCACCGGTACCGGCACGAAGGAAGGGCCGCTGGATGGACTGCATGCCGGTGCCGACATGTGCCTGCCCAAGCCGGTCGACGCCGAGTTGCTGGCGGCGGCGCTGGTCCGCCTGGCCGAACGGCTGGATCCGGAACCGTTGCCGCTAGCGCAGTCCTGGCAGTTCGGCGCCGACGACTGGCAGCTATGGGCACCCAATGGCCGGGTCGCGCCGCTGTCCTTCGTCGAGCGGCTGGTGCTGCGCCACCTGGCTGCTTCGCCAGACGTGCCGGTGAGCAAGGAGCGCCTGCTGCACCTGCTGGAAGCCGCCGCGCACGAGCCGCGCACCGCGCGCCTGGACCTGCTGATCCACCGCCTGCGGCGCAAGGTGGAACAGCGCACCGGCTTCGAACTGCCGCTGACTTACATGCGCGGCATCGGCTACCTGCTGGATCTGGAGAAGGCCGCACCACGCCAGCTATCGAGGAATTGAAGCACCGGGCGGCGACCGCCAAGCCCGCGCGGCGAGGTCGACGCAAGCATATTCATCACGCACGAAAAGGACGGCGATATGAGCGATGTCATGAGCGGATCGATCAGGATGGTGCTGCTGGCCACGGCCGTCGGCGTGCTGGCGGCGTGCGGCAATCTCAGCCGCGACGTGGCCAGGGACGGCGGCAGCGCCGGGCAACTGGCCTGGCCGGCGCAGGGCGACACCGTGCCGGTGGCCAAGGACGGCATTTTCCCGAACCGCGCCAACCTGGCCCTGGTCAAGGCCGGCCTCAACAAGCCGCAGATCTCGGCGTTGATCGGCTATCCGCATTTCAACGAGGGCGTGTGGGGCGTGCGCGAATGGAACTACCTGTTCCATTTCCGCGATGCGGCCACCGATGCGGTCACCACCTGCGAGTTCAAGGTGTTGTTCGACGAGCAGAAGCTGGCGCGCAGTTTCTACTGGAATCCGGAGTCGTGCGCGCGCTACCAGCAAGCGGACGTGGCCGTGGCGCCGGTGCCCGCGCCGGTAGCCGATGCGCCGCCCGCGGAGCTGGTGCTTTCCGCCGATGCGCTGTTCGCGTTCGACAGCGCCAGCTTGAGCGAGCGTGGCAAGGCGCAGCTCGATCGCTTCGCGCAACAGCTGGCGGCGCAGGGCGACCAGCTGCGGCGTGTCGATATCACCGGCTACACCGACCGTCTCGGCGGCGATGCCCACAACGAGAACCTGTCCCGGCGCCGCGCGGAAGCGGTGCGTGACCGACTGCTCGCACGCGGCGTGCCGCCGGCGGCGCTGCAGGCCGAGGGCAGGGGCAAGGCCGACCCGGTGAAGAGCTGTCCTGCTTCATCGAAAGACGCCTTGATCGCCTGCCTCGCGCCCAACCGGCGCGTGGTGGTGCGCGTCGTCACCGGCACGAGCGGCGACGGCGCCAGGTGAGCACGCGCGCTGCGCAGGCCTGGCGTCGCGCAGCGCGTTTTCATCCGGTCGGTCCGATTTCTGGCGGCGTCAGCCGGGGCGCAAGCGGTTTGCGAAATCCAACAAGTGCGTTTGCGTTTTTTTCTGGATCGATTGAGGCCCGCTGGCTCCGCTCACTAATCTCATGCCAGTTGCCGTCGGGTTTTCCGGCCGCGCGGATGTAGGCGGGCAGTATGAAAGCGATAGCAAACTCGGCGGTGCCATGCGGGCAGCGGTGAAACGCCAGGTCATCATCGTGACCGCCGATGCGGGCTTGCGCGGCACGTCGGCGCTCGCGCCATTGCACGAGTCGGGGTTTGCCGCCACCGCCGTGGCGACAGCCGCGGAGTTCTACCGCGCCTGGGCCGGCCAATTGTTCGACGTGGTGGTGGTGGACACGAATCTGGTGGACGAACCTGGCCTGTCGGTCGTGCGGCGCCTGCGCAGCCAGTCGAGCGCAGGCATCGTGCTGCTCACCGGTATCGGCGCCAGGGAAGGGCCGCTGGAGGGACTGCATGCAGGCGCGGATATGTGCCTGCCTAAGCCGGTGGGTATCGAACTGCTGGCGGCCGCGTTGGCGCGCCTGACTGCGCGGCTGGACCCGGATCCGCTGCCGGCCGACCGCGCCTGGCATTTCGCCGCCGATGACTGGCAGCTATGGGCACCCAATGGCCGCGTCGCGCCGCTGTCGTTCGTCGAGCGGCTGGTGCTGCGGCATCTGGCCGGTTCCCCGGAGATGCCGGTGAGCAAGGAACACCTGCTGCGCGTGCTGGAAACCGCCTCGCACGAGCCGCGCAGTGCGCGCCTGGATCTGCTGATCCACCGCCTGCGGCGCAAGGTCGAGCAGCGCACGGGTTTCGAGCTGCCGCTGACCTATATGCGCGGAATAGGCTATCTGCTCGATCTGGAGAAGGCCGCGCCGCGGCAGCTGTCGAGGTAGGGCGGCGCGCCTGCGCGGCGCCGCGTCAGCGGCCCGTGCCGAGCAGCGCTTTCATCCAGCCCGTCAGGTCGTCCATCGCGAACGGCTTGGCCAGGAACACGCTATGCGGCACGCCCTGCGCGTGCCATTCGGCGGAGGCGTGCCCGGACATATAGATCACCGCGAGCCCCTGGCGCATCGCGCGCGCCTGGCGCGCGAGCTCCCAGCCGTTGAGGCCGGGCAGGCCGATGTCGGTGAGCAGCAGTCCGATGTCCGAGCGTGCGCGCAGCACGGCGAGGCCTTCCTCGGCGGAGGCGGCGAGCAGTACTTCATGGTCGTAGCGTTCGAGCAGGAAGCGCAGGGAGTCGCGCAGCTCGGCGCGGTCTTCGACGATGAGCATGGTGGTGTGCGCGGGTTCGCGCGCAGTGGCGGCGGCCTCGGCATCGAGGCGATGGATGGGGGGCATGTGAGGGGGTACGTGTCGGCGGGAAGGGCGGAACCTATCCGTGCGCGCCGGCGTGTTCCAGGTCGGAATGGGCCAGGTGGGCGACTACTTGGGCCAATCACCCGGTTGCACCTGGCGCAAAGCCCCTCTCCCACCGGCCACCCAGAAGGTAGTCCCCGTGGGAGAGAGGGGGAGGGTGCGGGCGAAGTGAAGCGCTTCACTCCGCTCGAACCCTCATCCGGCTGCCGCCACCTTCTCCCGAAGGGAGAAGGATTCCACCTTCGAGGTCGTGAAGAACCCCGGCCCGAACTGACTGCGCATGTGTCCCGCCCTGACATGTGCGCCCTCAACCTCGCACCACACCATATGCCCACGTCGCGCCAACGCCCCATGTTCGGTAGCGCAAGGGGTAAGCCATGCTGGCGCTATACGACATCGAGATCATGCGCGGTACGCAGTGCGTGCTGCGGCAGGTGTCGCTCGAAGTCGAGCGGCCCGGCGCCTTGTTCCTGGTGGGCGGTGGCGGCAGCGGCAAGTCTTCCTTGCTCGGTGCGATCGCGGCACGCGGTGATGCTGCATGGCTGGGTGTCGCGAGCTGGCGCGGCCTGCCGCTGGCGGTAGCGTCGCCGGCCATCGGCTGGCTTGGCCAGTGCGATCTGTTGGAAGAGGGAGTCCCGGCCGCAAGCCATGCATGGCACGCATGGCTGCGCGAGATCCGGCGCGACCACGAAGCCGATGCACAAACCCCGGTTTCCGCATGGCCGCGCGCGCTGCGCAGGTACCTGGCGGTGATGGCCGCGCTCGCCGCGCCGGCCGACCTGTACCTGTTGGACGAACCCACGGCTGGCCTCGATGAGGCGATGGCGCGGGTGGTGCGCGACCGGGTGAGCGTGGTGGCCAGCCGCGCCTGCGTGGTGGTCGCCACGCACAATCGACTGGACTGCCTGCACGTCGGTGGCGCGACGGCGCTGCTGGCCGGCCGCGCGCTGCAGGAATGCACGCCGACGCGCACGTTCTTCCGCGAGCCGCGCACGCCGGCCGGACGCATCTATGTCGACACCGGCAACTGCAACCTGGCGACACCCCATAACTTCTGACTCACGAGAGAGCACCCGATGTCCCTTGATAAAGCACTGTCGGCAGCGCAGACCGACGTTCCCGAATGCGTGGCGGTCGGCTACGTGGATATGACCAGCGGCTTCCTGCTGGGCGTGAAGACGGTCGATTCGCATCCGGGCGAGATCCTCGACCTGGTCGCGGCCGCCACCGGCGATCTGTTCCAGGGCAAGAACGTGACCGAGATCGAGCGCCTGTTCGACCAGTCGCGCGGCATCACCAATCGTGCGGCCGGTGCGCACTACTTCAATGAGATCGTGGTGTTCAGCACCAACCTGATCCACGTGTTCATCCGCTCGAAGAAGAACCCCAGCCATGTGGCGGTGTTCGTCGCGCGCATCAGCGCCAACATCGGCATGGTGCTGACGCGCTCGCGGCTGAGCATGGTGGCGCTGGAGGCTTCGATCTAAAGCGCCATGGCAGTACCGGCCATGCATCGACGAGACGACAGCGTCCGCGCGCTGCGCATCGCGTGCCCCAACTTCAGCGCGGAGGAGCTCGGTGCGCTGCGTTCGATCCTGGGCCTGCTCAAGCCGTACCTGAAGCATGCCTGGGTGGTCGACGCCGCCGTGCTGGAAGCGGCGCTGCCCATCGATGTCTGCCTGATCAACGTGGACCATCCCGGCGCACCCGCGGTGCCGCCGGGCAACCTGCGCGTGATCGGCTGTTCGTCGCGGCCGCGCAACCATCCACGCGGCACGCTGCACCGGCCGCTGCGTCCGCCGCAGATCCTGGCCCTGCTCAGCGAAGCGGGCAGCCGGGTGCTGGGCGAACGCCAGTACGCCGATGCCACGCCATCGCTGGAGTGGTCGTACCGGTTGACGGCGTGGCCGCGGGATCTCGGCGACTGGCCGAAATCCTGGTGGCGCGTGCTCGCGAGCATTTCCGCCGGGGCGCTGCCGCTGCCGCGCATCGCCGAGCGGACCGAGTTGCCTTCGCGCTACGTCGAGCTGTGCATCGAGCGCCTGCGCGCGGCTGGCCTGGTCGAGCGTGTTCCGCGCGTACGCGAGGCGGCTGCGGCGCCGACCTCTGTGATTCAAGAGCAGGGCGAGCGCCGGCGCTGGTCCGGGCTGGCCGGCCGCATCCTGCACCGATTCGGATTGGGGAAATGATGGGCGAAGTGCACAAGATCGTTTTCATGGGGGCTCCGGGCTCGGGCAAGACCACCTGCATCCGCGCGCTGAGCGAAATCGATCCGATCTCCACCGACGTGCCATGCACGGACGAGTTGCGCGACCTGAAGGAAACCACCACGGTGGCGCTGGACTACGGCGAGCTGCAGCTGGACGAGGGCGAATCCCGCGTGCTGCTGTACGGACTGCCGGGGCAGGAGCGCTTCAGCTATATGTTCGATGTAGTGCGCGCCGGCCTGCTCGGCGCGATCGTGCTGGTCGATGCCACCAGCCCCGAGGCGGTGGAAGAGCTGTCGCGCACGCTGGCGCGCCATCGCGCCGATCTGCGCAAGATGCCGTTCATCGTGGCGCTGAACAAGAGCGAGGAAGCGGCCGAGGCGATCGCCGAGCGTTGCCGCGAAGCGGTGCGCGCGCATGACCTGATGGCGCCGGTAATGCCGGTCGACGCACGCCGGCGCGAGGACATCGCCCACCTGATCGAGCTGCTGCTGGTGATCCTGGAATTCGGCTTCGGCTTCGATCAGCCCGGCGTGGCGGGGCAGGCGGAGGGCAACGCATGAATATCGACATGCCCAGCCAGCGCCAGTGCCTGATCGCGCTGGACAAGGCCATGGAGCACTGCGACGGCATCGTGGCCGGCATGTTCGCGCTGCGCGATGGGCGCTGCTACGCGGAGCGTTCGCGGGCGCGCGTGTCGGTGGGCAAGTTCGCCGCGATGACCAGTTCGCTGATGGCCTTGTCCCATAGCGTGATGGCGGAGCTGGCGGCGGACTCGCCGGGTTATCTGCTGATCGAAGGGCGCACGCACAAGCTGGTGGCGTGCAAGGTGCCGCGGGGCAAGGTGGGCTTGATCGTGGCGGTGCTGGCGCAGAGTGAGGTGAGCCTGGGTCTGGTGCTGGGTTATGCCAGGACTTGCGCGCGCGAGGTGTGCGAAGTGGAGCCGACCGCGTAGCCACGTAGGTTGGGGTGAGCGCAGCGAACCCCAACGAAGCTCGCAGGTTGCCGCAACGTTGGGGTTCGCTTGCGCTCACCCCAACCTACGCCGGCTGTTGACGGGTTCGCGAATGGCCCCGCCTGACCACTTGCTGGCATCCTGCGGCTCCTTCACCGGAACCTGCCCCTGCCTACACTGGACTCGCAGGGTTGCATCTCCCGTTTTCGATTGTGCGAACCGGTCGACATAAGGACCCGCGCGGGAACCCTGGGGACGGAAGCGTGTTGCCCGCTGCCACGACGTGGCGCGATCCGCTTCCCTGATCGTCATTCATGCATCCACGTTTCAAACAGCGGCGCCATCGGCCGCTGCTTCGCTCGCGCGCGATTCCATCCGCGGCGATGCCTGGCGCAAGGGGGAATCCACACCGTGTGCAGCTTTCACCAACGAGATTTTCGCCGCGTGCCGGCGCGGACCTGGCCGGCGCGCCGGGTCTTGTGCGCGGCGATGTTGTCCAGCCTGGGCTGGCTGCCGCAGGCGCATGCGGCGTGCACCACCACGGGCACGTCGACCCTCTGCGACACCGCGGCGCCCAGTCCCTGGACCAGCACCGTCGGCGCGGGCCCATCCGCACCGACCGGTGCCAGCGTGACGGTGAACCCGAACGCGCAGATCGTGGTGGGCGATGCCTCGGCCATCGCCTTGTTCGACCGCGCCAACATCGTGGTCAAGTCCGGCGCGCTGGTGCAGAACAACGCGGTGCGCGCGGTGGGCCTGTACCAGTCCGGCGCCAACACCATCGACTTCCGCAGCGACAGCACGCTGACGGTGGAGCAAGGGGCGACCGTGCTGGCCGCGGGTTCGGAGAACAATGGCGAGGCGGTGAATCCGCAGGCCGCGGGCAACCACATCATCAACAGCGGCACGATCCGCGCGATGAACGCGGCGGCGATCTGGTTCCAGGCCAAGTCCGGCGGCAACGTCGTCATCAACAACGAGACCGGCTTGATCCAGGCGCCGGGCAACGTGATCGGCGCCACCGGCACCAGCACGCTGGACTTCACCAACAAGGGCAAGGTAATCGGCAACCTGGTGTTCGCGCGCGGCAACGACACGCTGCGGCTGTTCGGCGGTTCGTCGGTGAGCGGCACTATCGACGGTGGCGGCGGCAGCAACCTGCTCACGCTCAATGGCAGCGGCAGCGATACGCTGCCGACCATCGCCAACTTCCAGACCATGCGCAAGCTGGACGATGGCAACTGGATCGTCGGTCGCTCGCTGCCTGGCATCGGCATCACTTCGGTTGACGTGCAGCAGGGCGTGCTGGTGCTGAACGCCGACAGCTCCAGCTATACGGGCGCCCTGCAATTGCGCGCGAGTGGCACGTTGGCAGTGGGCGATGCCACCGCGCCGGGTGCGTCGTTGCGTGGCGCCTTGACGGTGCCCGTCGGCGCGGCGCTCGGCGGCTACGGCAGCGTGGTTGGCGATGTGGACAACCAGGGCACCGTGGCGGTGGCGGATGCGCTGGCGCCGTTCGCTGGCGGCACGCTCGGCAATTTCGCCATCCGCGGACAGCTGACCAATACCGGCCTGGTGCGCATCGGCGCCGACCAGGGCGTGGGGCGCGCACTGACCGTGAGCAGCTATGTCGGCCGCAATGGCACGATCGCCATGAACGTGGTGCTCGGCGGCGATGGTTCGGCCGCGGACAAGCTGGTCGTCGATGGCGGCACCGCCACTGGCTCGACTCTGTTGAAGATCACCAACCTGGGCGGGCAGGGCGCTGCCACCGTGTCCGACGGCATCCAGGTCGTGCAGGCTGCCAATGGTGCGACCACCGATGCCGGCGCGTTTGCCTTGAGCGGCGGGTCGTTGAAGGCCGGCGCCTACGAATACCTGCTGGTGAAAGGCGGCGTGACCTCCGGTACGGCGGAAGATTGGTATCTGCGGAATACGCAACCCGCGCCGGCTCCCGCACCTGCACCTGCACCTGCACCAGCACCGGCACCGGCACCGGCACCTGCACCTGCACCAGCACCAGCACCAGCACCAGCACCGGCACCAGCACCAGCACCAGCACCCGCACCCGCACCCGCACCTGCACCTGCACCTGCACCAGCACCCGCACCCGCACCCGCAACCAGCCCATCAACACCATCCCAACCCGTCGTGCTGTATCGCCCCGAAGCCGCTTTGTATGCGGCCGCTCCATCCGTGGCGCGCCAGCTCGGCGCGATGCAGCTGGAGAATTTCCATGCGCGCCAGGGCGAGCAGGCGCAGCTGGACGAGCGTGGCGAGTTGCCCGCGAGCTGGGGCCGCGTGTGGGGCGGGCATAGCACGATGTCGCAAGGCGGCACGCTGGACCCGCGTTACACCGGCACGCTGAGCGGCGCGCAGGTGGGCCAGGATCTCTATGCGGACGAAGGCGCCGAAGGACAGCGCAACCACTACGGCGTATTCGCCGGCTTCGCACGCTCCAGCGGCGACGTGCGCGGCTTTGCCTCCGGTACGCAGGATCTGGCCGTGGGCCAGTTGCGCCTGGATGCCTACAGCATGGGCGGCTACTGGACCCATCTCGCGCCGCGCGGCTGGTATGCCGACGCAGTGCTGATGGGGACTGCCTATACCTTCGACCCCACCTCGCGCGACGGCGTACAGGCCACCGCGCACGGCCATGCGGCGACGGCCTCGCTGGAAAGCGGCTGGTCGCTCGCGCTGGGCCACGGTCTGCGCATCGAGCCGCAGGCGCAGATGGTATGGCAGCACCTGGCGCTGGGCCGCATGGACGATGGCATTTCCCGTGTTGCGTTCCACAGCGGACAGGCCATGACGGGGCGTGTCGGCGTGCGCCTGGCTGGCACCTGGTCTGCGGGTGCTGCGACATGGCAACCGTATGTGCGGCTGCATGTGCTGCGTACGACGGGGGCGGACGATGCGACCAGCTTCGGCGGCACTGCGCCAATCGCCACCTCCACCCGCCAGACCCTGGGACAGGTGGACGCCGGCGTGGCCGTGACGTTTCTTTCCGGCGGCAGCGTGTACGCCTCGGTGAGCTACAGCGAGAACCTGGCGGGCGAGCGGCAGCGTGTGCTGGCCGGCCGCATCGGCCTGCGCTGGTCGTGGTGAGGCGATGATCGATCCGGAAGAACTGAGCCTGGGGCAGTTGCCGCGAGCGCTGCGGCGGGAGCCCGACGATTGGGCGCGCGATGACGGCGAGCGGATGGCGATCTATGCGCTGGCTTATCGGCGCCGCGCGCAAGGCGCGGCCACGCGGGCCGCCGTGGCGACGGCGTTGCTGTGCCTGTTGACAGCCCGGTGCGCCGGATGGCTCACGCGAAGCGTCTGGCGCCGCTGACGCAGAACACGACCAGCACGGTGACCAGCACCATCGTCCAGGCCACTGGTTCGTGCAGCAGCAGGCCGGCCAGGGCCAGGCCGAAGAACGGCTGCAGCAACTGCAACTGCCCCACGCCAGCGATGCCGCCCAGCGCCAGGCCGCGGTACCAGAACACGAAGCCGATCAGCATGCTGAAGACCGAGACGTAGGCCAGGCCGATCCAGGCGGAGGTATCGATGCCGGCCCAGCTTGCCGGCCGCGTCGCCAGTGCAATGGCGAGCATCACCGGCATGGCCAGCGCCAATGCCCAGGAAATCACTTGCCAGCCGCCGAGCCGGCGCGACAGCGTGGCGCCTTCCGCATAGCCCAGGCCGCACAGCAGGATCGCGCCCACCATCAGCAAGGCCCCTTCGATGGCGATGGCGCCGCCCTGCAGCAGCGCGAACGAGGCGACCGCCAGGCTGCCCAGTCCCGAGAACAGCCAGAATGCCGGGTGCGGCCGTTCGGCGCCGCGCAGCACGCCGAACAAGGCGGTGGCCAGCGGCAGCAGGCCGATGAACATGATCGATTGCGCGGAGGTGATGTGCTGCAGCGCCAGCGCGGTGAGCAGCGGGAAGCCGACCACCACGCCGATGGCGACGATGGCGAGCGATACGAGGTCGGCGCGCGAGGGGCGTTTTTCACGCAAGGCACCGAGCAACAGCAGTCCGAGCGCAGCAGCGATCACGGCGCGTGCGGAAGTCAGGAACCATGGCGAGAAACCCATCACCGCGACGCGCGTGGCAGGCAGCGAGCCGCTGAAGATCACCACGCCGAGCAGGCCGCTGCCCCGGCCTTTGGAGGTTGTCTGCATTTGGAAGTCCTTGGGTGGGGCATGTCTTGAAGTCGAAACGATAAACCGAGCGCTCACTATGCCTGCGGCTGGAACGTGCATGGATTGGGGCGAAGCTGGGGCAATCGCGCATGGCTCGTCATCCCGGCGCAGGCCGGGATCCAGTGGCGTCAAGGCGCGATTGTCGCCGTGCAGCCCAAGGGCCCATCTTGCGCCGACGCATTTTCATCCAGCGCATCGCCACTGGATTCTGGCCTGCGCCGGGATGGCGCATGAGGAGAGGTCGCAGCAGGTCTTGGAGCAGCCGGCAGGGCTGGGGATTTATCCGGACATGCACGACAATGCCGCACACAGGAAATCTTTCTTCACTCACAAGGAGCAAGTGCGATGGGCCTGTTGGACAAGCTGTTCGGCAAGAAATCCCGCGATACCGATGCGCCCGCGCCTGCGGCGTCGAACAGCGAGGCGCAGGAAGGCGGCGATATCGTCGCGGAGCTCGCTCCGGCCCTGAAGGCCCACCAGGACGGCCGCCATGACGAGGCCGTCGCCATCGCCAGCCCCTATGTCGATCAGTTCGCGGATGCCAATCGTCTGTGCGCGCTGGCGCGTTCGGCGCAGCAGCGCTATCTGGAGGCTTTTCCGTACTGGCTGGCACTGTTTCAGCAGGAACCGAGCGCGCATAACGCCCTGCAACTGGCCACCACCTCGGTGATGTGCGGCGAGGTGCATCGCGGCGAGGCGTGGCTGATGAAGTTCGACGAGATCAACCAGGAGTCGAGCGAGCTTTCACCCGTCACTGCGCGCACCAACTTCATCTCCGCACTCGATCAGCGTGGTCTTCAGGCCGAGGCGTTGCCGCATCTGAGCTGGGTGCGCGACGTCTATGCCCACGTGCGCATCACCGATTCGCACTTTCTGTGGACGCGCGGCATTCCATTTTTCCCGGGTTTTCTCGAGCGCAGCTTGCCCATCCTCCAGGCCAGCCTGCCGGCGGTGGACATCTGCCGATGGTATGGCGAGTTGACCGGCAAGCTGGACGAAGAAGGGGAAGCACAGCTCGGTGCGTGGATGCAGCGGCTGGCTGCGCCGGCCGGGAGCTGAGCTTCCGGCTGCAAGGAACGCCAGGCGTACAGCTGGCGTTCCTCGCCATCGTCACACCGCCGCCATCACCCGCTCACGCATGACGCGCGCCGCCTCCACCAGCGCCACCAACGCCTTGCGCGTTTCATCCCAGCCACGCGTCTTCAAGCCGCAATCGGGATTCACCCACAACTGCTCCGGACTGAGCACCTCGCTGGCCTTCTCCAGCAACCCGACCATCTCCGCCACGTCCGGCACGCGCGGCGAATGGATGTCGTAGACACCGGGGCCGATCTCGTTGGGATAGCGGAAGCGCACGAAGGCATCGAGCAGTTCCATGCGCGAGCGCGAGGTCTCGATCGAGATCACGTCGGCATCCATCGCGGCCACGGCCTCGATGATGTCGTTGAACTCCGAGTAGCACATATGGGTGTGGATCTGCGTGTCGTCGGCGACGCCGGCGGCGGCGAGGCGGAAGCTCTCCACCGCCCAGGCCAGATAGCCGGCCCAGTCCGCGCGGCGCAGCGGCAGGCCTTCGCGCAGCGCCGGCTCGTCGATCTGGATGATGCGGATGCCGGCCGCTTCCAGATCCAGCACTTCGTCGCGCAGGGCCAGCGCCAACTGGCGGCAGGTGGTGGCGCGCGGCTGGTCGTCGCGCACGAAGGACCACTGCAGCACGGTGACCGGGCCGGTCAGCATGCCCTTCATCGGCCGCTGGGTGAGCGATTGCGCATAGGTGGACCAGCGCACGGTCATCGGTGCCGGCCGCTGCACGTCGCCGTAGATGACCGGCGGCTTGACGCAGCGCGAGCCGTAACTTTGCACCCAGCCGTGCTTGGTGAAGACGAAGCCGTCGAGCTGTTCGCCGAAGTATTCCACCATGTCGTTGCGTTCGAACTCGCCGTGCACCGGCACGTCGATGCCGATCTCTTCCTGGAAGCGCACGCACTCGGCGGTCTGGGTGGCGATCAGTTCATCGTAGTCCGCCGCGGACAGCTGGCCCGACTTGTAGCGGGCGCGCGCCTCGCGCACTTCCTTGGTTTGCGGGAAGGAACCGATCGTGGTGGTCGGGAACAGCGGCAGGTCGAAGCGCCGCTGCTGCTTGGCGCGGCGGAAGGCGTAGGTGGAACGGCGGTGCGCGGCCGCGGCGTCCAGGTTGGCCAGGCGTTGCGCCACCTGCAGCCGGTGCACCTTGGTCGAGCCCTTGCGCGCGGCGACCAGCTCGCGTGCCCGTTCCAGGGCCGGGTAGGCGGTGACCACGCCCTTGCACATGTCCGCCACCGTGCGCAGTTCCTCGATCTTCTGCCGCGCGAAGGCCAGCCAGGCGTGCACGTCCGACGGCAGCGCTTTCTCCAGCGTGGCGTCGACCGGCACGTGCAGCAGCGAGCAGGACGGCGCCAGCCACACGCGCTGCTTGCCGAGGCGTTCGATCGCCACGCGCGTGATGGCCATGGCCCGGTCCAGGTCAGCACGCCACACGTTGCGGCCGTCCACTACGCCGAGCGACAGCACGCGTTCCGCCGGCAGCGTTTCCAGCACGGCATCGAGTTGGGCGGGCGCGCGCACCAGGTCGACATGCAGGCCGTCGACCGGCAATTCGTGCGCCAACCGCAGGTTGTCGCCGAGCGCGCCGAAGTAGGTGGCCAGCAGCAGTTTCGGCCGCGCGGCGCGGGCCAGCGCCGCGTAGGCCGTGCGGTAGGCGGTGGCATCGTCGTGGTCCAGATCGAGCACCAGGCAGGGCTCGTCGATCTGCACCCATTCGGCGCCGGCCTCGTGCAGCTTGCCCAGCAGTTCGGTGTAGATACCCAGCAGGCGGTCGAGCAGGGCGAGGCGATCGCTGCCGTCGGTGGTCTTGGACAGCAGCAGGAAGCTGACCGGCCCCAGCAGCACCGGCCGCGCCGCATGGCCGAGCGCTTTCGCCTCGAGGAACTCCGCGACGGGTTTGTCGTGGCGCAGGCGGAACGCCTGTCCGGCCTGCAGCTCGGGGACGATGTAGTGGTAGTTGGTGTCGAACCACTTGGTCATTTCCAGCGCGTGCAGGTCCAGACCCTCGCGCTGCGTGCCGCGGGCCATGGCGAAGTAGCCGGCCAGCGGGTCGGCATCGGCCAGGGCGCGGTAGCGTGCGGGAATCGCGTCGAACAGGAAGGCCGTGTCGAGCACGTGGTCGTACAGCGAGAAGTCGTTGCACGGCACCACGTGCGCGCCGGCTTCGCGCTGCAGTTGCCAATGGCGCTCGCGCAGTTGGCGCGCGCTGTCCAGCAGTTGCGGCCGTAGCGCCGCGTCGCGCCAGTAGGCTTCCAGGGCTTGCTTGAGCTCGCGCCGCGCACCCATGCGCGGGAAGCCGAGATTGGTAACGGTGGTCATGCTGCACTCCTCGATTCGTGGTGAATGAGGAACGAAGGAACCGCGCAGCCGCGAGTGTTTCGCGGATACGCGCGCGACCTTCGCCCCCGCGGGCGAACCGGGCTGGCGCAAGGTCGCGCAGGAGCGAACGGCCACGGCAAAACCATGGCGCGCAGCCCCAGCCGCTTCCCCGCGGAAGCTCCAGGTCAAGCGGGAAGCTCGCGCTTCCCGGCCGGGGCAGGTCTTCGGGCTCGTGGACGAGAGGCGCGAACGCCTCGCCTACTGCTCGCCGCTTCCCGGCCGGTTTCACAAGGCCAGTGCTTCTGACGAGGGTCGTTTCCACACACCGCTGCGGGGCAGCGCCGGAATTGGCCGTAAGGCCGCACCGGCTTCCCTTTTAATCCATCCTTTCATCGCGATGAAAGGATGGGAACCACCAGCGGGGTGGAAGTTAGGTCCAGGGCAGGGGGTTCGTCAAGCGGAAGGAGGTGAGGAGAGCAGCCCTGGCTGGGCTGCTCCCGCGGGCCTGGAACGGTTTGCTCAGCCTTCCTTGTACTGGCGCAGCGCGACCGGCTCCCAGCGTTCCGTCGAGGGGATGTTCTTGAAGGTCCGCACCCACGCCTCGGGCACCATCGGCTGCGGCGTACCCACGGTGGGAATGGTGGCGCCGGCGATCGGCGCGCCCGGATAGGTGGACCAGGGGTTGAGCAGCACCTGGTTAGGCCGTGCCCGCCAGAAAGGCGGTGTCCGCCAGGAAGGCCGCGCCGGCGCGGAAAGTCGCGGCAAAGGAGGCCGCGAAGCCAGCCAAGGCGAAACCCGCCAAGCGCGCGGTCGCCAAGGCTGCAGTCGCCAAGGCCGCGACCAAGCGCGGCGCCCGATAGCGGGGAGGGCATGTCACATCCGCGGCCCCTGTCTCGTCCCAGCTTCGGGACCAACACAGGAGACCCCGCCCATGTCCAGCAAGACCCCCAGGCTCAACCTCGTCACCGCCGCGCCCGTGCTGCTGAAGGAATACCAGAAGGCGATGATCGCCCTGGCCGCATCCGCCAGCCTGGAGCCGGGCCTGTCCGAACTCGTGCAGATCCGTGTTTCGCAGATCAACGGCTGCGCGCATTGTCTCAATCTGCACTTTGCCGAAGCGCGCGAGAAGGGTGAGAGCGAGCAGCGCCTGTTCCTCGTCGCCGCCTGGCGCGATGCGCCTTGCTACAGCGAGCGGGAACGCGCGGCGCTGGGCTGGGCCGAGGTGCTGGCACGCTTGTCCGAAGGTGCCGATCCCGAGCAGGCCTACACGGCGCTCAAGGCCCATTTCAGCGAGGAGGAGCAGGTGAAGCTCAGCGTGATCGTCAACATCATCGGCGGCTGGAACCGCCTTGCCGTCGGTTTCGGCGTGTTCGCCGAGGCGGCCGAGGTCAGGGCGTCGGCGCGCGCCGCGGCCGCCTGATGGACGAGGCGGTGCTGCAGCAAGCCCGCAACAGCTTCGCGCCGCTGCGCCCGAAGCTGTTGCGCGTGGCCTACCACATGCTCGGCTCCGTCGCGGATGCCGAGGACATGGTGCAGGAGGCCTTCATCCGCTGGATGAAGGCCGACCGGGGCGAGGTGCGTGAACCGGAGGCCTATCTGTGCCGCACGGTCACGCGCCTGTGCCTGGACCTGCTGAAGTCCGCGCACCGCCAGCGCGAGACCTATATCGGCCCGTGGCTGCCCGACCCGGTGCTGGAAGAGGAAGCGGTGGAGGACGTCACCCTGCCGCTGATGCTGGTGCTGGAACGCCTGTCGCCGCTGGAACGTGCCGCCTTCCTGCTGCACGACGTCTTCGGCCTTGAGTTCAGCCAGGTGGCTGAGGCGATCCAGCGCGATGTCGCAGCCTGTCGCCAGCTCGCGGCGCGGGCGCGCGTGCATGTGCGCGAGGCGAGGCCGCGTTTCAAGGTGGAGCGCCGGCATGGGCTGGCGCTGGCGGAGGCGTTCTTCCAGGCCACCCGCAGCGGCGACGTGCAGGCCCTGGGCGCCTTGCTGACGGCGGACGTCCACGCCTATGCCGACAGTGGCGGCAAGCGCCCGGCGTTCCTCGAGCCGGTACTCGGATCGGTCGCGGTGCTGGAGATCTACGGGCGTGTGGTGGCCGTCCTGCGCGAGCATCCCTCGCAGCTCGTGCGCATGGGCTTCGTCAACGGCTTGCCGGGTTTTGTCACGCGGGAGGCGGATGGCGAGCTGCAGACCACGGCGCTGCTGATCGAGGATGGCAAGGTGGCGGCGATCTATGTGATGCGCAATCCGGACAAGCTGAGGCATCTGCACTGATAGGCCTTTGGTGCGCCGATATCCTTACTCGTCATTCCGGCGCAGGCCGGAATCCAGTAGAGCCAAGGCCCGGTTTTCGCGTCATCGCGAAAATCAGGCGTCTCGCTACTGGATTCCGGCCTGCGCCGGAATGACGAGTCGGGCGTTCACACGTCTTGTACGAAGCACACCTGCCAATCACGCCGATCAAGCAATCGCACTTTCGGCCTATCCCGTTCGCCGCCAGTGCGTATCTGCGATGAGCATCACAGGAATCTTCGGGAAGGCATCGATGTGGCTGTTTCGTGACAGCTCTCGACGCTGTTCGAGAAGCCATCGATTTGCACAAATAACTCTGGAATTACCGCTTCGACCGCGCACCCGTACATCCGCCCGGCGCATGCCGCGCACGCCGCTGCATCCACCCATCTCCCGACCCTGCTGTAGTCCTCCCCTTACTCCGGAAGGCAGATTGTGCGCATCGCCACCCACCACGCAGAGTCTGCGACAGCCTTCGAGCACGAAGGCGACTAGGGATGACGCGATCGTCACGGCCACGTACCGCCCGGCCACTGATCGCTGAGCTACGCGCAGATCGACAGGGAGATACGGCGTGAGCGTGACCAAGGAAAGCGGCCGGCCGTCGCCTTATATGGCGGCCATCGAGTTATCCGACCCATCGACGCTGCCGGGCATTGCGCCAGGTGGTCGCGTTCGTTCGCGGCTGTAAGCGTCGGGTCAGCGTTTCGGTTTCTTGAGCAGCGTGGCGCCAGGCGCCGCGCACGGGCTGGCCTGCGTCCTGGGAAGGGCGGGGCCATTCGCGAGGGGGCAACATGCTGTCGCATGCATTGACGATCGTCGCCAATGAGCTGGAGCGGCACCTGTCCGACACCTACGGCGTGCCGGCGGTGTCGCCGCAGGTGCGCCTGGGCAATATCGCCGAGGGCGTGGGCGGCGGCGCCGGCAGCCCGGGTTCGATTCCGCGCGACGTGCTGGCCTTCTCGATGATCAATATCCGCGAGGAGAAGACGCTCAAGAACCTGGTCCAGCCGGTGCGCAACGACGCCACCCTGCGCGTGCAATACCAGAACCCCGCGGTGTTCCTGAACTTCCACATCATGGTGGTGGCCACGCACACCAGCTACACCAATGCGCTGCTGCTGCTCTCGCGCACCATCAAGTTCTTCCAGTTCGCCAACGTGTTCGATCAGAACTCGGTGGCGCCGGCCTCGCTGGTGACCAATGCGCCGACCAATGCGCTGGACCAGCTGGAGACCTTCAAGCTGATCTTCGACATTTACTCGCCGACCATGGAAGAGGTGAACCATTTGTGGGGCACGCTGGGCGGCAAGCAGTATCCGTTCGCGCTGTACACGCTGCGGCTGCTGGAAATGCAGCTGCGCGCAACCCAGGCCGAGGCCGGCCTGATCACCGAGCTGGCCGGCAACACCGCCGCGCCGTCCCTCAGCCAGATCGGCCTGGTGGGTTGAGATGAGCGAACACGCGACCACTGCCTACCGCCGCCTGTTCGAAGTGCGCTTGCTGCACCACTACTGGCTGGACGACGGCGGCCAGCGCTTCGATACGCTGCCGGCCGACCTGCAGGCTGCGCGCCTGCTCGGCTACGACGTGCGCCCGCTGCTGCGGGTGGTGCCGACGCCGTCCACGCTCAAGCAATTGAGCGGACTGCGCTGCCTGTTCATGCCGACGGGGCAGGGCTTCGTGGTCGCCGCGCCGAGCGAAGCCACCTTCGATGCGAATGCCACGTTCTCCTTCGCCGTCTCGATCGCCGGCGGCGAATGCCTGGACTACACCGCGCTGACTTTCCGCGCGCAGGCGATCCAGGCCGCCGCCGATCCTGCCGACCTGTCGCCCACCCGCGTGGTCTACCGCTACAAGGCGGACGTGCCGGTGCTGTCCAACCTCACCGGCGCCAAGCGCAATCTCGGCGCCGGTCCGGTGCTGTTCCTGTCGCGCGATTACCCGGCGCCTGCCGCCAGCGACGCGGTGGAAGCGCTGGTGCTGTCCGGCGGCGCGCTGCTGCAGCTGACCAGCGACAACCCCGGCGCGGCCACCCAGCAGCTGGGCAGCTCCGCCGCCGACCTGCCGGTGTTCCTGCACCAGGGCGACGTGCCCCCGATCGCGCCGCCGGCCGGTGTAGTGGGCGCACCGGCGCGCGGCGTGCAGTTGGGCGACGACGTGCCGGACGACGTGTTCGCCCTGATCACGCTCACCGCGGTGCGGGCGAGCGACGACGACTTCAGCTTCGTCGACGGCACGGGCGCGCCGAAAGCGCCCGCCACCGTCTACGAAGTGCGTCTGAAGAACCGGTCCACCTGGTGGACCTATCTCGACAAGCGGACCGGCGCGCTCGACGCGACCGAACCGCAACCGCTGCCGCTGACCTTCTTCGGCAATGCGGGAACCCGGCAGAAGCCTTCGCGGGGCATCGTGAAGGCGCAGATGAGCGGCGCGCGCGTCACGCAGCTCGTCTCGGAGATCTACATCTAGTTTTCAAATCAACCAGCTCGCGGAACGAGGGAGTTCACGGTCATGGCCTACAACACACCTGGCGTCTACGTTGAAGAAATCTCGGCGCTGCCGCCGTCGGTGGCCGGCGTCGCCACGGCGATTCCCGCCTTTATCGGCTACACCCAGCAGGCGGCGCAGAACGCGGCCGGCGATCTCACGCTGAAGCCGCTGCGCATCACGTCGATGGTCGAGTACGAGAAGTACTTCGGCGGCGCCGATCCGGAGGCGAAGATCAAGGTCGCCATCACCACCGCCACGGACGGCAGCGTCAACGCGCTGGCCAGCCTGGCCGAAGCGGACCGCTCCGCGCACCTGATGTGGTACGCGCTGCGCCTGTACTTCGATAACGGCGGCGGCCCTTGCTACATCTGCTCGGTCGCCAACTACAAGGCGCTGGACCTCACCGAGCTGGAGAAGGGCCTCACCGCGGTGGGCAAGGAAGACGAGCCGACCCTGCTGGTGTTCCCGGAGGCGCAGTACCTGGCCATCGCCGACTGCAAGACCCTGTACGACCAGGCGCTGCAGCAGTGCGCCGCGCTGCAGAACCGCTTCCTGATCATGGACGCGCACGGCGGCGCGGTATCGCTCAACGACGCCGGTGCCGACATCGGCACCGCGGTGAAGAACTTCCGCGACAACGGCACGCCGGCCAACAACCTCAAGTACGGTGCGGCCTATGCGCCGAACCTGGAAACCACGGTGCGCTTCGCCTACGACGACACCCAGACCGACGTGACGGTCGGCGTCAACACCTCCAAGCTCAGCGCGCTGGAGGCCACCGACAACCAGTCCTACAACGTCGCCATCGGCGCCATCAACAAGCTGGCCTGCAAGCTGCCGCCCGCCGGCGCCATGGCCGGCATCTATGCCGCGGTGGACAACGCGCGCGGCGTGTGGAAAGCGCCGGCCAACCTGAGCGTGTCCGATGCGATCCAGCCGACCATCACCATCGACGGCGGCGCGCAGGACACCATGAACGTGGACAGCACCAGCGGCAAGTCGGTCAACGCGATCCGCGCGTTCACCGGCCTGGGCACCCTGGTCTGGGGCGCGCGCACGCTGGCCGGCAACGACAACGAGTGGCGCTACGTCAACGTGCGCCGTTTCTGCATCTTCGCCGAGGAATCGATCCGCCGCGCCACCCGCCAGTTCGTGTTCGAGCCGAACGACGCCAATACCTGGGTCAAGGTGAAGGGCATGATCGAGAACTTCCTCACCTCGCTGTGGCGCCAGGGCGCGTTGATGGGCGCCAAGGCTTCCGATGCGTTCTCGGTGCAGGTCGGCCTGGGCAGCACCATGACGGCGCTCGATGTGCTCGAAGGCCGCATGGTGGTGGTGGTGGGGCTGTGCCCGGTGCGGCCGGCCGAATTCATCGTGCTGCGCTTCGTGCAGACGATGCCCGTTTCTTGAGTCGAGCTTCAGGACTGGCGTCCTTCTCCCTCCGGCGACCCGAAGGTAGTCCCCGTGGGAGAGAAGGTGGCGGCAGCCGGATGAGGGTCCGGCCGGAGCGCAACTCACCACTCCGCCCGAACCCTCACCCCAACCCCTCTCCCGGTGGGAGAGGGGCTTAACCATCGCCCTCGATGACGTTGCTTTCAAGGAGTTGAGCCATGAGCCAGCAAGCCTATCCCCTGCCGCGATTCCACTTCCAGGTGGACTGGGGCGGCACCATGATCAGTTTCACCGAAGTCACCGGCCTGGTGATGGAGCGCGAGAAGATCGAGTACCGCCACAGCGATAGCCAGGACTTCCACAAGATCGCCCAGCCCGGCCTGCAGAAGACCGCGGCGCTGGTGCTCAAGCGCGGCAAGTTCGAGAAGGACGTCGACTTCAACACCTGGTTCGAAGACGTGGCCGACGACCGCGCCAACAAGCGCCGCGACGTGATCATCCGCCTGCTCAACGAAAAGCATCAGCCAGTGGCGGCATGGAAAGCCTCGCGCTGCTTCCCGCTGAAGGTCACCGCGCCCGACCTGAAGTCCGACGCCAACGAGATCGCCATCGAGAGCGTCGAAATCGCTCACGAGGGCCTGAGCCATATCGACGTCTGACCGCCATGAGCGATTACTACCCGCCCTGGAGCTTCTACTACAAGGTCGAGTTCATGCTCGACGACAAGCCCGCGTCCGCGGCCGACGCGCGCTTCCAGACGGTCTCGGGCCTGTCAGTGGAGTACGACTTCGAGAGCTTCAAGGAAGGCGGCGAGAATCGCTTCGAGCACAAGCTGCCGGTCCGCACCAAGTACGCGGACCTGGTGCTCAAGCGCGGCATGCTGATGGGTTCGGCGGTGCTGGACTGGTTCACGGCGGCGTTCCGCGACCGTGAATTCAAGCCCGCCGACATCAACGTGATCCTGATGAACGAGCAGGGGCAATCGCTGCGCACCTGGAACGTGGCGCACGCGATTCCGAAGAAGTGGTTGATCAGCGATCTCAACGCCAACGAAAACAGCGTGGTGATCGAAACCATGGAGCTGTCATACCGCTACTTCAGCCTGCAGGACGCGAAGTAGCTCTCATCCATCCCCGCTTCATTGCATCGGGCCATCGGACATGCCGGTCGAGATCAAGGAACTGCACATCCGTGTCGCCGTCTCGGGCAAGCCGCCCGCGGCAGCCGGTGCGTCCGGCGGCGCCGCCAAGCAGGCCGCGGCGGCCGGCCAGGCGGCGGGCAAGGACGAACTGGTGGCCGAGTGCGTCGAGCAGGTGTTCGAACTGCTCCAGGCGCGGAAGGAACGCTGATGGCCGACTCCGGCAAGCACGGCAAGATGCTGATCCTCGCTTTCGCGGACTCCAAGTCCGCGGAGAACGGCGGGGTGGCCGAGGCTGACGACTCCTACGAGGCCTTGATCAATCCGGAGACCTACACGCTTTCCTACAAGCTGAAGTTCTCCGAGGGCGGGCAAGGGCAGGGCAGCAGCGGCAAGCAGCTGAAGTACGAGTACACCGAGCCGGCGGAGATGGCTTTCGAATTCCTGTTCGACAACACCGGCATCATCGACGGCGAGCCGCGCGATTCGATCGTCGACGACCTCGCGCGTTTCATGAAGGTGGTGATCGAGTACCAGGGCGACGCGCACGAGCCGCGGCATTTCAAGCTGGTGTGGGGCCAGAACTCGATCTTCAAGGGCCGCGTCACTTCGGTCGACATCGTCTACAAGCTGTTCAAGTCCGACGGCACGCCGATCCGCGCCACCGCCAAGGTGAACTTCAAGAGCAGCATCGAAGAGGAAAAGCGCGCGGCCAAGGAGAACAAGCAATCGCCGGACCTGACCCACGTACGGCGGGTGAAGCTGGGCGACACGCTGCCGCTGCTGTGCCAGCAGATCTATGGCGACCCGCGTTACTACCTGCAGGTGGCCGACCGTAACGGCTTGACCAACTTCCGCCGGTTGACGCCGGGGATGACCCTGCGCTTTCCACCGATCGCCAAGACCACGCAGACGGGAGGCGGCACGTGAGCGACCCGTCCAGCGTCCCGACTCCGGCGACTCCGGATGTCTGCACCGTCGAGATCCTGATCGGCGGCCAGGCCTTGCCCGGCACCCTGCACGTGCAGTCGGTGACGGTCACGCGCGAGTTGAACCGGATCCCGTCGGCGGTGTTGCAGATCGACGACGGCGAAGCGTCCAAGGGCGGCTTCCCGGCCAGCGACGGCGACCTGTTCGCGCCGGGCAAGAGCATCGAGATCCAGTTCGGCTACCGCTCGCAGAACACCACGGTGTTCAAGGGCACGGTGGTCAAGCAGCGCCTGAAGGTGCGCAAGAACGGCAGCACGCTGAGCGTGGACTGCTATGCCGACGCGGTGAAGATGACCGCTGCGCGCAAGAGCAAGTATTTCGTCGACCAGAAGGACAGCGACATCGCCGGCGCCTTGCTCGATGCACACGGGCTGGCCAACGATGTCGAGGCGACCAAGCCTGATCTGAAAGAGGTGGTGCAGTACGACGCCACCGACTGGGATTTCCTGCTGTGCCGGGCCGAGGCGAACGGGCAGGTGGTGCTGGTGGGCGACGACAAGGTCTCGGTGGCCAAGCCGAAGTTCAGCGGCTCGCCGGTGCTGCAGTTGCTCTACGGCTCCACCGTGCTGGAGCTGGACGTGGAGATGGATGCGCGCTGGCAGAGCAAGGGCATCAAGGCGCTGAGCTGGAAGGCGGCCGACCAGGAAGCGATCCACGCGGACGCTGCAGAGCCCGCGCCACCGTCGGCCGGCAATATCGCCGCGGCCGACCTGGCCAAGGTGCTGGGCGACGATGTCGACGATCTGTTCCACGGCGGCGCGCTCGACCAGGCCCAGCTGCAGGCCTGGGCCGACGCGCGGCTGCAGCGCATGCGCCTGGCGCGGCTGCGCGGACGCGCGCGCTGCCAGGGCTTCGCCGGCGTGCAGCCGGGCCAGGTGGTGCAGATCGACGGCATCGGCCAGCGCTTCCAGGGCAAGTTGTATGTGTCGGCCGTGCGCCAGACCGTAGCCAGCGGCAATTGGGAAACCGACGTGCAGTTCGGCCTCGGTCCGGAGACGTTCGCCGAGACTTACGAACTGCGACCGCTGCCGGCCAGCGGCCTGCTGCCTGCGGTGGCCGGATTGCAGATCGGCGTGGTCACCCAATTGGAGAGCGATCCGGCCGGCGACGACCGCATCAAATGCCGCCTGCCGCTGGTCTCGACCAGCGAAGACGGCATCTGGGCGCGCCTGGCCACGCTGGACGCGGGCAAGGGCCGCGGTACCTACTTCCGTCCGGAGATCGGCGATGAAGTGATCGTCGGCTTCCTCGGCGACGATCCGCGCTACGCGGTGGTGCTGGGCCAGTGCCACAGCAGCGCGCATCCGGCGCCGGAAGCGGCCAAGGACGACAACCACCACAAGGGTTACGTCAGCCGCGAAAAACTCAAGCTCACGTTCGACGACGAGAAGAAAGTGATCGGCCTGGAAACACCGGCCGGCAACAAGATCAGCCTGTCCGAAGACGCCAAGGGCATCGTGCTGAAGGACCAGAACGGCAACAGCATCACCCTCGACAGCAGCGGCATCACCATCGAGAGCGCCAAGGACCTGGTGTTCAAGGCCAAGAAGGACGTGAAGCTGTCCGGCACCAATACCGAGTTCAGCGCCAAGAGCGCGTTCAAGGCCACGGGCACGGGCACGGTCGAGCTGTCGGGTGCACAGACCAAGATCAGCGGCGACGCGACCACGGTGATCAAGGGCGGGATCGTGCAGATCAACTAACTATGGAAAACGCAACTCGCCACCGTTCGAACCCGTCATTCCAGCGAAAGCTGGAATCCAGCGCCTCAAAGGCGCTGGACCCCAGCTTTCGCTGGGGTGACGGCGAGGTGCGGGGGCGACTCTAAGGGGCCGCGTCCATTTCGATGGACGCGGCTGGGCAATGGATGCAAGGGACGGAACAGGGCCATGGGACTCGCGGCAAGGGTAACGGACATGATCGTCAGCTCCGCCACGTTCGGCGCACCGGTGCCGATCGTGCCGCCGGGCGCACCGACGGTGCTGATCGGCAGCATGCCGGCGGCGCGCCTGGGTGATGGCTGCGGCCTGGACGTGATCCTGCTCGGTTCCATGACGGTGCTGATCGGCGGCCTGCCAGCCGCGCGCATCGGCGATCCCACCGGCGCCGGCGGCATGGTCAGCGCGCCGGGCTGCCCCACCGTGCTGATCGGAGGCTGACGCCATGGATCGCGATTTCCTCGGCCGCGGCTGGTCGTTCCCGCCTGACTTCAGCGGACCGGTGCCGGGCGTGGCCATGCTGGAGGACGAAGCCGACGTCGCCTCGAGCCTGCACGTGCTGCTCAGCACGCGGCCGGGCGAGCGGGTGATGCAGCCGGCCTACGGCTGCAATCTCAGCGAGCTGCTGTTCGAAAGCCTGGACACGCGGATGAAGACGCTGATCGCCGACAAGATCGAATCGGCGGTGCTGTATTTCGAGCCGCGCGTGACGCTGGACCAGGTCAGCCTGGACGACAGCGGCATCGCCGACGGCCTGGTGCTGATCCAGGTGGCCTACACGGTGAAGTCCGCCAACTCGCGGTTCAACTTCGTCTATCCGTACTACATCCGCGAAGGCACCGACATCAATCTCACCACGACCAACCTGCTGCCGGACAACGGCTGACGTCATGGCCAACGACTGCTCCCATAACGATGATCCCTTGAAGCTGGTGCGCGAAGGCACCAGCCAGGACGAGCGCGCGCCGGCCGCGCTGGCGCCGGATGCGGCGCCGGTGGATGCGCGCACCGTCGCGCACGACATCGTGTTCGCCCAGGCCTATGCCGGCCTGCTCAGCCGCTATAGCGCGGCGAATGCGCTGGCCGGCGACTGGCGCGATTACTTCGGCGGCGACATGACGGTGCCGCTGGCAATTGCTGCGATCGAGGACGTCGATGCGTACAAGACCACCGTGCGCGAATGGTTCGATTTCCTCAACGATATGGACAACGCCGGCGATGCCGGCGCACTGCAGGATCGCCTGGGTTATCTGTACGCCGCGCTCGGCGCGCTGGCCGAGGCGCTGGATGGCCTGCAGCAGAAGCTGGCGGATGAAACGCCGCTCAAGGGCACGCTCGACAACCTGGTCCGGACGCAGCTCGCGCCGGCCTTCGCGCGGCTGATCGCCTACTACAAGGGCGGCGTGGCGCTCGGCGTGGTGAACGCGGTGGCGCCGGTGCCGCCGTTGCGCGTGCTGCAGCATCCGGCCAAGGCCTTTGCCGACGTGCTGGCTGGCGGCCTGTCCGGTGCGTGGAGTGGCGGTGCGGCCTGGGCTGGCTATGTCGGCGCTATTGCCGCGGACGACTCGGTCTACGGCGCTGGCGGCGCGCCCGATCCGTTCGTGCGTATCAACCATTGCGCCACGCACAACCTGTTCCGCTCGGTGTTCGACCTGTTCCTGAAGGTGCTGATGCGCACCGCCAGCGAAGCGCAGGCGGGTCTGGCCGATGCGCTGGCCAATGTCTCCGCGCATGCGCCGCACTACGCGCTGTATCTGGCCTTCCTGCAGCTGCTCACGCATGCCAGGGAGGCCGGCAACGGGCTGACCCAGCGGCATCTGGATTTCTACTACGCCACCATCCTTGGCCTGCAGCCGCGGCCGGCGCAGCCGGGCCAGGTGCATCTGCTGGCCGAGCTGGGCAAGCAGGCGACACAGTACGACTTCGCGCCAGGCACTTCGTTCAAGGCCGGCAAGGACGCCAACGGCAAGCCCGCCTTCTTCGCCAGCCTGGACGATCTGGTTGCCAACAAGACGGTGGTGACCTCGCTCAAGACGGTGTATCGCCATGGCGGCGAGCCGCTGACTTCCGGCGACGACGACCAGGGTCGCCTGTACGCCTCGCCGGTGGCCAACTCCGACGACGGGCAGGGCGCGCCGCTGACCTCGCCGGACCTGTCCTGGCAGCCGTTCTTCAACAAGGACTATGTGGACGGTGCGCTGCAGGCGATCGACATGCCTCCGGCGCAGATCGGCTTCGCCGTCGCCTCGCATCATCTGCTGCTGGCCGAAGGTACGCGCTATGTATTCCTGCGCCTGCAGCTGCGCGACGCGCTGCCGGCGGGTTTCGACCTGTCCGACGACGTGCTGTGCCAGTTCAGCACCGCCAAGGGCTGGTTGGCGCGCGAGCCGCTGTACTTCGCCGCCAGCAGCAGCAAGACGCTGGATCTGTGGGTCGCCCTGAGCGGAGCGGACGAGTCCGTCGTCCCGTACGCCGCGGCGACGCAGGGCTATAACTTCGACACCGGCCTGCCGCTGCTGCTGGTGACGCTGAAGCAGGACGTCCAGCGCGATTACGCCTACGCGCAGATGCAGGGCCTGGTGCTCAACGCGTTGGAGCTCTACACCTGGGTCGGCGGCATCAAGACCGTGGCGGCCACCAGCGATACCGGTCCGCTGGACCTGTCCAAGCCGTTCCAGCCGTTCGGCGCCTCGCCGGTGAAGGGCAGCAGCCTGGTGGTCGGCTGCAAGGAGATTTTCCAGAAGCATCTCGATGGGTTGTCGCTGCAACTGCAGTGGCAGGTCGATCCGGCGGTGTATTCGGTGAGCATGCCGAACGTGCTCGCCGACCTGCTGCAGGCCGGCAGCTGGACGCCTTCGGGCGCGTCCACCGTGGCGCTCGGCAACAGCACGGACTACACCTACGTCAGCCTCGGCAACAAGGCCAACGGCACCGTGCTGGATGCGCCGGATGTCGAAGCCGACGAACCGTACAGCACGCAGGCGCGCCAGGGGTATGTGCGCCTGCGCCTGGATGGCGGCATCGGCCAGGACGCCTACCAGACCGCGTTGATCGCGTGGTTGCGCAAGGACGCCAGCGCCACCGATCCGGGGCCGCGTCCACCGCAGGGGCCGGTGGCTGCGGCGCTGACGCTGTCGTACCAGTCGTCCACGATGCTGGCGCTCGATACCGCCACTGAAGCCGCGTTCCAGTCGCGCGCCGGCCGCTTCTTCCATCTGGCGCCGTTCGGTACCGCCGAACGGCATCCGTATCTGTGCGGCGGCGGCAACGTGTCCTTGCTGCCGCAGTTCTCCTTCGTGCGCGGCAATACCACGCTCGGCAGCGAAGCGGAGTTCTATATCGGCCTCGTCGGCCTGCTGCCGCCGCAGAACCTGTCGCTGCTGTTCCAGGTGGCGGATGGCACGGCCAATCCGCTGGCGACCAAGCCGGTGCCGCATATCGACTGGTCGTACCTGGTCGCCGACCAGTGGGTGCCGTTCCCGCAGAACGCCGTGGTCGACGCCACCGGCGGCCTGCTCAATTCCGGCATCGTCACGTTTGCCGTGCCGCGCGATGCGAACACCGACAATCGCCTGTTGCCCGCCGGCCAGTATTGGATCCGCGCCGCCGTGCACGAGGCCAGCGACGCAGTCTGCCGCCTCAAGCTGGTCGCGGCGCAAGCACTGCAGGCGGTGTTCGCCGACCAGGGCAATGCGCCGGACTTCTCGGCCGCGCCGCTGCCGCCGGGCACGGTGTCCCAGCTCGCCGCGCCGGATGCGGCAGTGAAGGGCATCACCCAGCCGTATCCGTCCTTCGGCGGACGCGGCGCCGAGCGCATGCCGGATTTCTACCGGCGCATCAGCGAGCGCCTGCGCCACAAGGACCGCGCGATCGACCTGTGGGACTACGAGCGCCTGGTGCTGGAAGCCTTCCCGCAGATCTACAAGGTGAAGTGCCTCAACCATACGCAGTACGAGCCGGCCGACAGCAGCGGCAGCAGTCCGTGCAGCGGCGGCATCTACCGCGAGCTGGCGCCCGGCCACGTCACCGTGGTGGCGCTGCCGAACCTGCGTGGGCAGGTCCAGCGCGATCCGCTCAAGCCGTACACGAGCCTGGGCGTGCTGGCCGATATCCAGGCCTATCTCGGCGCGCGCAGCAGCGGCTTCGCGCAGCTGCACGTCAAGAATCCGCAATTCGAGGAAGTGCGCGTGTCCTTCACCGTGAAGCTGCGCGATGGCTATGACCAGGCTTACTACTCGGTGCAGTTGCAGCAGGCGATCACGCGCTTCCTGTCGCCGTGGGCATTCGACGGCACCGGCACGCCTTCGTTCGGCGGCAAGATCTACAAGTCCGCGCTGATCCATTTCGTGGAGACGCAGGCCTGCGTCGACTACGTCACCGACTTCCGCCTGTTCCAGGACCTGCCTTGCCAGGCGCCGGGCGGCGTCGATCTCGATGAAGCCGTCGGCTCGCGCGCCGTCTCGATCCTGGTCTCGGCGCCGGCCAGCAAGCACCAGATCACCGTCATCAAGCCCGCGCCGGACCCGGCGCTGGCGGAAAGCTGCGGGTGCGACGCATGAACAGCCTCCAGCCCATGAACGCGCAGGCGCTCGCCGCGCAGCCCGCAGTGGATCCCTCGCTGGATTACTACCAGCTGCGGCGCGAAGGCATCGGCCACGTCCAGCAGGCGGGCCATCAGCAGTGGACGGACTACAACGTCCACGATCCGGGCATCACCATCCTGGAAGCGCTGTGCTACGCGATCACCGACGTGGGTTACCGCATCGAGTGGGATATCGAGGACATCCTCGCGCCGCCGCTGCCGTCGGCCGATCCCGCGCAGCCGTATCCCGACCAGGCCTTCTTCACCGCGCGCGACGTGCTCACGGTGAACCCGGCCACGGTCAATGATGTTCGCCGCACGCTGATCGACCTTCCCGGCGTGAGCGACGCCTGGGTGCTGTGCAAGAGCTGCGCCTGCGAAGTCAGCTACTGGGCGTATTGCGACCTCGCCGGCAACCTGGTGTTGCAATACGGCCAGCCCGCGAGTCCGCCCAACCCCGCCAGCGAAACCTGGGTGCTGGGCCTGTACGAAACCCTGCTGGAGCTGGACGACGATCCGGAGCTGGGCGATCTCAACGACCGCACCGTGGTGCAGAACAGCGCGCTCCACGATGGCGACGGCGCGCATCCGATCCTGATGGAGCTGCGCTTCCCGGATATCGCGCTGCTGGAACGCGATGCGTGGCTGCGCTTCCTCAGCGACGACGCGAGCTTCGCCAACCCCGCCGACTTCAGCATCGAGCTGACCCGGCTGGGCGCGACCAAGACCTATAACGTGTTCGACCTGCCGGATCCGGCCGACCGCGACGCCTACCTGCGCCAGCAGTGGAACGGCGTGTTCTATCTCAGCCTGCGCATCGGCTTCAGCGGCTCGCCGGAGGTGATCGATATCGAGAACGCCGCACTGCGCGTGTTCGCTGACGGCGCCGTGCAGGACGCCGTCAGCGCCGGGGCCTGGCGCACGCTGTTCAGCGATGCCACGCCCGCCGGCTTCGTGCTGCGCTATCGCAAGAAGGCCAAGGCCACCGCGGCCGCGGTGGCCGGCGCCAAGGCCGCGCTGCAGCAGTACCGCAACCTGGGCGAGGACTATTGCCTGATCGACCATGCCGGGGTCGAGGACGTAGCGGTCTGCGCCGACGTGGAAGTGCGGCCGGATGCCGATATCGAGCGCGTGCAGGCGAGCATCTGGTTCGCGCTGGAGCAGTACATGACGCCGCCGGTGCCGTTCCGCACCCTGCAGGAGCTGCAAGCCCGCGGCGTGGCGGTGGAGGACATCTTCGACGGCCCCGCGCTGGACAATGGCTTTATCGAGGACGCGGACCTCGCCGCGGCCGAACTCAAGGCGATGCTGCGCGCCTCCGACATGGTCCACCTGCTGATGGATATCGACGGCGTGGTGGCGGTGAACCAGCTGCGCCTGACCAAGTACGACGACGAAGGCCAGCTCGTCGCCGGCGCCGCCGACCCGACCTGGATCAACGACCAGCCGGTCTATGACCCCGGCAAGACCAGCGCGGCCTGGCTGCTGGCGATCAGCCCGCGCCACCAGCCGCGGCTGTATCTGAACCAGTCGCGCTTCCTGTTCTACAAGGACGGCCTGCCGTTCCTGCCGCGCGTCGACGAAGCGACGGATACGCTCAACCAGCTGCGCGGCGATGCCGACCGCCCGAAGAACCCCGGCGCGCCGAACGACCTGCCGGTGCCGGCGGGCGTGTACCGCCAGCCGGACGACTACTTCCCGGTGCAGTACAGCTTTCCGCTGGCGTACGGCATCGGCCCCGACGGCCTGCCGCCGCGCGCGCTGCCGGCGCGCAAGGCGCAGGCGAGCAACCTGAAGGCCTATCTGCTGGTGTTCGAGCAACTGCTCGGCAATGCGCTGGCGCAGCTGGCGCATACGTCGGATCTGTTCTCGCTCGACCCCACCGTGGCGCGCAGCTATTTCGTCAAGCCCTTCGACGCCAGCCTGATCAAGGATCTGGCGACGATCGCCGACCCGCTGAAACTCACCCGCGCCGCGGTCGAGGCGCTGGTGGAAACGCCGGCCGAGTTCCAGTCGCGCCGCAACGCTTTCCTCGATCACCTGCTCGCGCGCTTCGGCGAGCAGTTCAGCGAATACGCGCTGCTGCTGACTCAGGCCGCCGGCGACGCGGTGGCGAAGTCGCGGCTGATCGACAACAAGATCGCCTTCCTGCGTCGCTATCCGGCGGTGAGCCACGACCGCGCCAAGGCGTTCGATTACCAGACCGAGCCGAATGCACCGGGCAACGAGCCGGGCATCAAGCAGCGCATCAACCTGCTGCTGGGCTATCCGGACCTGAGCTATGCGTGGACCGCCGGCGCGCCGGCGGGCAGCGCCTATCCGGTCGACTATCAGCTGGCCGACGGCATCGGCACGCTGCAGTTGCAAGGCGCCGTCAGCGTGACCGCCGACAGCGCGGCCAAGGCAGGCGAGGGCGCGTATCGCCTGCTGCTCGACCGCATGATCCTCGACGAGGCCTATACGATCGCCTCCGTCGCCGGCGGCAGGTTCGCACTGGTGCTCGAAGATGCCGCATCGACCGAGATCGGCCGCAGCGCTACATCGTTCGCCAGCGCCGCCGAGGCCACGGCGCTGAAGGAGACGCTGCTGTCATGGAGCGCGGGCGCGCGCACCCTGGTGATCGAGCACATCCTGCTGCGTCCGAAGTTCATCGGCGATGCCTTGTATCCGGCCTGTTGCGAAGACGGCTGCTCGACCTGCGGCAGCGCGGATCCGTACTCGTTCCGGCTCACCTATGTGATGCCCGGCTGGACCGTGCAGTACACCGACAACCTCGACCTGCGCCGCTACGCCGACCGCACCATCCAGCGCGAGACGCCCGCGCATCTGCTGGCCAAGATCTGCTGGGTGGGCAACGACGGCTATGTCGAGAACCCCTGCGATGGCGTGGTGGAAGACCTGGCCGACCTGTTGCAGGCGCAGGGGCTGGCCGCGGACGCCACGCCGCCGTCGAGCGACGATGCCTGCGCCGACGCGCATATGATCCTGGACGAATTCGGCGCCGCGTTCGCCGCCTGGTTCGCCGACAAGAAGCTCAGCTTCCTGCGCGAGGATGCGCTGGCGGCGGCGATCGGTGCGCAGTTCGGCGGCGTCGCGCAACCGGCGGACGGCGAATACAAGACGCTGTTCACCGCCGCGCTGTGGGACGCGGTGCGCGCGTTGATGACCACGCGCTTCACCGAGATCGCCAGCCAGGGGTGGCAGTTCGAGCGGTTCGAAGCGGCCTGGCGCACCTGGCTGGACGCCAATGCGGCGATCGACTGGACCGACGAGCGGCTGGTCGAACGGGTGGAAGCGCTGCTGTCCGCCGGTGTGCAGAGCAGCAACGCCACGGCGGCCGCACTGTGCGGCTGCGCCGGACGCATCGTCACCGACTACGGCAGCGCCTACTACGCCTGGATGCACGACAACCTCGCGGCGGGCCATGCCTTCGAAGACCTGACCCCGTTCGCCGCACCCGCGGTGAGCCTGTGCGCGGGCCTGAGCTTCACACCCGGCACGCAAGCGAAGATCGCCGCGCTGCTGCAGGAACGCTACGCCGCCTATGCCTTGCCGTCCTACTGGCTATGGGTGGTGACGATCCTGCTGGCCGGCCTGCGCAATACCTACCCGGGCGCCACCCTGCACGACTGCGATGAAGGCAGCGATTTCAATCCGGTGCGCCTCGACAACACTGCGCTGGGCAATTACCCGCGCAAGACCACTCTTTGACTTTGACGACGGAGATCGCTCATGGAGAGCTTGCTTGACCATTACCCGGTCTTCGAGGCGAACCAGGTATTGATGAGCCGGCATCTGAACGATGCCTTCGACTACCTCGACCAGCAGCAACGCCAGACCCGTTCGCACCTGATCGGCATCGGCATCGCCTGCGGCCTGACGATCCAGCTCAGCGGTTCGGCCATCGCGCTGGCCAAGGGCTGCGGCGTCAGCTCCGAGGGCTACCTGATCGTGGAGCCGGAAGACCTGGCGCTGACGGCTTATCGCCCGTATACGCTGCCGACCGACATCGACTATCCCTCCTTCAAGAGCGACGGCGCGCCGTTCGCGATGTGGGAGCTGTTCGAGGACGGGGTGCCGAACACCACGCCCTTGGGCAGCCCGTCGGGCTTTCTCGACGACAAGGCGGTGCTGCTGTTCCTGGAGCTGAAGAAGGAAGGCCTGCGCACCTGCAGCCCGAACAACTGCGACGACAAGGGCTCGCAGGTCACCGCCACGGTGCGCCGCCTGCTGATCGCGCGCGGCGACCTGGACAGCATCATCGCCGCGGCGAACGGCCTGGGCAGCGGCTTGAGCGAGGGCGACCTGGTCGCCGCGATGTCCGCGCGCCTGAGCCTGCCGGACCTGCGCCCGCGCCGCTTCGACGTGCTCAATTCCAACCCGGTGGGCAGCGACGACATCTACACCGCCTTCCTCGACATGATCCGCCAGGGCGACCTGGCCAGCGCGACCGGGCAGGCGCTGAGCGCGGCGTATGCGGCGTTCCGGCCCTTGCTGGTCGCCGATTACGCGACGGATCCGTTCGCCGGCTTCGCGGCGGCTTATGGCTTCCTCGACAGCGCGCCGACGGACACCACCCAGGTGAAGTTCCTGCAGTACTACGCCGACCTGTTCGACGACCTCGTGCGCGCCTACGACGAGTTCCGCTGGAAGGGCCTGGAACTGATCTGCGCCTGCTGCCCGGACGACGGGCTGTTTCCGCGGCACCTGATGCTGGGCCTGCTGCATCCGGAGCGCGCGGCCAACCCGGACGGCTATCGCCAGGGTTTCCTGCCGTCGCCCGCGGTGGGCAGTTGCGAGGAGGACGGCGCGCAGCTGCGCCAGTTGTTCGCGCGCCTGGTCGCGATGTGCGCCGGTTTCACCGATCAGCCCAAGCTGCCCAAGGCCAATCCGTCGCTGCCGTTCGATCCGCAGATCCGCGTCACGCCCAGCCGCCGCTGCTGCGGTGGCGATGCGCTGGAAGGCACTGCGATCCCGTATTACTACGCGCAGCCGGGCAGCCAGCCGCTGTATCCGCTGTGGAGCCCGCTGCTGACCCGGCGCAAGCGCGCCAACCAGAACCTGGGCTACAACTCCGATCTCTATACGCCGGCCGCGCCGGACTTCGTCACCGACCCCTTGCGCTACGACCTGGGCTCGCACGACTTCCTGCGCATCGAAGGCCACCTGGGCAAGGACTACCAGTCCGTGCTGCGCTCGCTGCTGAGCATGAAGTCGCAGTACCGCCTGCCGATCGACGTGATCGCGCTGCGCACCGGCGCCTACGACGACAGCCAGCCGGTGGACCTGAGCCAGGAGCAGGCGCGCTTCCAGGACCTGGATGCGCTGTACGGCACATTGCGCGGCGAGCTGCGTTCGCAGCTGGTCGAAGGGATCATGCAGCTCTACAACTACGTGATCCCCGCCATCAACGGCCTGCCGCTCGCCGGCGGCACCCCGCAGCTGGCGCTGCTGACCCAGTACGCGCCGCAGTTCACGTACAACGGCAACACCATCGGCGCCTGGTACGAGCATTACCTGACGCGCTTCGAGAACCAGGGCTATATCGACGTCAACCAGAACGCGATCAACTCCTACGCGATGCTGTATCTGTACTGCGCGCTGTTCAACGGCACGCTGGCGCCGGACCAGAGCGCGTATCCGCACGTGGTGGCGATCTACTACTTCAGCAAGCTGGCCGAGGCGCTGGACCCGTCGCTGGCCGCGCTGAACTACGCGGACTTCGAGAACAAGTACCAGGACCTGATGGCCCTGATCCGCTATCTG
Source organism: Dyella sp. 2RAB6 (assembly GCF_052115385.1). Lineage (NCBI taxonomy): Bacteria > Pseudomonadati > Pseudomonadota > Gammaproteobacteria > Lysobacterales > Rhodanobacteraceae > Dyella > Dyella sp. 2RAB6. The sequence goes on from NZ_JBFRGP010000002.1 coordinate 150,591, forward strand.
CGTTCGGACCTGATGACCAGGGTGCCGGCCGACCTGCAGGCCTTCCTGCCGCAGGACGAGTTCGTCGACCTGTGCGAAGGCGTGCTGATGGGTTGCAAGCTCGACGCCATCAAGTCGGCGCGCGACGAGTTCCAGACGCGCGTGGGTGAACTCAAGCGGCTGCAGTTCCTGTCCAGCTTCCTGCAGCGCGAGCCGGGCATCCAGCACAAGGCCGGCGTGCCGCTGGGCGGCACCTTTATCGTGGTCTATCACGGCGATACCGCGATCAATGACTTCGTCGGCGGCTTCGGGCAAGGGCTCGGGCTGGTGCAGTTCCCGCTGGAGGTGGCGAACCAGAACGAAAGCCGCGTGGCGACGCCGGTGGAGCGCAGCCCCGCACCCCGCGTGATGCGCGCGATGAATATCGCCGGCACCGGCGTGGCCGGTACGATGAATATCGCACCGGGCGCCGACGCGACCGCCGACACCTCGCGCCTGGCGCGCGCGATCGGCAACCTGAGCGCCAACCGCAAGCTGATCCAGAACGACGACCTGCACATGGTGGTGGACTGGCTCACCGGCCGCACGCCGGTGGCCACGCCGACGCTGCCATCCGGGGTGGGGGTGATCTCCGAGGGCGACCCGGCCGCCGCCATCATCGGCCGTGCGCTGGACGAGCTGGACGCCGGTACGGTGATCGCCGATTTCTTCCTGCCGTATCGCCTGAGTGGAACCGGCCCCGCCATCCAGTACGTGCTGCCGAAGGTGCCGCCGACCTTTACCGTGTCGGTCGGGTGCACGGAGCCCAACGGCACTGCTTCCGTAAGCATCGACGCCAAGGGCGGCGTACCGCCATACGATGTCGCCGCCGACGGTGGCGCCTATCAGCCGCTCGGCGCACCGCTGTCCCTGACGGTCGGCAACCACAGCGTGACCTTGCGCGATGCGGAAGGCGCCGAGACGCCGATGCAGAGCTTCACCGTGGCGCCGCCGCTGACCATCGGCGCGCCGAGCTTCACCTGCGCCGGCGGCAACTACACCGCCACCGCTTCGATCACTGGCGGTACGCCGCCCTACGAAGTGAATGGCCAGCCCGCGCCAAGTGCGATCATCGTCACCGCCCCCACGCCCAGCGGCGCCACGGTGTCGGTGACGGTGCAGGACAGCAAGGGCTGCGCGGTGGGCGCGCAGTTCACCCACGCATGCTGCACGCTGCCGTGCGGCGGCACCTCGCTGAACCGCAACTTCCGCTTCTTCATTCCCGATCCCGACACTAACCCGGACAACGCCTACCAGAGCTTCAACGCGGATGGCGTGGTGTTCACCGTCGAGGCCGACACCGGCAAGCCGATCGATCTCAGCGCGCAGGTCGCCAAGATCCTGGTCGCCAGCAAGGACCAGCTCACCGGTGCGCAGTTCCAGAACACGGTGAATGGCTGGATGGCCGCGATCAACCGGCTGATCGCCAGCACCCCCGGCCTGGCCCAGGCGAACAAGGCGCAGTGGTTGACGCTGGGCTACAAGCCGATGTCGCCCGGGCGCATGGGCGTGCTGACGCTCGAATACTTCCAGTGCCTGAAGTTCGATATCGAGCTGAACTCGACCTGGGTGCTGCCCAATGCCAAGCAGAGCATGGCGTTTGCCTATTCGCCGAACGGTACTTCGATCAAGTCGGGCGATGGCGCGCTGAGCGTGCCGGCGTTCGATGGCGTGTCGATCGAGAAGTGCGCCGATACGCCCAAGCCGGCGAACCTGTGCCCGGTGCCACCGGCGTTCGGCATCCAGCTCCAGGGGCCGGGCTCGGCGAACGTCGGCGCGGCGACCACGTTCTCAGTCAACGTGACGCCGGCGCAGGACGGCATGAACTACGTGTGGGAGGCGCAAGGTGGCACGCCCGCGATGGGCAATGGAGCGAAGTTCGTCACTACCTTCAATACGGTCGGATCCAAGCTGATCAGCGTGACGGTGTTCAATGCCAACGGCTGCTCGGTGCCGTCGACGATCACGGTGAAGGTCGCCGGTTCGATCAGCGGCCCGCCGATCATCGTGCGGCCGCCAGCCCTGGTCGCCAAGACGCCCAGTGCGAGGAAGGCGGCGACGGTGCAGCCGGCGGTGGCGAAGACCGCTGTCAAGAAGACTGCTGTCAAGAAGACGGAGCTGAAAAATACCGTGGCGAAGAAGACCACGGCCAAGAAGACCACGGCCAGGAAGGCCGCCACCAAGCGTGGCACCCCCACGCGGCGAGGCGGTAAATGAACCAGGCCCGGCGCCATGTGATCCGCCGCGAATGCATCGATCTCGCCGTCGACGGCGGCGAGTCGGAGGGCCTGGCGGTGCAGGAGCGGATCGCCGCGTTGTGCCAGGGCGCGCTCGCCGCCGCGCTGGACGAGGCGTTCGCGCGCGTGGCGCCGGGCGACGAGCATTGGCAATTCGAGCGGATCGAAGTGGATGCCGGGCGCTTTACGCTGGAGAGCTTCGAGCGGGATTTCGTCGCCGCGGTGGCGACGGCAGTCGAGGAGCAGGTGCAAGCGCGCAAGGCGCAGGCGGCGGCGCAGCCGTCCATCGCCGCGGACGAAGGCGATGTGCGATGGAGCGGCGCGCAGTCGGTGCTGGAGGCCTTGCTCCATTTCCTCACCACGGGTGCCTTGCCCTGGTGGTGCCATCTGCCGCACGGGCGGACGCTGGAGGCAATGGTGAGCGAGGCCTGGGCCGGCGCGGGAGTCCACGCCGACGTCGGGCAGGCTGATATCGGGCGGGTTGGCATCGGGCAGGCCAGCATCCGGCAGGTTGGCATCGAGCAGGCCAGCATCGAGCGCGCCGGCATCGAGGCTGCGGCCGGAGCCGGCAGCCAGCGCAGCTCGACGATTCTGCCGATGCGCACCGCGCTGCTCACGACGCTGGCCTTGCCGGTGGCGCGCTGGCGGTTGGCGCGGCAGTTCTCAGGCGGCTTTCTCGAGCGCCTGCTTGAGCGGCTGGCGCCTGCATCGCTCAAGGTCCTGCGCGAGGTGGCGGCGGCGGTGCATCGCAAACAGTCGTCTGGCATGCCGGACGCCATGCCGGAACCGGCATGGGTGGCCGCATTCGCCTGCGTGGTTGCACATGGCAGCTTCAGCGCCAGGCAACTGCTCGATGCATGGGCCGCGCTCGAACCCGGGGTCATCACGCCCGCGCTGATCGAAAGCATCGTCGTTCGGGCAGGAGCGCATGACGAAACGGAGGCGCTCCAGCAGCAAGACGCAGATCCGATTGCCGACGAGCGCCAAGCCATGACATCGAACACCACGCCGGGCAGGCAGCACATCGACAGCGTCACCGATACGCCACCGGCCAAGGACAGCACGTCCACCGCACGTGTCACCGCCGCCGCGAAACCTCTCGACCTGCACGAAGGCATCTTTGTCGACTGCGCGGGCGTGGTGCTGCTGCATCCGTTCCTGCCCATGCTGTTCCAGCGACTGGAGATCGTGGCCGACGAGCGGATCGTGCAGCCCGACCGCGCGCTGGCGCTGCTGCATTTCCTGTCCACGGGACAGGCGAGCGCGCCGGAGCATGCGCTGGTGCTGCCGAAGCTGCTGTGCGGCCTGCCGCCCTCGGCCCTGGCCGGCGCGCCGGTGGAATTGAGCGAAGCGGACCGGCATGAGGCCGAGAGCCTGCTGCATGCGGCGATCGAACACTGGCCGGCGATCGGCCACACCTCGCTCGATGGTTTTCGAGGGAACTTCCTGGTGCGCGCGGGCAAATTGTCCAAGCGCGGCGACGACGATCTGCTGCAGGTGGAAAAGAAGAGCTGGGACATCCTGCTCGGGCAATTGCCTTGGAGCATCGGCATGGTGCGCCTGCCGTGGATGCCGCGGATGTTGTGGGTGGAGTGGCCGTACTGACGGTGCATAAAGCCCCTCTCCCATCGGCGACCCGAAGGTAGTCCCCGTGGGAGAGAGGGGTTGGGGAGAGGGTACGGGCGGAGTGGGGCGTTGCACTCCGCCTGTACCCTCATCCGGCTGCCGCCACCTTCTCTCGGAGGGAGAAGGTTCTCGAGTTGGGACTGAGGGAACAGGAAGGCTTTCAATCGGGCGGGAGGAACGGAGTGGGGGCGACCAAGGCGACTGGCGAAAAGAGTTCGAGCACCGCGTCGGCCACACCGGCGCAGGCGTCGAAGCGCCCGTTTTTTGCGCGCACGGGCGGTGGGGATTTCTTTCCGGCCGTGCAGGCCAAGATGACGGTAGGTGCGCCGGGCGACAAGTTCGAGCAGGAAGCCGACCGCACCGCCGACAAGGTGTTGCGCATGCCCGATCCGGCCGCTGCGGGCAAGGTGCAGCGCCAGCCCGGCGACATGGCGCAGCGCCAGTCGGCGGACAAGCTGCAGCGGCGCGAGGAGGAGAAGATCTTGCGCGCGCCGGCAGGCGAGGGCGTCCAGAAGGCGCAAGAGCAGAAAGTGCAGCGCCGCGAGGAGGAAAAGATCCTGCGCGCGCCGGCGGCCGACCTGAAAGTGCAGCGGGTCGAGCAGAAGGGCGTGCAGCGTGCTGAAGAAAAGCAGGTCCGGCGCGCCGAAGATCCAAAGGTTCAGCGCACCGAACAGAAACAGGTTCAACGGGCTGAAGAGTCGAAGGTCCAGCGCGCGGAACAGAAACAAGTTCAGCGCGCTGAAGACCCGAAGGTCCAGCGTGCCGAACAGAAACAGGTCCAGCGCGCCGAAGACCCGAAGGTCCAGCGCGCCGAGCAGAAACAGGTCCAGCGCGCCGAAGACCCGAAGGTTCAGCGCGCCGAGCAGAAACAGGTCCAGCGCGCCGAAGACCCGAAGGTTCAGCGCGCCGAGCAGAAGCAGGTCCAACGCGCCGAAGACCCGAAGGTTCAGCGCGCGGAACAAAAACAAGTCCAGCGCGCCGAAGACCTGAAGGTCCAGCGTGCCGAGCAGAAACAGGTTCAGCGCGCCGAAGACCCGAAAGTCCAACGCGCCGAGGACCACGCCCTCCGGCGCTCGGAAGAGCCGGCCGCGCACCCGCACCGCGAGGAAGAAAAGATCTTCCGCGCGCCTGACGACAAACTGCAGAAAGCCGAAGCCGCTTCCGGTGGCGACCACTTGCAGCGCGCCTCCGGCGCGGGCGTTCCGCCGGTCGAAGACAACGTGCAGGCCACCATCCACCGCAAGATGACCGGCGGCCAGCCGCTGGGCAACGACGTGCGCGGCTATATGGAGCCGCGTTTCGGTGCGGACTTCGGCAAGGTGCGCGTGCATAACGACGGCGAGTCGGCTGGCCTCAACAACCGGCTGAGAGCACGCGCCTTCACCTACCAGAACCATATTTTCTTCTCGCGCGGCCAGTACCAGCCCGGCACCAGCGACGGCAAGCAGCTGCTGGCGCACGAGCTGACCCACACTATCCAGCAAGGCCATGCGATACAGCGCGCACCGGCGGAGCACGCGCCGGCGGTGTCCGCCGCGCCGGCCACGCCAGCGGTGCAGCGTTTCGGCATCCAGGACGCGCTGGACAAGTTCGCCGACTGGGCCTACGCGATCCCCGGCTACCGGCTGCTGACCCTGGTGCTCGGCTTCAATCCGATCAACATGCGCTCGGCCGACCGCTCCGCCGCCAATATCCTGCGCGGCCTGATCGAGCTGATGCCGGGCGGCTCGCTGATCACCCAGGCGCTGGACAACCACGGCGTGATCAACAAGGCCGCCACCTGGGTCGAGGCCAAGCTCAAGCAGCTCGGCGATATCGGCGGAGGCTTGAAGCAGGCGCTGGACGATTTCCTCGATTCGTTGAGCTGGACCGACATCTTCGACCTGGGCGGCGTGTGGGAACGTGCCAAGCGCATCTTCACCGAACCGGTCGGCCGGCTGATCGATTTCGCCGTGTCCACCGCGGTGGAACTGCTGAAGATGATCAAGGACGCGATCCTGAAACCCTTGGCCGCGATGGCCCAGGGTACGCGCGGCTACGACCTGCTGTGCGTGCTGCTGGGTGCGGATCCGATTACCGGCGAGGCCAAGCCGCCTACCGCGGACAACCTGCTCGGCGGCTTCATGAAGCTGATCGGGCAAGAGGAGATCTGGGAGAACATCAAGAAAGGCAACGCCATCGCACGCGCGTTCGCCTGGTTCAACACCGCGCTGAGCGGGTTGATGGGGATCGTGCGCTCGATCCCTGCCCGCATCATCGAGACGCTGACCTCGCTGACCATCACCGACGTGCTCACGGTGGTCGGCGCGTTCGGCAAGATCGCCAGCAGCTTCATCAGCATTGCGAGCGACTTCATCAGCTGGGGCCTGGGCACGATCTGGGATCTGCTGAAGATCATCTTCGACGTGGTCAAGCCCGGCTTGATGGGCTACGTCATGAAGACCGGCGCGGCGCTGAAGAGCATCCTGCAGAACCCGATGCCGTTCCTGGGCAACCTGGTCAGCGCGGCGAAGCTGGGCTTCAGCAACTTTGCCGCCAACTTCGGCACGCACCTGAAGGCCGGCCTGATCGACTGGCTGACCGGTTCGCTGCAGGGCGTGTACATCCCGAAGGCGGCCACGCTGCCGGAACTGGGCAAGATGGCCATGAGCGTGCTCGGCATCACCTGGGCGCAGATCCGCGGCAAGATCGTCGCGGCGCTGGGGCCCAACGGCGAGCGCATCATGCAAGGCCTGGAACTGGCCTTCGACGTGGTGAAGGCGCTGCTCACCGGCGGCGTCGGCGCGGTGTGGGAACTGATCAAGGAGAAGCTCAGCGACCTCAAGGACCAGGTGATCAGCGGCATCGTGTCCTTCGTCACCAACACCATCATCACCAAGGCGATCCCGAAGCTGATCGGCATGTTCATCCCGGGTGCCGGCTTCATTCCCGCGATCCTCTCGATCTACGACACGGTGATGGTTTTCGTGCAGAAGCTGACCAAGATCATCCAGGTGGTCACGGCGTTCATCGATTCCATCGTCACCATCGCGGCGGGCAATATCGGCGGCGCGGCCAAGCGGGTGGAAAGCATCCTGGCCGGCCTGCTGTCGCTGTCGATCAGCTTCCTGGCCGGCTTCCTGGGCTTGAGCAAGGTCACCGACAAGATCATGGAAGTGGTGCAGAAGGTGCGCGCCAAGGTGGATGCGGCGATCGGCGCGGCGGTGACGTGGGTGGTGAACAAAGCGAAGTCGGCGTTTGCCAGCTTGTTTTCAAGTAAGGACAAGCCGGATGACCGGAGCGATGAGCAGAAGGAGAAGGACAAGCGCTCAGCCATCGCGGAGGCTGAGGGGCTGGTATCCAGAGAGCATTTCGACGAAGCGGATACGCGCCATAAGCTGGCTCCGATCAAATCGCGCTATAAGCTGTCGGCGCTCAATCTGGTTGTCGACTCGAAGGTGCAAGGATCGGAGACGATCCACTTCACGGCCGCCGCGAGCCCAGAAACAGAAGGCCAGAAGCTGACCGTGACGCCGTCCGACGACGAAGGGCTCGATAGCCTTTCGTTGACCAGGCCGCGCTGGATCACTACGAAGGAGTACGACGTCAAGGTCGAGATCATGAAGCGTCATGTCGCGGCACCGGCACAAACCGGAGCGGTGAAATCGGCGCCCACTGGTATCTTCAACACGGACGGAACGTTCAATGTGGGCAAAACCTGGGCGCGTCGGCATGTGCTTTCGTCGTACGACATGAAAGCTCACTACGAGCAAGCGCTGATTAAGCCGCACAAGACAGTCAAGACGGCCGGCGAGGCTCTGGCCGGGCGAGGCAGCGCTCCCGCGTCCGCTGATAAAGAAGCGATCAAGCCAGCTGCGCAGTCATTGCTTGCCAAGTTCCACAACGAGGTCGAGAACCTCTGGGTCGGCGATACGCGCGTGAATTCGAGCCTCCAGGAAAACATCGACGCGGCGCCGGCGATGTACGAGCCGACCGGTCAGCTGCGCGTGACCAGTCTGGAATCGCACATCCAATCCATGACCAACAACTACGGCATTCCCGGGCCGGTACCGCTGACGGTGAGTAACCGCGAGGCCGTACCGATTAATGTGACCTATACGGTGGTGGGATCATGATCGAGGCGGATTTGAACGAGTACCAGTCGGCGGCTATCGAGGTGTTTCGTGGCCTCTCGCTAAGCCTGGGCTTCGAAGGCGAGGTCGTCGCAGTGGGCGACACCATCGTCTACCAGGCGCCGCTACCCCAGGACGCCGATATCAGCGGCGTTTTCCTGGTCGTGGATGCCGAGCATGCCGACGTGCTGCTCTACCTCACCCTGCCACGTCGTTGCGGGGCGGCGGGACTCCAAGAGGCCGCCACGTTCGCGGCGCGCAGCGGTTGCGGCCTGCGGTTCGGCGCCGTCGAGTTCGATGCACGGGAAGGCACCCTGCGGGTCCGGGACAACGTGAGTGTTTCGCCCGCCGAGATGCCGGCGAAGATTCCACGTCTGTTCGGGCGCGCTGTCGCACTGGCGCGCGAGCTGTCGCCGCGTTGGCAATCGATCTGTCGGCGGAATCGCCGCGACGAAGCCGTGGGCGAGGATGCACTGCAGCGCTTTAGCTTCACTTAGGAGTGGTTCGCATGAGCTTCGATTCAGCCAATCTGGAACGGGCCGCGGCATGGTTGGCCCAGATCGCACGGCAGCGCCTGACGGCAAGGGCTGGCCAGCTTGTCGAGACCGACCTGGGGGCGTTCGATTATTACGAGGACGGGTCCTGGCTGGCGCACCTGCTGCGTCGCCATCAGCCATCCGGGGAAGAGTTCGGCATCCTTATGCTGGCGCTTTCCCCGCATATCTGCCCCCATCTGCTCGATACGGTCATAGCCGAAGTCCGCCCGGAAGGAGGCGAACTGCCGGAACTAGGGGGCGTGAGGGCGGCTGGGCACCGGGCCATGCTGCCGACCGGCGAGACTGCCCAGTTCTTTTTCTCCGGCATGAACATGTCGCGGCGCTTCGATATCGAGGGGATGTTTCTGGCCGATCATTGGTTCGCGCGCGATCGCATTCTCTGGCTTGAAAGCGTGCGCGAAGGCGAGCCTCTCATGAGCGGCCGCCTCATCGTCAACCCGGAGATCATCGAGGAACTGGTCACCGGCAAGATCGGCCGCCCCGCCTTCAGCATGGATTTCCCCGCCGAGCACATCGAAACGGCAATGGACTGGGACGACCTCGTGCTCAACCCGCTGACCCGCGCGCAGATCCGCGAGATCGAACACTGGGTCAAGCACAACGACACGCTGATGGACGACTGGGGCATGCGCAAGCGCGTCAAGCCCGGCTACCGCGCGCTGTTCTACGGCCCGCCGGGCACCGGCAAGACGCTGACGGCAATGCTGCTGGGCAAGCATACCGGCAAGGACGTGTTTCGCGTGGACCTGTCGCGGGTGGTGTCCAAGTACATCGGCGAGACGGAGAAGAATCTGTCGCGGCTGTTCGACAAGGCGGAGAACAAGAACTGGATCCTGTTCTTCGACGAGGCCGACGCGCTGTTTTCCAAGCGCACCGACGTGCGCGACGCGCACGACAAATACGCCAACCAGGAAGTGGCCTACCTGCTGCAGCGGATCGAGGGCTATAACGGCCTGGTCATTCTTGCGTCCAACCAGCGCGCCAATATCGACGACGCCTTCGTGCGCCGCCTGCAGGCGATCATCCCGTTCCCGATGCCGCAGCAGGAAGAACGCTACGAGATCTGGCGCCGCACCTTCCCCGAGCAGATCGCCCTGGCCGGCGATGTCGACTGGCGGCAGATCGCCGCGCGGCACGAGTTGACCGGCGCCAATATCCTCAACGTCACGCACTTCTGCGCGATCGAGGCACTGGCCAAGCAGACGCGCGAAGTCGACCTGCGCTGCCTGGAGGAAGCGATCAAGCGCGAGTACGTCAAGGAAGGGCGGGTGATGTAGGGCTTGGCGAGCGGCTGAACAGCACCGCTGCAACCACGACCGAGCCGAGCACCAGCGCCACGCCGAATTCGCCGGCATACCAGGCGCCATTGCCGCGCGTGTCGGTCAACGGATCGAGCAGCCACTGGATAAAGGCGTTATGCACCGCATGCAGTGCGATCGCCGGCCATACCGAGCCCGAACGCAGGCGCAGCCACGCGGCGATGCCGCCGGTGGTCAGCACCATCAAGGTGAAGCAAGCGATCGCATAAGCCTGCGGCGCCGCGCTGTGATAGTCAGCGAAGAAGATCACCGGCATATGCCAGGCGGCCCAGATCAGCCCGCTCAACAGCACCGTCGTGTTCATGCCGTACTTGGCGCGCAGCGCCGGCACCAGGTAGCCGCGCCAGCCGATCTCCTCGCCCGCAGCGGAGGCGGCGCTCTGGATCGCGCCGAAGGTCAGGGTAAGGAAAATCTGCAGTGCGGCGGGGGCGAGCAGGCCGCCGTCCTGCCAGTGCAGGCGCGTGGCGCAGTCGCGCGCGAACTCGCCGAAAGCCGCCGGCGCCAGGCCGCTGAGCCATAGCGGGATATAGGCGAGCAGGCTATAGAGGATCGGCAGCAGGTAGCCGGCGGCCACGTAGCGCGTGCGGCCCCAGCCGAGACCGAGCATGGCCACCGAGCGGTGCAGCAGCCAGGCGGACAGCAGGCCCGCGATACCCGGGGCCCACATCAGCGAATGGACGACGAAGCCGCGGCCCATGTCCATCGAGCCGCTGCGGGCGAGCAGGGTGTAGTAGGGGGTGCTGAGCAGGATGACGAGAACGAGGTACAGGGCGACGGGGTAGCGCTTGAGCTGCACGGTGACTTATCCGTTCGGAAGTGCTCCTAGGATGCGCTAGCCAGGCCTGTCGTTTAAAGCGTCGGCGTAGGTTGGGGTGAGCGCAGCGAACCCCAACGTGGCGTTGGCGTTGGCGTTGGGGTTGGGGTTCGCTGTGCTCACCCCAACCTACGGTCAGGCTTTCGCCACGGCGGCCCATACATCCGCCCGGATCTTCGGCTCATACGCATAGAAATGCAGCGCCGCCGCCGTGCCCGCCGCCTTGACGTACTGCGCAATTTCCGCCGCCGTCGACACCCCCAGCTCGCCGGCCATCGGCACGATCCTGGCCGGATCGCCGCCAGCGGCAGTCCATGCGGCAATCGCCACCGCATAGTTGTCCGCCGGTATGCCGTGCCCGATCACGCCTTCGGTCGAACGCCAATACGCCTGCGGCAGCAGCACGGTGGCGTATTTGAAGAACGAGGCCCAGGGCAGTTTCGGTTCCGCGCGCCTGGCCAGGTAATGCGAAGTCACGCCGAACGGCTTCCCGTTGGCGGCACGGGCAATGGTGGAACAAAACTCTTCGGCCAGGTCGGCCAGGCCGTTCCTGTCCCAGTCGATATTGTCCTGTTCGCTCATTTCAGGATCGACGAAATAGCCGTCCAGGCCCTGGTCGAACAGCGCCTTCACCTTGGCCGCTTCGTTCATCGCCGGATCGTGCAGCGATGACGGCCAGCGCCAGCCGTACACCTTCAGCTGGGCCTGGTGTGCGATGGGAATGGCCTTGCGCAAGTCGTTGTCGGTGCGGATGGCGACGGAGGTTGCACCCACCGCCACGCATTGCTGGAGGAAATCCTCGAGCCGGTTGTAGTTGACAACCCAGATCACTTTTTCCTGACTCATGGCAGCGCTCCCTGTGTGGCCATGCGTCCCCCGGAATCTACTCGCGCAAGGTGGCGTTGTCCGCCGCGTCGTCATCGGCCAGAGGGTGTAGGCGTCGCCATGCCGTGGGCAGTCAAGCGGCTTGCGGGGTCTCACTGTCCAGCAGATCGGCTTCCTGCCCGGCCACCTGCCTCCGCATCGCCTGCGGCGATTGGCCGAACGCGCGCAGGAAGGCCCGGCGCATGCGCTCGCGATCGGCGAAGCCGACTTCGCGCGCGATCACTTCGATCGGATGGCGCGTCTGCTCCATCATCAGCCGTGCCGCTTCCACGCGCAGATGTTCCACCGCCTTGGCCGGCGACTGACCGGTTTCCGCGGTGAACGCACGGCTGAACTGGCGTGGGCTCAGGCTGGCGGCAGCGGCCAGTTCCTCGACGGACAGGGTCGAACTCAGATGGCTCTTGGCATAGGTGAGCGCGTTCTGGATGCGGTCGGATTTCGGTTCCAATTCAAGCAGCGCGGAGAACTGCGACTGGCCGCCGGCGCGGCGATGATAGACCACCAGTTTCTGCGCGACCTTGCGCGCCACCTCGATGCCCAGGTCTTTCTCGACCATCGCCAGGGCGAGGTCGATGCCCGCGGTCATGCCGGCGGACGTCCAGATATCGCCGTCGATGATGAAGATGCGGTCTTCCTCCACGCTGACCTTGGGGTAGCGCAGTTTCAGCTGCCGCGCGTACGTCCAGTGGGTGGTGGCGCGACGGCCATCGAGCAGGCCGGACTGCGCCAGCACGAAGGCGCCGGTGCAGATCGCGGCGACGCGGCGCGTGGTCTGCGCGGCGGTGCGGATCGCTTCGACCAGCAGCGGCGGCGCTGCCGGTACGCCGACGCCGCCGCCGATCAGCAAGGTGTCGAAGGCGTGTGCGTCGATCGCCTCGGTCTGCACGTCCATGCCCAGCGTGTTGCGCACCGGGCCGCCGCCGGCGGAAAGCAGGTGGATCTGGTAGTTGCTCCGCTGCAGCGTGAGGTTGGCGAATTCGAATACCGAGGCCGCGGCCAGGGTCATGATCTGGAAGCCGGGATAGAGGATGAAGCCGACGCGCTGCATGGCGGACCTCCCGCATGGCATAAAAGGTGGCATCAGCGACATTTAAGCCGAAACGGCTTCGGCATACAACTAGCGCCACTCGCCGCATACCCGCTGGCGTTGTGGAGATTCCTGCGATGTCCGCCATTCCCGAGCAGGTCGCGCCAAGGCCGCGCCTGAACATCCTCAAGCCGCTGGCCGGCGCCGTGCTCGCGGCCGGCCTGGCGTTCTACGGCATCCACTGGTGGACCGCCGGCCGCTTTGTCGAGGACACCGACGACGCCTATGTCGGCGGCGACACCACCGTGATCGGCGCCAAGGTGCCGGGCTACGTGCAAGCCGTGGCGGTGACCGACAACCAGTCCGTGCACCAGGGCGACCTGCTGGTGAAGATCGACGACCGCGACTACCGCGCCGCCGTCGCCAGGGCGCAGGCCGCGATCGCCGCGCAGCAAGCCGCGCTGGGCAATCTGGATGCGCAGAAGCATCTGCAGGAGAGTGTGATCGCCCAGGCCCAGGCGGCGCTCGCCGCCGCCAATGCCGAGTCCCGGCGTTCGAAGCTGGACGATGCGCGCTATCGCGAACTGGCCGGCCGCGCCGCGGTGTCGGTGGAAAGCGCGCAGCGCGCCGAAGCCACGTTCGCCACCGCCGCCGCCACCACCCAGCGCGCCGCTGCGGCCGTGCAGGCGGCGCAGCGCCAGCTCGAGGTGATCGACACGCAGAAGCACCAGGTCGAGGCGGCGCTGATGCAGGCCAGGGCGGAGGCCGAGCTGGCGCAGCTCAATCTGGGCTATACCGAATTGCGCGCGCCGGTGGATGGCGTGGTTGGCAACCGCCGCGCACGCGTCGGCACCTATGCCGCGTCGGGCAACCCGCTGTTGGCGGTGGTGCCGGCACGCGGCCTGTGGGTGGATGCCAACTTCAAGGAGGACCAGCTCAAGCGCATGCACGTCGGCCAGGCGGTGGAAGTGCGCGCGGACGTGATGCCGGGCCGTGTGTTCCAGGGCCACGTCGCCAGCCTCGCGCCTGCCACGGGTGCGCAGTTCAGCGTGCTGCCGCCGGAGAACGCCACCGGCAACTTCACCAAGATCGTGCAGCGCGTGCCGGTGCGGGTCGAACTCCATGGCACGGACGGCGACCTCGGCGTGCTGCGTCCGGGCCTGTCGGTCACCGCCCGCATCGATACCAAAGCGCCATGAGCCCGCTCGCCCACCTCAGCCAGGGGCAGAAGATATTCGCCTTCGCCAGCATGTGCCTGGGGATGTTTATCGCGCTGCTGGATATCCAGATCGTATCGGCCTCGTTGCGCGATATCGGCGGCGGCCTGTCGGCGGGTGCGGACGATGTGGCATGGATCCAGACCGCGTACCTGATCGCCGAGATTGTGGTGATTCCGCTGTCCGGCTGGCTGTCGCGGGTGTTCTCCACGCGCTGGCTGTTCGCTGCCTCGGCGGCCGGTTTCACCATCACCAGCCTGTTGTGCGGCGCGGCCTGGGATATCCAGAGCATGATCGTGTTCCGCGCCGCGCAGGGTTTCCTCGGCGGCTCGATGATCCCCACCGTGTTCACCACGGCCTTCGTGTTCTTCGAAGGCAAGCAGCGCGTGATCGCTGCCGCCACCATCGGCGCCATCGCCTCGCTGGCGCCCACGCTGGGGCCGACCCTGGGCGGCTGGATCACCGACCACTATTCCTGGCATTGGCTGTTCTTCATCAACCTGGTGCCGGGCGTGTTCGTCGCCATCGCGGTGCCCTTGCTGGTGAAGATCGACGAGCCGGACCTGTCCTTGCTGAAGTCGGGCGACTGGGCCGGTATGGCGCTGATTGCCATCTTCCTGGGCTGTCTCGAATACACGCTGGAAGAAGGCCCGCGCTGGAACTGGCTGGAAGACGACACCATCCGCACCACCGCCTGGGTCAGCCTGGTCGCCGGCGTGCTGTTCGTGTGGCGCGGCCTGACCGCGCAACATCCGGTGGTCGACCTGCGCGCCTTGAAGGACCGCAACTTCGCGCTGGGCTGTTTCTTTTCCTTCGTCACCGGCATCGGCCTGTTCGCCACCATCTATCTCACGCCGCTGTTCCTGGGACGGGTGGAAGGCTATAGCGCGTTCCAGATCGGCAAGGCGGTGTTCTCCACCGGGGTGTTCCAGATACTCAGCATTCCGCTGTATGCCTTCCTTGCCAACCGCGTGGACCTGCGCTGGCTGCTGATGCTGGGCCTGGCCTTGTTCACCGCCTCGATGATCGAGTTCATACCGATCACCCACGACTGGAGCAGCACCGAGCTGCTGCTGCCGCAGGCCTTGCGCGGCATCGGGCAGCAGATGGCGGTGCCGCCGACGGTAACGCTCACCCTCGGTGGCCTGGCGCCGGCGCGGCTGAAGTACGCCTCGGGCCTGTTCAACCTGATGCGCAACCTGGGCGGTGCGATGGGCATCGCCGGCTGCGCCACCATTCTCAACGACCGCACCAACCTGCATTTCTTCCGCCTGGCCGAGCGGCTGACACCGGTCAACGAAGCGATGAACAGCAGCTGGAGCGACCTGTCCGGCGCGACCGAAGCCTCCAGCGCAGCCTTGAAACAGTTGTGGCTGCTGACCTTCCGCGAGGCGCAGACGCTGACCTACGCCGACGCTTTCTTCTGCATCATGTTGTGCTTTGCCGTCGCGACGGTGATGGTCCCGTTGATGCGCAAAGTGCAGCCTCCTACCGGACCTTCCGCCGATGCGCACTAAACTTCTTTCCTCACTGCTGGTTCTGGGCCTGGCCGGTTGCACCGTCGGTCCCGATTACGTGAAACCTGCGCTGCCCGCCGCCGGCGCGTTCCATGCACGCGGCGACCTGATGTCGCCCGCC
Organism: Dyella sp. 2RAB6; assembly: GCF_052115385.1. NCBI lineage: Bacteria > Pseudomonadati > Pseudomonadota > Gammaproteobacteria > Lysobacterales > Rhodanobacteraceae > Dyella > Dyella sp. 2RAB6. Next base: position 166,041 of record NZ_JBFRGP010000002.1, read on the forward strand.
AAGGCCGCAACGCCGGCGCTGGACAGCTGGTGGACCGGCTTCGGCGATCCCGAACTGGTACGCATCGTGGAGCGCGTGATGGCGCAGAACCTCGACCTGGCCGCCTCCGCCGCGCGTGTCGAACAGGCACGCGCCGCCGCACGCCACGCCCAGGCCGAGCGCCTGCCGCAAGGCTCGCTGGACGGCAGCGCCGCGCGCGCGCGGCAGTCCAAACTCGATCCGCTGGGCAAGGTGGCAAGTGCGCTGCCGGGTTACGAGCGCAATCACACGCTGGAGGAAGTCGGTGCCGGGGCAAGCTGGGAGCTGGACCTTGCCGGCGGCCTGCGCCGCGAAGCCGAAGCGGCGGATGCGGAATACCAGGCGGCCGAGGCCAGCCACGCCGGCGTGCGCGTGTCGCTGGCGGCCGAGGCGGCGGATGCCTACTTCCGCGTGCGTGGTGCGCAGGTGCGCATCGCCATCGCGCAGGACCAGATCCGCAACGAGCAAGGCCTGCTCGAGCTGGTGCAACTGCGCCAGCAGCACGGCCTGGGCACCGCGCGCGAAACCGCGCAGGCCGAGGCGCTGGTGCTGCAGGCGCAGGCCACGCTGCCGCCGCTGAACATCGAGCTGGAAACGCAATTGAACCGGCTGGACGTGCTGATGGGTGCGGCGCCCGGCACTTATGCGCAGGAGGTCCAGCCCGAGCATGTGCCGTTCGCGGTGCCGTCGATCGACACGGCTGAAGGTCCCGCTTCGCTGCTGCGCCGCCGGCCCGATGTGATCGCTGCCGAGCGTCATCTGGCGGCAAGCAATGCACGGATCGGCGCCGCGGTGGCGCAGTACTACCCGTCGTTCTCGCTGTCGGCGCTGCTGGGCGTCAGCTCGCTGGTGCCGGGGAAGCTGTTCAACGGTTCCGCGGTCCAGTCCAGCGGTGCGCTGGGGCTGCATTGGCGTTTGTTCGATTTCGGCCGCGTCGATGCGGAAGTGAACGCAGCCAAGGGTGCGCATGCGGAGGCGATGGCCGTGTATCGGGGCTCGATGCTGCGGGCGACCGAGGACGTCGAGGACGCCATCGTCAACCTGGTGCAGCTCGAAGCGCGGCACGGCGTGCTAGACCGCGAGGTCGATGCGCATGTGCGCGCACGCGATGCGGCGAAGGACGCCTACACCGGCGGCGCGGTCAGCCTGGTCGAAGTGCTGGATGAGGATCGCCAACTGCTGGATGCGCGCGACAGCCTCGCGCGCATCCATGCGGACGAGGCGCGCGCGGCGGTGTCGGTGTTCCGTGCGCTGGGCGGTGGCTGGAATGCCGCTGAGCCGGCCCTCAACGTTGCTGCGTCGCCACCCGCAAGCCGAGCGAAATGAAAATGACGCCGACGATCTTGCCCTGCCAGCGCGCCAGCCAGGACAGCCGCCCGAGCAACCGGCCCAGCGGCTTGATCGACAGCGCCAGCAGGCTCGTATAGAGCGAGCTGAGCACGACGAAGATCAGGCCGAGCACGGCGAACTGCACGAAGCTCGAACCGCGTTCCGGGTGCACGAACTGCGGCATGAAGGCGAGGAAGAACAGCGCGGTCTTCGGATTGAGCAGCTCGGCCGGAATCGCCTGCAGAAAGGCCTTGACGGGCGTGATCGGCGCGACGGCGGGCAGGGCGGGGTTCTGCGGCCTGGCCAGGATGGCGCGGATGCCCAGGTAGATCAGATAAGCCGCGCCGACGTACTTCACCGCGTTGAACGCCAGCGCCGAAGTCATCAGCACCGCCGACAGCCCTACGGCCGCGAACAGCGTGTGGCCGAAGTCGCCCGCCGCAATGCCAAGGCCGGTGAGCACGCCAGTCCTGCGGCCACCCTGGATGGTGCGGCTCAGCACCAGCAGCACGGCGGGGCCGGGGATCAGGAACAGGCCGAGCACGACGGCGATGAAGGTGGCGAGGGTGGGGAGGTCGAACATGGCGGGCTCCTGCGGGTGGGCGAGTTGCATGAATCCCTGGGGCGACCTCCAAGTCAAGCGCCACCCCACCACCGTCATTCCGGCCTGCGCCGGAATGACGGTTTACGTAGGTTGGCTGTGTGCGAGTCCCGTCCGTCATCATCCCGAAAGCCCTCCGCGTAGACACACCCATCACGAACCCAAGCGCAGATTGCGAAGGTTTCGTGTGCGCAACGCCACGAACATGGACGTCAACCACAGGGGGCAACACCATGTCATTCAAGATTCTCTGCTGCGACGGCGGCGGCATCCGCGGTGTGATCACGGCGCTGCTGATCCAGGACCTGGACCAGAGCTTCGGCATCGTCAGGAACGCCGACGGCTTCGCCGGCACTTCCACCGGCGGCCTGATCTCGCTGGGCCTGGTCAGCAACGTGGATATCGACCACATCGTCAACATCTACAAGAAAGAGGGCTCGACCATCTTCCAGTCCAACGGCTGGCTGCTCGACGCGCAGGCCAAGCAGCAGGACCGTGCGCCGGCGCAGTCCGCGGAAGATCTGCTGGGCAGTGGCCCGGGTTTCTTCAGTTGCCAATACGTCAACACCGGCCTGCAGCAGGTCGCCAGGCAACTGGTGGGCAATGGCCCGCTGTCGTCGGCAAGCCGTTTCGTGGCGGTCAACTCCGCGCGCTTGTGGGATGCGAGCGAGAAAAGCTGGGTGCCTTGCACGATCTCCAACGGCAAGAACAACACCTATCGCAACATCGGCATGGTGGACGCCGCCCTGGCCACCTCGGCCGCACCGACCTACTTCCCGCCATACCAGGTGGGCGATTTCGGTTACTTCGCCGATGGCGGCACCTTCGCCAACAACCCTTCGATGGCGGCGATCGTGGAAGCGATCTACCAGGGCTATGCCAACGCCACCTCGGACATCGTGATGCTGTCGCTGGGTACCGGCGTCAACCCGGTGGGCGTGCCGCCCTCCTATGTCTCCGATCCGCTGGACTGGGGCGTCACGCATTGGCTGTGGCCCTCCAGCAATGGTGTGGTGCCAGCCACGGCGCTGCTCAACCTCACCATGGATGCCACGGCGGATCTGGCGACGATCCAGGCCGGCCAGCTGCTCGGCAACAACTACATGCGCGGCAACGTGCCACTGGCCAAGCCATTCGCCCTGGACGACTACGAGAACGTCGGCGAGCTGGTGAGCGCGACGCAGGATTACATCAAGAACTCGCCCGATTGGCAGACGGTGCGCAACTGGGTGAAGCAGAACTGGACGTAATCGTTGCAGGCACGCCGTTCCAATGGGCGGCGTGCTTCTTTCTCGCGCAACAGAGAAGGATCGGACCGGCGCGAACTCGCGCCGTCCTCGATAAACCCGATGCGCCTTATTCTCTATCCGCCAGCCGCGACGCATGGCTCGCCACGATCACCCAGCCGCCGGGCTTGTGCACATAGGTGTCGGTGAACTGGAAATCCAGCGCATAGGGCTTGCCGTCGCTCTTGCCCTCCACCCGGGTAATGCCGGTCACCACCGCTGCGTCGCCGTACACGCGAACCTTCGAATCGCGGTTGCGGAACACATCGTACTTGGTGCCGCTGCGCAGATCGGCGACCTCATCGGCACGCGTGGTGACCTTGCCGGTGGAGCTGGTCAGGGTGAAGGTCGAATCCAGGTGCTGCTCCAGCCAATCCGCATCCTCCCGCTCGAACGCGGCACAGATCTCGCGCTCGGCCTGGAGGATCTGCTGGACTTCGTCTTTCTGCGCGGAGCGGGCGGGTGCGGCCGCCAGCAGGAACAGCGGCAGCAGCAAGGCGGGAAGGGCGGCGCTGGGGCGCATGGAAGGCTCCGGTTCGTGGCGGCGGCCTTGTATAGCATGCGCGGCGCTTCGCGATCCCGGGTCGATGGGCGCATGCTTTGCGCATGGACGAATTCATCCAGCCCCGTACGCTCGGCCGCGGCCGCAGCTTCGTCTACATGCTCCCTTGCCGCGACCAGGACCTGTTGAAGATCGGGTTCTCGCGGGAACCGCTGGTGCGCTTGCGCACGTTCCACCACCGTTTCTTCGATTACTTCGACCTGGAGCGCGGCCTGCTGCTCGAAGTGGATCGCGTCGCCCAGGCGCGGGCGATCGAGCGCGACATCCTGCGGCGGCATGCGCAGGAGCGCTCACCCGCACCGCTCGCGGTATCCGACCACGCCGCCGGCTATACGGAATGGTTGCGTGGCGTCGGCCCCGAAGTAACGGCGTACTTGCGCGAAGTGGCCGAGCGCAATGCTCACCCGCTGCACGGTCTGCACGACTGGGTTCGCCTCATGTTCGATGCGCAGTCCGACCGCTTGTACGACCTGTCGCTGAAACTGCTCGAAGCGATCGAGTACGAGACGTTCAACGTGCCGAAAGAGTTGGCCAGCGGGCAGGCTGCGCGTTCGCTGGTCTACGTGCTGGACGCTTGCGCTGCCGTCGGTATCGATATGACAGCGAAGTTTCCGGAAGCGGTGTTGGCATGGTGGAAGTTCGCACCAAGATGACAGGCAGCGCACTGCTCGGAAACTGCGATGCAGCCCGCATTCGAACCCCAAGCGCCTAGACATCTTCATCACAACTCCAAGCGCACATTCCTGCGGCCCACGTACGCAATGTCGTGGGTTTCCACGGACAGGGGGAGTCATGAAGCGCACCACGCACTTGCTGCTGTAGGCCAACTGCGCCTTCGGCCCTGAGTCCATGCGCGTTTGCGCGTGGCTTTGTCGCATGTCGATCGCGGCACGCGTTCTTGCGCCCGCGCGGGTGCGCTTGCGCTTGCGCCTGCCGCAAGAAGGCACGCCCTGGGCCGGGCTTTCCCCGTTCGCCATCACCCGGGCAACAACGCATCACTACACACAAGGAGAGTTGCATGAGTACCTGTAAGCGTACGCATGAAGGTGTAGCTCGACAGCTTCCACGAACCTCGCGATGGTGGCGCAAGCTCGCCGTCGCTCCGGCCTGCCTGACCCTGCTGGGCCTGGCGATGGCCGAACCTGCTTCGGCGGCGATTCGCCATGGCCTGACCTGGCGCGTGCTGGAGCAGCAGGGTGCCTACGTGCACGTCGGCCGCGATGACATCACCAATGCCTATCAGGGCGACACCACGGTCGACCAGATGCTGCCGATCCTGTGCGTGTACAAGGACGGCCGCGCCGCGCCGGGCGGCATTAACTTCGACTACAGCAATGGCTGGGTGCAGGGTGCCTTGCAGCTCAGCGCGCCGATCACCGGCAGCGCGCTCGCCTCGCAGGCCCAGGCCGACGGCATCTGCGCCAGCCAGCTCGGCGCCGGTTGGCGCATGGCGGAGTTCCACGATGGCGGTGGCGGCTGGTCGTATTGGGGCAGCGGGCAGTTGCCCACCGATACGCGCTTCTGGGTGGCCATCAACGACCAGCCGGCGAACCCCTGGAATTCGGCCGGCGATCCGCCGCCGGTGGATCCGCAGGATCCCAACTACAACCAGCAGACCGTGCAGACCGGTGCGGGCTGGAAGCTGGTGCAGACGGCCGGCACGCTCGACGACACCGGCGCTGCCTTCAACGAGCAGTTCTATCAGGTGGATGGTGCGGCCGGCTTGACCGCCTCGCCGCTGCCGCAGCAGCTCAAGGATGCAATCGCCGCTGATATCGCCGCCACGCCCGCGGGCGAAGCGGTGAGCTATTCGGTGAGCAAGACCATCGCCGACGAGGTCGCGCTGTCGGCCATGCAGGGCAGTCCCACTCAACGCCTGATCGATCTGTCGGCGCAGGCGGACTCCGCCTCGATGATGGCGTCGAGCAATGTCAGCCGCATGGGCATTCTTGGTTGCGGCGACAAGGACATCACCAAGAACAAGGCCTTCAACTGGGGCTCGCCGATCAACAGCAACTACAACCTGGGCGATGCCAACAGCGGCTTCACCGGCAACGTGTCGCTGTCGGGCACGGCCAACGTCAATGCCACCGGCGAAATCCAGATCACGCTCAAGCGCACGGGCATCTGGTTCGTGTGCGTGCCGTACGGCGTGAAGTTCCGCTATGCACGGGTGAACGGCACGGCGAAGATCGACCAGGGCGCGACGGTGAGCGGTTCCATCACCTATGCCAACCCGAAGGCCTGGGAGTGGCCGATCGCCAAGCCGTTCCTGTTCTCGATCAACTTCATGGCCGGTCCGATCCCGGTGCATATCGGCTTCAACCTGCCGATCACCGCGGGCTTCGACAAGAAGGGCATCACGGCGACGGTGACCGGCTCGGTGACCTATAGCGGGCGCAGGATGGTGTCCGGCTACTTCGACTACAACTGCACCAGTTCGGGCTGCTCGGGCAGTTCCCAGCTGGATACCACGGACCTGGGCACGCAGCCGGTGACGGCCAGCGTCTCCGGGCGCTTCCAGCCTTCGCTGTATGCGCAGGTGGCGTTCCGCGGCTATCTGTATAGCGACAGCTTCGCCTACGCGCAGGTCGGCATCCGCCCGTACATCATGGGCGACCTGTGGGGCTACTACGGCAACAACTGCGGCGATGCGGACGGCGACGGCACGTTCGAGACCGTCGATGCGCTGACCTTCGACCTGGATTGGCAGCTGAAGGTCACCGGCCAGGCCGATACCTTCATCACCAAGGAATGGCGCAAGGACATCTACACCTCGCCGCGCTGGCACGTGCAGTTCTGGGATCTGCTGGGCGGCGCCGGTTCGCGCGCGGTGACGCCGATGGCGGTGGGTCCGGCTATCGTGCCGGCAGGTACGGCGCAGACCTATACGGCGAAGATGCGCTCCTGCTGGCCGTACGCCGACAACGTCAACTTCTCGGTCGACTGGGGTGACGGCAGTGCCGCGCAGGCGGTCAGCGGTCCGGCTGCCACCGGTGTCAACGCCGCGCACACCTGGGCAGCAACCGGTTCGCCGCTGCTGCGCCTGACCGCGTTGAGCGATGCGCATGGCCGCAACCTGGGCAAAGCCACGCAGCGCACGGTGACGGTGAACAACGCGCACGTGCACCTGGGCCTGACCTGGAAGCTGATCGGCACCAACGGCTCGTACTCGCACGTGGGTATCGACTCGACCAGCAACCCGTATCAGGGCGACACCAATCCGGCGACCGCGCTGCCGGTGCTGTGCCTGAGGCAGGACGGGCGCGCGGCACCGCCGGGGATGACCTTCGATCCGTACAACAACGGCTGGGCCAAGGGCGAGATCCGCCTGACCGCTCCGGTGCAGGGCTTGTCGCTCACGTCTCGTGCGGTGGCCGACAACCTGTGCGCCTCGACCTTCGGCAGCGGCTTCCGCATGGGCGAGTTCCATGATGGCGGCGGCGGCTGGACGTGGTGGGCGCAGGGCGTGATCAGCGGCGCCAACCGCTTCTGGGTGGCGATCAACGATCAGCCGGCGAATCCGTGGAACTGATTCGCGGGCGGGGCGTGCGGCGCTAGCTGCACAGCTGTTGGCAAGAAGGCCGTGSCGCGGGCGCCGAGGCGTCCGCGGCACGGCTGCCGTATTGGCGATGCGGTAGCAAAGTGGCGGCACTTTGGTTGCTTCGTGGCCGGTATTTGTACGGGCGCGTCGATCCGCACACCTGCTCCCAAGCTGTCTATCTACCGTTCCCCCCATACACGGGCGAATCCGCCCGATGCATCGGGGAATGGCTATGAGTGCTTGCAGCTATGGCGATCGGCACGCCGTTCGAAACGGCGCGATTGACAGCGAGAGGCTCCCGCCGAGGCGAACGCAGCGAGGCGGGCGATGGTGGCGCAAGGCCGTTATCGCACCCGCCTGCCTGACTCTTTGCGGGCTGGCGATCGCCGCACCCGCGGCCACAGCCAACCGCCACGGCATGACCTGGCGCGTGCTGGAACAGCAGGCCGATCATGTGCGCGTGGGTGCCGACGACCGGACCGACGCCACCAGGGGCGATGCGTCGATCGACCAGGTATGGCCGATCCTCTGCCTGCTGAAAGACGACCGCGCCATGCCGGGCAGCATCAAGCTGGCCCCTGGCACTGGTTGGGTGCAGGGTGCGCTGCAGCTCACGCGTCCGATCGCCGGTCATGCCTTGCTCGGCCGGGAGCAGGCCGATGGCATCTGCGCCCGCGCGTTTGGCCGTGGTTGGCGTATGGCGCGGTTCGGCGATGGCGCAGGCGCAGGCGCGTACTGGGGTGAGGGCGAGTTGCCGGCGGGCACGCGCTTCTGGGTGGCGATCGATGACCAGCCTGCCAATCCATGGGATGGCGCAGCGGCCGGCACGCAGGCGGCCCCGCGCACGTCGAACTACCAGCAGCACACGGTGCGCTCAGGTGCGGGCTGGAAGTTGACGCGAAGCACCGGCAAGTTGAGCGGCACGGGCGCGGTCTTCAACGAGCAGTTCTACACCATCGATGGCGAGGACGGCTTGCTGGCGGCGCCGATCCCGCAGCAGCTCAAGGAAGCGATCGCGGCCGATATCGCCGCTGCGCCAGCGAGTGAACCTGCCACTTATTCGATCAGCAAGAGCGTGGCCGACGAGATTGCGCTATCGGCCATGCAGGGGCGGCCCACCCAGCGGCTGATCGCGCTGGCGGCCGAGGGCGGGGCGGTGGCCGGCATGGCGCGCGGTGGCATTCTGGGTTGCAACAACAAGGAGATCGTCCAAAGCAAGGCGTTCGATCTCAGCTCGCCGATCCATGGCACCTACCATCTCGGAGGCGGCACGGGCTTCACCGGCAATGTGTCGCTTTCCGGCAACGCGAAGGTGAATGCGCTGGGCGAAGTTTCCGTCACGCTCAAGCGCTCCGGCATCTGGCATCTGTGCGTGCCGTACGGCGTGAAGCTGCATCACGCGCGGGTGAAGGGCGCGGTCCGGATCGAGCAGGGTGCGACGGTGAGCGGCTCCATCACCTATGCCAATCCGACCGCCTGGGAATGGCAGATCGCCAAGCCGTTCCTGTTCTCGATCGACTTCATGGCCGGACCGATTCCGGTGCACATCGGTTTCAATATGCCGATCACCGCGGGATTCGACGAGAACGGCATCACGGCGACGATCGCCGGCGAGGTCACCTACAGCGGGCAAAGAAGCATTTCAGGCGACTTCGACTACCGTTGCAGCGGCACGGAATGCTCGGGCAGTTCAAGGCTCGACAGCAAGGACCTGGGCGCGCAGCCGGTAACGGCAAGCATCTCCGGACGCTTCCAGCCTTCGCTGTATGCGCAGGTGGCGTTCCGCGGCTATCTGTATTCGGACAGCGTCGCCTATGCGCAGGCAGGCATTCGGGCCTATCTGATGGGCGACTTGTGGGGCTACTACGGCAACCATTGCGATGACGCCGACGGCGATGGCCGCTCGGAGACCGTCAATGCGCTGACCTTCGACCTGGATTGGCAACTGAAAGTAGTCGGCCAGGCAGATACCTTCCTCACCTCGGAGTGGCGCAAGGACCTGTGGACCTCGCCGCGCCGGCATGTGCAGTTCTGGGACCTGCTGGGCGGTGCGGGCTCGCGTGCGCTCACGCCGGTGCTGGAGGGGCCCGGCCTGGTGCCTGCGAACAAGGCCCGTGCTTACCGCGTCGCCATGCGTTCCTGCTGGCCTTATCGCGACCCCGTCGACTATGAGCTGGCTTGGGGCGACGGCGGCGCCGCGCAGTCGCTGACGGGCCTGGCGACGACCGGCCAGGACGCCGTGCACAGCTGGACTCAGCTTGGTTCACCCGCCTTGCGTCTGACGGCGTTGCGCGATGCGCATGGCCGCAAGCTCGGCAAGAGCACCACGCGCACCGTGGAGGTGGCGGAATCGACCAGTCGTCACGGGGTCACCTGGAAGTTGCATGCCACCCATGGAGCGTATTCCCTGGTGGGGCCCGACGCGCAGACCCGTCCCTACCAGGGCGACACCGATCCCACGGTTGCGCTGCCGGTCCTGTGCCTGAAGCAGGTTGGCGCAGCGGTGCCCATGGAGATCGTTCCCCACCTGGTCGGTGCGATCGGCTGGGGCCAGGGCGAGATCGGCCTGACCCAGCCCATCGCCGGTCGTGCGCTGACCTCGCGAGCGGTAGCCGACCAGGTATGCGCGGCGAGCTTCGGCAGCGGCTTCCGCATGGCGGAATACGTCCATGGACGGCATGGCTACAGCTATAGCTGGTGGGCGCAGGGCGTGATCCGCGGCGACAGCCGGTTCTGGGTGGCGGTCGACCAGCCTGCCAACCCTTGGAACTGATGCTGCAAGCTTGAAGTGACAAACCGCGATGCCACGGGTGCCTCCCGCGCCCGTGGCATCGCAACTGGCATGTGCTGCGCGTCGTGAGAGACGAATCCGCATCACAGATTGCCCGGGCACTGCATCCCGCTTTGATAAGACTGGCCTTATTTGACCGTCGAATGTCCTGATTCGGACCGTGCGTTCTCGTATGCTCCGCGCGAAAAATCATTCCCGGCTCGGATGACACGTCGTTCCCATGATGGCGAGGGCGCAGGGGATAAACAGCCGTGCAGTCGATGAATGCCAGGGAAGCACAACGTCAACGCGTTGATCGCATGGACGATCCCCCGGAACGCGCAGGTTGAGGATAAGGACTTGCAGCAGCTCCAACCCAGAAGGCCTCCTGCCAAGCGCCACCAGCTCAAGCGGCTGCAATTGCGGCGCAACCAGCTGCAGCGCCTGCAGCACAAGAAGCGCCAGCACCGCATCCTGCTGCTCCAGCAGCAGCGGACCCAGCTGCTGGCCAGGCTGGCCCAGCTCATCATCGACATTCTGCGCAGCGGCCTGCAGTGGCAGCTGCAGTGGGACGGCGCGGCCAAGGCGGCGCCGAAGAGCGCGGCGCGGCGCGGGACGCTGGTGCGCGCACCGGTATCCGGCGTGGTCGCCAGCATCCTGCCGCGCGAGTGCGTGCAGGACGCGCAGCCCGGCGCGCCTGCCACCTCCCGGTTGTTGGCGGAACTGTGGGTGGACCAGCGCTCGCTCGACTTCATGCGCAAGGGCGCCGTGGTGGTGATCCGCTACCGCGCGTTTCCGCACCAGCGCTTCGGGCGCTACAGCGGGCGCGTGCTGTCCCGTTCGCTGCTGGCGATTTCGGCCAACCGTGCCACGCGGCAGCTGGGGCGCCCGACGGATGGGCCGCGCTTCCGGGTCAGGGTCTGGCTGGACCAGCACAGTTCGATCGTGGACGGCCGCACCGAGCCGCTGATCCCGGGCATGACGCTCGATGCGGACATCCTGCTGGAGCGGCAGCAGCTGGCCGAGCTTTGAAGCGAAGCGAAGTCCCCAGGATGCATGCGCATCCTGGCGCAGGCTGACGGCGGCTTCGCTCAGGCTTCTTCCGTCGCGCCCGGCAGCCGCAGGGTGTGCCGGGTATGGCGCACCTTGGCTTCGAGATAGCGCAGGTTGTGCCGGCCGGAGAACACGCCGGTCGGACGCACGGCCACCACCTCGATGCCCTGCGCTTCGAGCTGGGCGCGCTTGTCGGGATTGTTGGTGATCAGGGTGATGCGGGTGAGGCCCAGCGCCTTGAGCATCTCGGCGGCGGCGGTGTAGTCGCGCTCGTCGTCGCCATGGCCGAGGGCGCGATTGGCGGCGTAGGTGTCGTGGCCCTGTTCCTGCAGCCGGTAGGCGTCGAGCTTGGCGTAGAGGCCGATGCCGCGGCCTTCCTGGCGCATGTAAAGCAGGTATCCGCCTTCCTCGTGCAGGCGCGTCAGCGATTCCTGCAGTTGCGGACCGCAATCGCAGCGCGCCGAACCGAGCACGTCGCCGGTGGTGCATTCCGAATGCAGGCGCACCAGCGGCGCGTCGGCGGTGCCGGTGCCCAGGCGCAGGGCGAAATGCTCCTTGCCGTCGGACAGGCCATGGAAGCTGTACATCGCGCCGGCCGCCTCGCGGCCATCGGCGAGCTGGATCGGCAACTGCGCGGTGGTGCGCACGCTGGGCGTTTTATCGAGCGGGACGGCATGCACGCAGGAAGAAGACATGGAAGTGATCTCGAGGCTGGGGGAGCCGCGTCTATAGATGGGGATGATCAGGTGTGTGCTCAACGCGCCCCGATCGGTTGTATAAGGCGCTCCCCGCGAAACCAACAGGCCTGCGCCGGGAACACTGCGTTCACCGGGGCGGCCAGGGCTTGATCTCTTGAGGTTGTGAGACAACGGGCCATTCTAGCGTTTCGCCATGGCGGCGGCAGGCATGCGTTGCCGCCGATCCCGGCTAAAGAGAGCCTCTAGTGACTCGGCGCGCGGGCTTGACGCGCCGGACGCCGTGCTGGACCCGACGCGCTCCAACCAGATCCGCGCCACGCCGGCGGACATCCACTTGTACTTCGTGATGTTCCTGCAGAGCGGGCCGCACGCGGTGATCAACTATCGCCAGATCCGCTTTCTCGACGACGGCGCGGCAGTAGACATGGGCGTCTATACTTTCGAGCTGAACACCTATGTCTATAAGAGGGTCGACGGCCAGTGCAAGATCATCAATCAGCATTCCTCGCTGATGCCGGAACAAGCCTCTTAATGCGCGAACGCGGTGGCGCCAGCCTGGGGCGCATGCTCAACAAGGCGTGGCGCCGTTCCTGTCTGGGCCTGGCCGGGACCATGGCGGCGATGTCGGCAGCGGCGGGCGAAGCGCCCGCCGAAAGCGCGCCGTACCTGGACCTGCGCTACCGCTACAGCAATCTGTATTCGCAGTCCGCCCCGTTGCGCGGACATGCCAACACCGTGCGTCTGCAATTCGGCTACCGCTGGGCGCTCGGCAACGGCTGGAGCGCCTATGCGGAAGGCACCGCCGTGCGTTCGCTGTTCGGTCGCCAGTACGACGACACCTCCGGCCGCCGCCTGCCGTACCCGATCGAGGCCGACCCGAAGTCGACCGGCCTCACCAATGCCTGGCTGGAATACCGCAACGACAAGGTGCGCGTGCGCGTGCGCGTCGGGCGGCAGTACGTGGTGATGGACAACGGCCGCTTCGTCAGCAACAACGGCTGGCGGCAGACGCCGCAGTCGTTCGAGGGCGTGGGCGTGGCGTGGAAAGCCTGGACCGGCGCGGAGCTGGGCTATCACTGGCTGGACCAGGTCAACCGCACGGTGGGCGAAGACTTCCCGGACCGGATGCAGCGCCGCTGGAAACTCAATGCGCACCTGCTGCACCTGGATCAGGCGCTGCCGCTGGGCAAGCTCACCGCCTACGGCTATTTCATCCGCAACAGCACGCGGCCGGCCAATTCGGTACGCACGCTTGGGGTGCGCTGGAGCGGCACGCGCAAGCTCGGCCCGGACGGCGCCCGCCTGGGCTGGACCGCCGAGCTGGCCCGCCAGCACGACTACGGCAACAACCCCGCGCGTTTCAGCCTGGGCTATCACCTGGCCGAAGTGAGCTATGGCTACGCGCCGTTCTCGCTCAAGGCGGGTGAGGAACGGCTGGGCGGCAACGGCACCACGCCGTTGGTGGTGGCCTATGGCGCGGCGCGCGCGTTCAATGGCTGGGTCGGCGCGTTTCGCATCCCCGCCGCGGGATTGCGCGACCGCTATGCCGGCGCGTCCGGTTCGTTGCCGATCGCGCGCAAGGCCAGCTGGCAGGTGGTCTATCGCCACTTCACGCCGGTGCTCGGCGGGCCCGCGCTGGGCAACGAGCTGGATGCCGGCGTGCTGTTCGACGTGGGCAGCGGCGTCACGCTGGAAATGCAGTACGGCGACTACCGCGCGCATGGCTATGGCGTGGACGAGCGCAAGCTCTGGTTGATCGCGCAGTACCGCTTCGGCCACCAGCCCTAAACAGCCGACCGTAAACAGCCAGCCGTAAACAACCACGACCAACTTCCGGCACTTATCGCCTCGTCCGCATTCCGTCGATAAGTCTGGGCTGGCAAGTGCGCGCCGCGCACTCCAGGCGGGGGGTCAAAGGCATGGCGAGCAGGCGTCGTTTCGTACAAGGCATGGCGGGTGCGCTCGCCGGTGCATGGCTGGCGCCTTCGCTGCTGGCGGCGGAAGCCGAGGCGGGCAAGGGCGTAAGGGCGGTCGTCGACGATTTCGTCAAGGCGAACGGCTTTCACGGTGTCATCCATCTCGTGCGCAAGCAGCGCGTGGTGTTGTCCGAAGCGTTCGGCATGGCCGACGTGGAAGCGGGACGCCACGCCACGGTGGACACGCTCTATCCGCTGGCATCGATCAGCAAGTGGTTTGTCTCGGTGGCGATACTGCGGCTGATCGAGCAGGGCAAGCTGGCGCTCGACGGTTCGATCGGCGATTACCTGCCCGACTACCGCGCCGACAACGGCGCCAAGGTGAAGCTCAAGCACCTGCTGTCCAATTGCAGCGGTATTCCCAATGGCTTTACGCCGGTGGTCAAGGCCGATCCGGCGATATGGACCAAGTCATACACCACCAGCGAGGCGATCAAGGCCTTCTGTTCGGGCGACCTCGCGTTCGAGCCGGGGAGCCGGTTTTCCTACGACCTCACCAATTGGGTTCTGGTCAAAGGTATCGTCGAACACGTCACCGGCCAGGAGTTCGCCCAGGCCATCGATGCGCTCGTGCTCACCCCGCTGGGGCTCAAGCATGTGCTGCCGCGCTACACCGACGAGGCCCGCGCCCAGGTCGCGGTGGGCTACGCCACGATCGATCCGCCGGTGCGCAAGATGAACCCGCAATTGGTGTACATGGTGGCGTCGGGTGGCTATTGCGGCACGGCGACCGATCTCGTGCGCGCGGCCGAAGGCGTGTATGGCAGCTCGCTGCTCAGCGAGGCATCGCGCAAGACGCTGAGCACGATCCTGGTGCCGACGGAGTCCTACGCGCTAGGCGGCCGGGTCAAGACAGTGCAGGCCGATGGCGCGGCACGGACGTTTGCGTGGGAGACGGGGCGGACCGATGGCTACCGCTCGCTGCTCGCGCACCGGCTCGACGGGCAATCCACCCTGGTGCTGCTCAACAACACCGACCTGAGCCAGAAGACCATCGACCTGTTCGCCGAGGCGGTCTTCGCCACGCAGGCATGAACGCGGAATCGCAGGCATAAAAAAAGCGAGGGGTTTTGCCACCCCTCGCCGCTTCCAGAGTATAGCGCACCCCCGGGCTTGCCGTAAGGCGGGGGGCCAGGCGCAGCATCGCCGCCCTTGCCGGTACCGGCGGTCCTGGGAGCGATGCGATGGCGGAACACGAAGTGGTGATCGTCGGCGGCGGCCCGACGGGCCTGATGCTGGCGGGCGAGCTGGCCCTGGCCGGCGTGGACGTGGCGATCGTGGAGCAGCGCGCCAACCAGGAGGTGCCGGGTTCGCGCGCGGGCGGCCTGCATTCGCGCACGCTGGAAGTGTTCGACCAGCGCGGCATCGTCGATTGGTTCGTGGCGGAGGGCAAGCTGCATCCGCATGCCTACTTTCATGTGGCGCTGGAGATCGGCGATTTCCCCACGCGGCACAACTACGTGCTCGGCCTGTGGCAGAAACATATTGAACGCATCCTGGCGAGCTGGATCGCCACGCTGCCGGTGAAGTTCTATCGCGAACGCGCGGCGGCCGGCTTCGAGCAGGACGATGACGGCGTCAGCCTTGCACTATCCGATGGCAGCTCGCTGCGCGCGTCCTACCTGGTCGGTTGCGATGGCGGACGCAGCGCGATCCGCAAGGCCGCCGGCATCGAGTTCGCCGGCTGGGATGCCACCAAGAGCTGGCTGATCGCCGAGGCGCAGACGGCGGAGGAGCCTGCATGGGGCTTTCGCCACGACCAGCTCGGCACGCACGGCATCGGCAAGGCCGAGGATGGCCGCGCGCGCATCGTGCTGACGGAAGCGCGTTTGAACTCGGGCAGCGAGCCGAGCTTGCGCGAGGTCAGCGAGGCACTGACCACCGTGTATGGCCGCGACTTCGGCATCCATGACGCCAGCTGGATATCGCGCTTCTCCGATCTCAGCCGCCAGGCCGCGGCCTATCGCGAACGGCGCGTGCTGCTGGCCGGCGACGCGGCGCACGTGCATCCGCCGATGGGCGGGCAGGGGCTGAACCTGGGCGTGCAGGACGCAGTGAACCTCGGCTGGAAGCTGGCGCAAGTGGTCAAGCGCACGGCGCCGGAGCATCTGCTCGATACCTATCAGGCCGAACGCCACCCCGTCGGCGCACGTGTGCTGCGCAACACCATGGCCCACGTCGCGTTGCAGCGCCGGGACGAGCGCAGCCTGGCGCTGGACGCCTACCTGGTCGAGTTCCTTGCGATGGACGAGCCGCGCAAGCGCATGGCGGCGGAGGTGATCGGGCTGGGTATCCGCTACGACTTCGGCGAGGGGCATCCGTTGCTCGGGCGGCGCATGCCGGACCTGGATCTGCTCACCGTCGGCGGGCCCTTGCGCGTTTTCAGCCTGCTGCACGAAGCGCGGCCGCTGTTGCTCAACTTCGGCGTGCCCGGCAGCCTGGACGCCGCGCTCGCGCCATGGGCCGCTCGCATGCGCCGGGTCGATGCGCAGTGCAGCGGGGTGTGGGAGCTTCCGGTGCTGGGCGTCGTGAATGCCCCCGCCGCGGTATTGATCCGGCCCGACGGCTATGTGGCCTGGGTCGGCGAAGGCGATGACGCGGGACTGGCCGAGGCACTGGCCACCTGGTTCGGGCCCGCGGCTTAAAGGCCCCGCTGTCGATCTCACCGTCCGCACCGTCAGGCGACGCGGACGGCGAGCGTGTCTTGCGCCACCGGCGCCGCTTCGAGAAACGCCATCCGCGGCGCCGGATGCATCAGGAAATTCTGGTGCGAGATATTCCAGGCATAGGCGCCGGCGAGGGAGAACAACAGGCAATCGCCCGGCGCCAGCGCATCCACCGGTTGCGCCCGCGCCAGCACGTCCTTGGGCGTGCACAGCTGGCCGACCAGGGTGACCCGTTCGTGTTCGATCAGCGGCGCGCGGTGGCCGCGCAGGATGCGGAACGGATGATCGTGCCCCTGCGCGGGTGGCGTGCGGAAGTGGTGGGTGCCGCCGCGCGCCATGGCAAAGTACTCGCCGTGGCTGCGCTTGATGTCGATGACTTCCATCACGTACCAGCCGCAGGCGACGCTGACATAGCGGCCCGGCTCGAAGCGCAGGCGCAGGCCGTGGGCGTGCTGTTGTAGAACGTCGCGCAAGCCTGCGCAGAACTGCAGCCAATCGAACGAGGCTGCCGGCTCGGCGTAGTCCACGCCGAAGCCGCCGCCGGCATTCACCACCGCGAAGTCGAGGCCGTAGGCGGCTTTCCAGCGGTTGGCGATATCCAGATAGGCGCGCACCAGCTCGAGCTGCATAGCCGCATTGCGCTGGTGCGACATGAGATGAAAGTGGAAGCCTTCCAATCGCAGGCGCGGATGCCGGCGCAGCAGCTCCACCGCCTGTGGCAGATCCGCTTCGTCCATGCCGAACGGCGTGGGCTTGCCGCCCATCATCAGACGCGTATCGCCGATGCCCGGCACGGCGATATTCATGCGCAGGAAGATCGGCACGGGTTTGCCCAGCGCGTCGGCGATGGATGCCAGGCGGGCGAGTTCGCCCAGGCTTTCCACGTGCAGCGTGCAGTCGGGCAGCGCGGCGGCCAGGGCCAGTTCGCTGTCCAGCTTGCCCGGGCCGCCGAACAGCAGCGGATGCGCGGGTTGCTGCTCGTGCAGCCAGCGCAGCTCGCCGCCGGAGGCAGCCTCGAAGCCGTCCACCCACGGCGCCACCGTCTGCAGTACGGGTGCTTCGGGGTTGGCCTTGGCGGCGTAGTACAGCTCGCAGCCGTCGGGCAGGGCAGCGCGCATCCAGCGCACGTGCTGTTGCAGCGCTTGCAGATCGTAGACGTAGGCGCAGATCGGCTCGGCCGATTCGGCGCGCCATTGGGCGACGAGGGCTTCGACGCGTTCGGGTTGGCAATGCAGGGTCATGCGTGGATACCTGGTCGAAGCTGCACTCACGCCACCTGCCGTGCGGCAGCGGGCGGGCTGATCGGATTGGGCAGATAGGTGTAGTCGGAATCGCGGTCGGCGCGCTTGAACAGGCGCGTGCGCAGGTTGTTCTTGCTGGGCAGGGCGGCGCCTTCGAGCAGGCCTTGCAGCAGCGGCTGCGCGCCGAAGCGTTCCTGCCAGCGCTGTGCGATCGCGCCGATGCATGCCCACAGCCGTTCTTCGAGCACGCTGTCGCCATCGGCGAGGTGGAAGATCGCCTCGGCCAGGTTATTCACCAGCGCGCAGTACGCCACCCGCTTCCAGCCCAGCTCCTGGCTGTAGTGGACGGATTGGCGCGCGCGTTCGGACAAGCCGCCGAGCTGTTGTTCCAGCCAGCGCTCGCGCACCAGCTTGGTGCCTTCCAGGTCGCGCACCCACAGCCGCGAGGGGACGCCGCGGTCGAAACCGATCACGGTGTTCTGCAGATGCGGTTCGAGCACGATGCCGTGCTTGAAGAAGGCCAGCCAGGCGCCGTCCAGCAGCAGGCCGGCATAGGCCTCGAACCAGCTGACGGCAGCGCGCGCATAGCCGGCGGAGGAAACCGACTGGCGCAGCATCGCCTTGCACACGCTGGCGCCGTGGCGATCGGTGGCGAACAGTGCGCCGGCCACCTGCGGGTGATAGCGCTCGCGCACCAGGGCGGCGGGGTTGTCGCGATAGAGGATGCCGAAGCTCTCGGCCAGTTCCAGCTGCGCCTCGGCGTCGCCACCGAGCACACTGAAGTCCAGGGTGGTCGCCGCCGGTTCCAGCAGCACGCCGAAGCCCGGCACGCGCTCACTGATGTCGCGCCATGCCGGCTCCAGCAGCTCGGTCATCGCCACCGCGCTTTCCAGTTCGTACCAGGCGTTCTTGCGCACGCAGTTGGTCAGGCGCACGTGGATCGACATCTTGAGGAAGTAATCGAGTTCCGCGTGATACATGGTGCGCACCGAGGAAGTCGGATGCAGCGCCATGCCGAGCGGCCCCAGCGGTTCGATCAGGCCGCGCTCGCGCGCCTCGCGCAGCAGCGGATGCGCCAGCACGCGTTCGGCTTCCCAGGGGTGGCAGGGATAGAGCTGCTCGGCGCCGGCCACTTTCGCCAGCGTGGCGCGCGCGTCACGGCCGAGCGTGCGCAACAGGCTCGGGTCGATGCGGAACCAGTACAGCGGAACCTCCACGCGCGCTTCCGGCGAGCAGGCCAGCACCTGTTCCAGCGGCACGCCTTCGCGGCTCTTCGGCGTGGGATGCAGCGCATGGCCCCACAGCATGCCTTGCTCGGCGTCGAGCAGCGCATCGCCGCGCGGCGCTGCTGCGGCCGAGCGCTCCAGCAGATGGCGGGTGATCTCGATGCTGTTGTCGGATTGCGCGAGCAGTTCGGCATTGAAGCCGCATTCCGGCGCGAGGCGCTCCAGCAGGAAATGGATGGTGCCGTGCGCGTCGGCGCAGCGCCAAGCTTCACCGGCGGCCTTCAGGTATGGCGCCGAGGTATAGGTGCAGCGCCCGAGCCGGCTGCCATGGCCCAGCCGCACGCATAGCGCATGGCCGGACTGCGCGAAGTCGATGCGCAGCAGCGGGCCTTCGCCGAGCGCGAGGCCGGCGGGGCGGTCGAGTCCCCGGTAATCCAGCGTGGCCTGGCCGCGCGGCAGGGCGAATTCGCGCAGATAGCAATTCAGCCAGCAGGTGATCGCCTGCGCATCGGCCTGGGCTGCGTACCACTGTTCACGCATCGCTTGCTGAAACATACGGTTGCCTCGATGGAAGAAAGAGATAGATGCGCGCGGCGCAGGCCAGCGCGAGGGCGCCCGCGAACGCCGCGGCGATAAAGGGCGTGGCCAGGCCGAAGCGATGCACCAGCACGCCGGCCGCGACGCCACCCACGGCGCCGGCCCATTTGCCGCAGGCGTCGAAGCGGCCGAACAGCCGTCCGGCGCCGCCTGGCCTGGCGTGCTGGCTGAGCGCGCGATTGAGTCCGCCGATGGCGAGCAGCATGCCGATGCCGTAGAGCACGCGCGCCGGCGCCAGCCACCATGGGTTGGCAAGCAGGACGTGGCCGAGACAGGCCAGCGAGAACAGCCCCAGGCCGATCAGCAAGGGCCGCTGCGGCGCCGGCGAGCGCGCCCGCAGCCACGGCAGCAGCACCAGGTACACCAGATGCGGCAGGCTGTAATACAGGCCCGCGTGGCTGTCGCTGCCCACACCCAATGCTTCGCTGTAGGAGATGAAATAAGGGAAGGTGACAACCATCGCGAAGTAGAACAGGAACTGCACCAGCAGCAGCGGCGCCAGTTCGCGCAGGTCGTCAGGTTGTTTCGGCTTGGCCTGCGCGGGCGAGCTGTCGGCCACCGGGTCGGCCGGCAGCATCCAGGTAAGCAGCAAGGCCAGCAGCGGCAGGATGGCCAGATAGCGATACAGCGTCTGCGCCAGGCCCAAGCCGGTAGCCAGGCCAAGCAAGGCCGGCGCAGTGACCATGGCCAGGCGTGCGGAGAACTGCGTCCAGTCCAACGCGCGGGTCAGCGACTGCCCCTGCGCCTGCGTGGCCAGATAGGCATTGGCCGCTGCAAGCGATCCGCCGCAGGTGCCCTGCACGATCAACGCGCATACGAACCACGGCAGGCTCGGCGCGAAGCCGGCCATCAGGAAGCCCAGCACCAGGCCGGCCTGCGCGCGCATCAGCGAGAGCTTGCGGCCATAGCGATCGGCCAGCCGTCCCCAGGTGGTGGCGGTCAGCGCGGTGCACACGGTGGGCAGCACGTAGAGCAGGCCGCTCAGCCAGTCGGGCGCGCCGGGCGCCAGGCCGGCGAGCACGCGCGGCATGAACACCGGCATGCCTAAGGCGGTGAAGGCCGCCAGGTAATGCGCGGCCAGCACGGAAGCGAGCGTGCGCATCAGGCGGCTCCGTCGGCCTGGCGCCGGGTGGCCGTGGCTGCGTCGGGCAGCATGAAGTTCGGACCGCTGTCGCCGTAGAACTTGTTGATGTCGCTGGCGCCGGTCATGCGCTTGCTGAGCAGGCTGCCCGCGCTGAGCAGGTACTTCACCGGCAGCCAGGGTGATTGCAGCAGGCGTTCGGCCGGTTGCGTGTCGATGCCCTGGCCTTCGAGTCCGGCCAGCGTGGTGCGCAGGCTCTGCCGCAAGACCGCGTACATCGGTTGGCGCAAATCCGCTTGCCATTCGGCGATGCCTTCGAGCACGGCCAGCAGGTCCAGCTGCAGGATGATGGTGCAGAACATGCGCGCCAGTGCGGCGTCGTCCTCGACCGGGATGCGCGGGTCGCGCAAGGGGCCGAAGGCTTCGATCTGCGGCAAGCGCTCCCGCAGGCGCGGCAGCAGGACGCGGGCGGAGTCGTTGTCCTTCATCAGCAGCCGTGGCGCTTGTCCCGCGGCGTAGATCAGCACGCAGTTCTGCTGGTTCGCCTCCAGCGCCACGCCATAGACCAGCCACAGCCGCAGGTGCACGTCGCTCAGCAGGTTCGCGTAGGCCTGCCACCAGGCGAGCAGGTCGCCGCGGTGGAAGCGGTCGGCCAGGTGCGCGGCGAAGGGACGTCCGTCGGGCATCGCGCTGCTCAAGGCGGCGGTGGGCACCAGGGTGGCGTCGGGCAGCGACGGATAGCCGCGCACCAGGTAGGCGAGATGCTTGGCTTCTTCGACGTGGCCCCCATGCGCCTCGTCCACATGCAGGTAGCGGCTGCGCAGCGCGTCGTCGTTGTGCGCGATGGCGGTCAGGGCCTGGCCGAACCAGTGGCCGTCGTAGATCGTCGACGGTTTGATCAGGCGCAGGTTGAGCGCGCCGAGGGTGCGCATCAGCAAGGGCAACTTGATATGGCGGTCCGGATAAGCCACCGGCATCACGGTGCGCACCGACAGCGTCGGCCGCACCGACAACCAGGACAGCGGCGCGCGATGCGTGTCCGGCGGCAGCGGGAAAGCGTCGCCGTCGTGCAGGCGCGGCCAGGTCAGCGGGTGCACCGGGAGCAGGGCATGGCTCGCGGCCAGCGCGTCGTCCAGGCCGACGTCGCGCATGCCCGGCCAGAACGTGGGCTGCGCGGTGGTGAGTTGCAGTGCGTCGCGTGGCACCGCCAGCCAGCGCAACTCGAAGCGTGGATCGAACTCCGGCGCATAGGCACGCATGTCCGCTTCGCCGAAGCCGGACTTGGCGCGCGCGGTCGGATAGAACGGATGATCGCGATAGCTCGCGACCTGGTCGCAGCGCAGGGCGCGTTCTTCCCAGGTGGCGGCATCCAGCGCACCGGCAAGCGCATCGGTGCGTGCTTGATAAGCCAGGCGGGACAGCGTGCGGTGGTCGGCGGCGCAGCGCGCTTCCGCGGCGTAGTCGCGGTGCAGTTGGCAGGTCTCCTCGTCCAGTCCTTCCGCGAGCAGGGCCAGCCAGGCTTCGGCGCCGTGTTCGTAGGCGAGGCCTAGCGGTGTCTCGCGCAGCCATCCGTCGCCGCGCGCGCGCAGGCTCTGCATGTAGTCGCTCGGTTGCACCGGCAGCCACAGCACGCCGCCGGGAAGATGCGCGATCCGCCACCACTGCTCGGGGAAGGCTGGACCCGGCCAGGCCTGCCGCATCGCCGCCGCGGGTGCCGCTTCGCTGCCGCGATGCATGATCCCGCGCACGTCCTCGCGCAGGCAGCAGTCGATGATGCGCCAGGCGATATAGGCGCTGTCGTCATGCGTGGCATTGCCGGTGCCGGGGTTCATGCGTCCACCCCCTGGGCGATCCGCCAGTGCAGGTTCGGCTCGACGGCATCCAGTGCGTGGCCGAGATCGTGCTCGGTCTCCGCCACGATGCTCAGCGTGCCCAGGTAGTCCTTGTTGGAGCGGCTCAGCCGGATCTCGTCGCCTTGCTGGCGCAGGCGGCGATAGGCGACATGCGCGCGCTCGTGCTGCTGCGCCTGGTCGTCGCTGATCTGCAGCAGCCGGCCCTCCTCGCGCGCCACGTAGTAGCGCACCAGGGCATGCTGGCTCGACGGGGGCAACGGCGCGAGCGGCTGGCCCAGGTGCAGGCGCAGGATGGTCTCGAACCAGCGCTGGTGGTACATGCGGTCCAGCATGAATTCGCGGCCGTCGCCGATGCTGCGATAGTTGATTTCGACCAGCACAGGGCCGCGGTCGGTCAGGATGAATTCGCTGTGGCACACGCCGAAGTCCACGCCGAACGCCAACACCTGGGCCAGCGCCTGCTGCCGCTGCCGGGTGCCGGCGGGGCCGTTCCAGCGCGCCTCCAGTTCGATGAAATGCGGCGGCTCGGACAGCGTCACATCGAAGCCGCCCACGGCTTGCGTGCGGCGGCGGTCGCTCAGCGTTTCGAGGGTGAACAGCGGGCCATGCAGGAATTCCTCCAGCAGCACCGCACGCCCGGGGTGGCGTTGCCAGAACGCCTGCAGGTAGTGCTGCAACTCAGCCGGGTTGGCGCACAACTGCACGTCGAGACTGGCCACGCCCTCGCGCGGCTTGGCGATCAGCGGCCACGGCGCATGCGCCGGCACGCTCTGGCCCGGCATCAGGCTTTCGAACCAGGGCGTGGGCAGGCCCAGCGTACGCAGGCGCTCGCGCATCGCCGCCTTGTTCTTCGCCGCGTAGCACACGCGCCAGGGCTTGCCCGGCAGGCCGAATGCTTCGGCGACCAGGGCGGTCGAGGTCTGCAGGTGATCGCTGTTGGAGAACACCGCCGCGGGGCGGATGCCGGCGCCGTGCAGCACGTCGATCACGCTCAGCGGATTGAATACATCGCACTCGACCAGCTGCTGCGGTGCGTGCTCCGGCGCGCGGCCGAAATATTCCAGGTGTTCCAGCCGATGATCGGTCAGCACCACCACGGGCAGGCCCAGGCGATGCGCGGCGGGAAGGAATCCATCGGTGACCGCCGCGTGGCGTACGTGGGTCAGGATCACCAGGGGCGACAGGTTCTCGATCATGAAGGCATCCGTATAAGAAGGTCCGCTTGCGGCGGGCCACCGGATGCCGGTCATGGTCCAGGCGCGAGCGATCGCGCAAGCCATCCACACGGCATCCTCGGCGGTTTACCGAAGCGCTCGTTTCGACTGTGATGGCTGGGCCGGGCAGGACGCCCCGCTGGCTCGGTAGTGCTGCGGTCCGCTACCGCCATGGCCGCGACTGCATTCGCAGTAGTCGCGGCATGCTCAGGTTCGGCGCATCCCCGTGCATGCATCGGCGCAGGGAATGACCGTAGTCCTATGCCGATGCGGGTTCGTCATGTTGCATGGCGGCAAGTAAGTTTGGCGTCAACGCCCGGTTGCAGATGCAAGACAGCATGCGCTGATGTGCGCCGCATCACGCTGCCTCAGAACGTGAGTTCCACGCCCGCCGTCACCGTGCGGCCCGGTGCCGGTTGGCGACCCCAGGGACTGGTGTCGATGCCGCGGTACCAGTAGCGGCGATCGAACAGGTTGTTCACCGCCAGCGTGCCCTTGAGCGTGCTGCTGCCCGCGCGCATCAGCGTCTGCGTGAGCTGCATGTTCCACACCCAGTACGACGGCAGTTCGCCGACGGAGGCGATGGCGTTCTCGCGCACCGTGTTCGCGGCGTCGCTATAGGCGCGGCTGAAGTAGTAGCTGGTGAGCGCGACGACGGTATCGCCCGCCCCGTAGCTGGCGCCGAGGTTCAACTGGTTGCGCGAGGTGTAGGGCACGCGCCGGCCGGCGTACAGGCCTGCTTGCTGGCTGGCGTCGAGATAGGCATAGCCGGCGCTGAGTTTGAGCGCGCGCAGGCTGGGCGGGCTCCATTCCAGTTCCAGCTCGGCGCCCTGGTGGCGGGTCTTGCCGAGGTTGGCGTAGGTGCGCGTGGTGTTGTCGAGCTGGATCTGCTTGTCGAAGTTGATGCGGTACACATCGAGGTTGATGCTGGTGCCTTCGACCGGCGTGTAGCGCGCGCCGGCTTCGTAGTTCCAGGCCAGCTCGGAATCGAGGTTGTCGCCGTAGATGATCTGCGTCACCTGCGGCGCGCGCAGCGAACGCTGCGCATCGGCATAGACATACCACTGCGAGCTCGCCTTGTAGCCGACGGTGAGGCCGGGCAGGGCGTTGCGCACGTTGTTCTGCGTGCTGCTGCCGTTGGCGCGGTTGAGATAGGTGGAATTGAGGTGCTCATAGCGCAGGCCGGGCGTGATGGTCAGGCGGTCGTTGAACAGGCCGACGGCGTCGCTGACATAGGCCGACCAGGCTCGGTCCTTGAACTGCCAGTTGCGCACCAGGGTGTACACGCCATTGTCGAGGCCCGTATTGCCGACCAGGAAGTCGATGTCCTCGCGCACCGCGCGCACGCCGGCCGTCCACTGTTGCGTGACATGGCCCGAATCGACATGCAGTGCGATGCGCGGCTCGCTGCCATACACCTTGAAGCCGCGCGGCGCGCTTTGCAGCAGCTGCGGTGCCAGGTCCGGGCGCCAGGTTTCGCTGGCGAGGCGGCGCATGCCCACGATGAAGTTGCGGCTGCTGTCGGCGCTGAAGTTGGTCCAGGTGAACTGCGACTGGTCGAACGGACCCCAGGCGCCGAGGTCCTGCTGATAGGTGAGCGATGCGCGCGTGGTGCGGCCGGTGAAGCGGTCCAGCGAGCGGGTGGCCTGGCGCGGATTCGCCTCGTAGTCGGCCACCGAGAGTGCGCCGGCCATATCCATATGGGCCACGTAGCGCTGCACGTCGGCCTTCAGCAGCTTGTCGTCGGCCAGCCACCATTCGGCGCGCACGCGCAGGTTCTTTACGTTGGTGCCGCTGTGCTCGCGCCAGTACTGGCCCTTGTTCCAGTCGGCATCGACCTGCAGGCCGACATCGGGCGTGAGGTAGCCGCCGCTGCTGAGCGTGGTGTCGCGCAGGTAGCGGCCCGCGCCGCCGGCGGTGATCTTCTCGCCCAGCGTGGTGGTCCAGCGCTCGGGGATCGGCTTGCTGACCAGGTTGATCACGCCGCCCACATTGTTGGGGCCGTACTGCACCGCCGCGCCGCCGCGCACGATGTCGATGCGGTCGATCTGGTTCATGGTCACCGGGAACAGCGACAGGCTGGTCTGGCCGTAAGGCGCCAAAGACAGCGGAATGCCATCTTCCAGCACCTGCACGCGGCCGCTGCGGCTTTCGTACAGGCCGCGCAGCATGATCTGCGGCAGCACGCCGGTGCCGGTTTCGTCGAAGATCTTGATGCCCGGCACCTGTTGCAGGGCATCGTCCAGCGAACGGTTGGCGCCGGTGGCGAGTTCCTCGCTGCCGATCACCTTGCGGCTGCCGGCGTAGGTGCGCACGTTCTCCTTCGACGACTGGCCCAGCACATTGCCCTGCACCTGCACGGCTTCGAGGTCGCGCGGCTTGTTCGGCGTCGTGGTGTCGTCGGCGTGCGCGGCGGTGGCGCACAGCGCGCAGGCAATGGCGAGGCCGAGGAGATGCAGGCGGGGAAGACCGGTCACGTAGCGATTCCAATAAGAAGGAGAGGGATCAGGGGTTGCGCAAGGCGTTCGCGCGCTCGCGCAGGGCGGCGAGCAGCAGGCCGCGGTCTTCGCCGGCCAGCATCCAGCGCGGGTCGCGGGCGGCCCAGTGGCGGAGCTGTCCGTCGTTGCGCGGGTTGGGGCAGAACGGAATCCCGGCTTCCTCGCAGCACTGGGCGATGTCCAGCAGGCGCTGCCACACCTCGGCGTGCAGCGGCTGCGGGCCCAGGCCCAGGTCGAGGGCCAGATCCAGCGCGCCTTCCATCACCAGCGAGATGCCGGGAACGGCGAGGATCTGCGGCAGGGCGCGCACGCCTGCGTCGCTTTCGATCATCGGCACGACCAGGATCTCGCGGTTGGCCTGCTCGATGTAGTCGGCCAGCGGCGTCTTGCCGAAGCCGGTGACCCGTCCGCCGGTGACGCCGCGCCGGCCCAGTGGCGGGAAGCGTGCCGCGGCGACCGCGCGTTCGGCCTGTTCGGCCGTTTCCAGGCGGGAGATCACCACGCCCCTGGCACCCGCATCGAGCACGCGGCCGATCAGCTTCTCGTCCACCTCGGGCACGCGCACCCACGGTGCGCAACCGCCCAGTTCGCAGGCGCGGATGGCGTGCTGGAGCTGGTCGGGCGAGACCAGCACGTGCTCCAGGTCGAGCAGGGCGAAGTCGTAGCCGGCGTGGCCCAGCATTTCGCACAGCAAGGGGCTGGGTACGGATTGCAGAAGTCCGATCGAGCGCGGCATGCGTTGCCTGGGCCTGGGAGAAGGTGCGCAAGCATAGTTTTAATGAGAATGATTATCAACAAATGGCAACCGTAAAGAGTTGCCGATCGGCCAAAGCCAGCCTGGCGCAGGCTTGCCGCGGCTCGGTTGCCAAGTATTAGACCGGACGACTAGCATGCTCGAGCTCACACGCGCAGGCGACATCGAATGAATGCTTCGCAGGAGTTCCCACAACTCTTTGCGGCGGTCCAACAGCTCCGCGCGCGCATCACGCCCGAGCCAGCCGCGCTGGCCACCATTGTCCGCACCAGCGGCTCGACCTTCCGCCGGCCCGGCGCCCGCATGCTGGTGCATGCCGACGGCGAAGTGACCTGTGCGCTCGCCGGCGGCTGCCCCCAGCGCGACATCGTGCTGCGCGCCCAGCACGCCATGGCCGAGCGCACGCCGGCGCTGGTGCCTTACAACCGCGAATCCAATCTCGACCTGCTGATGGAAGTCGGCTGCGGCGGCGAGCTGGACGTCTTGATCGAACCGCTGGTGCAGCCGGCGGATTTCCAGTTTTTCGACGTGCTGGCCAGCCTGCACGACGAGCGCGCGCCGGCCAGCGTCGCCACCGTGTTCTCGCGCGATGGCGCGGTGCAGACGCCGCGGCCGTGGCGGCTGATCCGTCATGCGGCAGGGCATTGGACCGATATCCCCGCGCCGCAGCTGGCGCAGCGCATCCATGCATTGGCCGACGGCCTGCCTGCCCACGGCGGCGCCGTGCTCGAACGCGCCGAGGCCGATGGCGCGCAGCTCGATGTCCTGCTCGAAGCGTGGCGTCCGAAGCCGGCGCTGGTGGTGGTGGGCTACAGCGAATGCTCGCTCGCCCTGGCGCGCCTGGCGCATGGCCTGGGTTGGCAGACCACCCTGGTCGAGCATGTCGCCGCGTCGCGCGGCCGACTCGAAGGTGTCGGCGCGCAGCTGCATGCCGGGCCGGAAGCCTTGCCGCACCAGTTGCCGTTCGACCGGCAGACCGCCGTGGTGGTGATGACGCATCACTACGAGCGCGACCTGGCTTACGTCCAGGCGCTGGCCCCGGTGCCGCTGGCGTATCTGGGCGTGATCGGCTCGCGCCAACGTGCCGGCCGCATCCATCACGCTGTGCGCACGTCCGCCACTGCGATCCATGCGCCGGCGGGTCTGGATATCGGCTCGGAAACCGCACAGGAAATCGCGCTCTCCGTCGCCGCGGAAATCATGGCGGCGATGCGTGCGCGTTCGGGCGCACGGCTCAGCCGCACCGACGGGCCGATTCATTCATGACCGACAGCGGCGCCCTCGGCATCGTCCTGCTCGCCGCCGGTGGCGCGGTGCGCTACGGCTCGGCCAAGCAATTGCTGGTGGTCGACGGCGAGCCGCTGGTGCGCCGCATGGCACGCGAAGCGCTGCGCGTATCGCCGCGGGTGGCGGTGGTGATCGGCGCTTACAAGGACGACGTCGAAGCTGCGCTGGACGGATTGCCGGTCGATGCGGCCTTCCACGCGGGTTGGCCATCCGGCATGGGCGGTTCGCTGGCTTTTGGCCTGGCGCGCCTGCGCGAACGCCACGCCGACTTGGCGGCGGTCGTGGTCTGCCTGTGCGATCAGCCGGCACTTGGCGCCGCGCAGTTGCAGGCGCTGGCGAGCGCGGCCTCGGCCGACCGTATCGTCGCCGCGGATTACGGCGACGGCGTCCTCGGCGTGCCATGCTTGTTCCCGGCGCGCTTTTTCCACGAGCTGGAACTGCTGCACGGCCCGGAAGGCGCGCGCAGCCTGCTCGCTCTTTACGCGGACCAGGTACAGGCGCTGCCCATGCCTGAAGCCCGCATCGACATCGACACACCGGACGACTACGCGCGTTGGCGCACGGGCATCGGATAGCCCGATCCAAGCTGTATCCAGAAATCGCCCATGCACAGACGCGGAGGCAACATGATCGTCCTGAATATCAACGGTGAATCACGCTCGGTCGACGTCCCGGACGACATGCCCCTGCTATGGGTGCTGCGCGACGTGATCGGCCTGACCGGCACCAAGTTCGGCTGCGGCATCGCGCAGTGCGGCGCCTGCACGGTGCACCTGGACGGCGCGGCCGTGCGCTCCTGCGTGCTGCCCGTATCTGCGGTGGGCAGCAAGGCCATCACCACCATCGAAGGCGTGGGCGCCAGCGCGGTCGGCAAGAAGGTGCAGCAGGCCTGGCTGGATATCGAAGTGGTGCAATGCGGCTACTGCCAGTCGGGGCAGATCATGTCCGCCACCGCGCTGCTGGCGGCCACGCCGGAACCGAGCGACGCGGAGATCGACGTGGCCATGTCCGGCAATATCTGCCGCTGCGGTACTTACGTGCGCATCCGCGAAGCGATCAGGCAGGTGGCGACCGGGCAGAAGGTTGCGCCGCAAACCATTCCCAACGTTGCGCCATCCGCCAACCCGGCCGCAGCGACTGCCCAGGTGCTTTCCTTCGTTCGGGTGGAGGGCGTGGCATGAACGTGCGCTTCGATAAAGCTCTGGGCGAAGGCCAGCCCGACAATCCTTCGCGCCGCGAAGCCCTGAAGATGAGCGGGCTGGTGGTGGCGTTCCTCTGGCTCGGCGGCGGCGCCAAGGTGCTGGGCCGCGCGGCGGTGCAAGGGCCGGTAGCGGCAGGCGATCCGGCGTTCGCGCCGAATGCCTTTATCCGCGTCGGCGCCGACGGTTCGGTGCATCTGGTGATGCCGAGCATCGAGATGGGGCAGGGTGCCTACACCGGCCAGGCCACCTTGCTGGCGGAGGAAATGGAGCTGGGGCTGGACCAGATCGTGGTCGAGCACGCGCCGGCCAACCGCAAGCTCTACGCCAACCCGTTGCTTGGCGACCAGGCCACCGGCGGTTCCACCACCATGCGCTTCTGCTGGACCACGCTGCGCCAGGCCGGCGCCGCCGCGCGCACCCTGCTGGTCAACGCCGCCGCCGCGAAGTGGAAAGTCGACCCCGCGCAATGCACCGTGGCGCGCGGCGTGATCCGGCACGAAGCGAGCGGGCGTACCGCCGGCTACGGCGAAGTAGCCAACGCGGCCGCGCAGTTGCCGATGCCGGAGAAGGTGCAGGAAAAAGACGCCGCGGCCTTCGCCCTGATCGGCAAGCCGCTGCGCCGCGTCGACACCGCCGGCAAGGTCGACGGCTCGCTGCAATTCAGCATCGATCTGCGCGTGCCGGACATGAAGATCGCCACGGTCAAGGCCTGTCC
Source organism: Dyella sp. 2RAB6 (assembly GCF_052115385.1). Classification (NCBI taxonomy): domain Bacteria; kingdom Pseudomonadati; phylum Pseudomonadota; class Gammaproteobacteria; order Lysobacterales; family Rhodanobacteraceae; genus Dyella; species Dyella sp. 2RAB6. The sequence continues at coordinate 196,212 of NZ_JBFRGP010000002.1, forward strand.
CACCCTCGGCGGCAAGCTCGCCGCGGTGGACGACAGCCGCGCGCGCCAGGTCCCCGGCTTCGTCGCCGTGCTGAAGATCGGCGATGCCGTGGCCACGGTGGGCGAACACTTCTGGGCCGCCAGGCAGGCGATGGAAGCGCTGGATATCACTTGGGACCACGGCCCCAACGCGAACTACTCCACCGAGCAGCTGTTCAAGGACCTGGCCGAGGCTTCGAAGAACGGCACGCCGATTCCGGGCAAGGACGTTGGCCACGTCGACGACGTCAAGGGCAAGGCGGTGGAGGCGGTCTATCAATTGCCCTTGCTCGCGCACGCCACCATGGAGCCGCAGAACGCCATCGTGCACGTGCGGCCCGACGGTTGCGATATCTGGACCGGCACCCAGGTGCCGGCGCGCTGCGTGGATATCGCCGCCAAGCTCACCGGCCTCAAGCCGGAGACCATCGTGGTGCACAACCAGTACATGGGCGGCGGCTTCGGGCGCCGGCTGTTCGAGGATCCGGTCGAGCAGGCCGTGGCGTTCGCGCGACAGGTCAGCTATCCGCTGAAAGTGGTGTGGACGCGCGAGGAGGACATCGGGCACGACCGCTATCGCCCGGCCTATTACGACCGCATCGCCGCCACGCTTGGCGACGACGGCAAGCCCCTGGCATGGAAGCACCGCACCACCGGCGGCTCGGTGCTCGCCACCTTCGCCCCGGGGGCGATGGCCAAGAACGGCATGGACGCGGATGCGATCGAATGCGGCGCCGACCTGCCGTACGAGTTCCCCAACATGAAGGTCGAATGGGTGCGCCACGACATGCCCGACGGCATCCATCTGGGTTGGTGGCGCGGCGTCGGCCCGGTGCACAACGTGTTCGTGGTCGAAAGCTTTATCGACGAGCTGGCGCATACCGCCGGCAAGGACCCGCTGGCTTATCGCCGCGACCTGCTGCAAAAGAATCCGCGTGCGCTTGCGGTACTGAATCTCGCGGCTGAGAAGGCGGGGTGGGGCAAGGGCAGCCTGCCGGCCCGCGTCGGACGCGGCGTGGCGGTGGCGGCGCCGTTCGGCAGTTACCTGTGCGTGATCGTCGAAGCGGAGGTGTCGCCGCAGGGCGAGGTGAAGCTGCGCCGCGCGGTCGCCGCGGTGGACTGCGGTGTCGCGATCAATCCCAACACGGTGGTGGCGCAGGTCCAGGGCGGCCTGATCTTCGGCTGGACCGCCGCGCTGTACAACGGCATCACGCTCAAGAACGGCGCGGTGCAGCAGCGCAACTTCAACGACTACCGCATGCTGCGCATCAACGAGACGCCGGCGCTCGAAGTGCATCTCATCGACAGCAAGGAAACGCCCGGCGGCATCGGCGAGACCGGCACGGTGATGGCCTTTCCGGCGCTGTTCAATGCGGTGTTCGCCGCCACCGGCGTGCGCTTGCGCAGCTATCCCATCGACCGTACGGCGCTGGTACAAGGCGCCGATGCGCTGAAGGCGGTGGTCACCCAGGCCTCCGACGGGGCCGCGGCGCAGGAGGGCAGCGTATGAAATTCGTGCGCAAGTTATTGGCGCTGGTCGCCATCGTCGTCGTGGCCGCGGTGGCCTTCACCGCGTACGCCTGGTTCACCGTGCGCGACGGCAAGGAGACCAGTGCACCGCCACCGGCTGCCGCGGGCGCTCCTGCGAGCATCAGCGACCCCGTGGCGCGCGGCGAATATCTCACCCGCGCCGCCGACTGCGCGGCCTGCCACAGCGTGCCCGGCCGTCCGGCCTTCACCGGCGGCGTGGCGTTCACGATGCCGTTCGGCACCATCTACTCGACCAATATCACCGCGGACAAGGAGACCGGCATCGGCGACTGGAGCGACGACGAGTTCGTGCGCGCCTTGCACGCCGGCGTGCGCAAGGATGGCCAGCCACTGTATCCGGCGTTCCCGTACACCTCGTATACGGCGCTCAGCCGCGACGACGTGCTCGCCATCAAGGCCTATCTGTTCAGCCTGCCGCCGAAACATGCGCCGGCACAGCCGAACGAGCTGTCCTTCCCGTTCAACCAGCGCTGGGGACTGAGCGTGTGGAACGCGCTGTTCCTGAAGAAGGAGCGCTTCCAGCCCGCGCAGGGCAAGTCGGAAGCGTGGAACCGCGGCGCTTATCTGGCCACGGCGCTGGGGCATTGCGAGGAGTGCCACACGCCGCGCAACGCCATGTATGCGCTGAACAGCAGCCGCGCCTTGTCCGGCGAAGTGCTGCAGGGCTGGAAGGCTTACAACATCACGCCCGACAAGACCTATGGCATCGGCAACTGGAGCGAGCAGCAGCTCGGCGATTACCTGTCGAAGGGACATGCCAGCGGCCGCGGCACCGCCTCCGGCCCGATGGGCGAAGTGGTGCAGAACAGCCTGCAATACCTCACGCCGGAGGACATCGGCGCACTGGTGACCTATCTGCGCGAGGCGAAGCCGCAACAGGGTAGTGCCGGCAGCGAAGTGAACGAGCATCCGGCCCTGGCCTTGGCGTCCACTGCCAATGGCCCCGGTTCCGACGAGCTCGCGCAAGGTGGCCTGGGGCAGCATCTGTTCCAGGGCGCGTGCGCCAGTTGCCATGCATGGAACGGCCAGGGCCGGCAGGTCGAGGCGGCGGCGCTGCTGGGCACGCAGGCGGCAAACGATCCGGAGGCGCACAACCTCACGCAGGTGATCCTGCAGGGCTCGACCCTGCGCACGGTGCACGGGGAGACCTCGATGCCTTCGTTCGGGCAGGCGTATACCAACGCGGAATTGGCTGCGCTCGGCAACTTCGTGCTGGTGCACTTCGGCGGCAAGCAGGCGACGCTCACCGCCGACGAAGTGGCAAAACGCCGCACGCCGTAGGTTGGGGTGAGCCAAAGGCGAACCCCAACCTACGGTGGCCATGCACCTTGGGTTGGGGTTCGCTTCTCGGCTCACCCCAACCTGCGCTGGCGCATCCGGCCATCGCGCGGGACACAAAACGCTTGGTGTGGCAGCCTCCCAGCGCCCATACTTCGACCTGTGCATCAGCCGCCACGGAAGCCTGTCGCTTGATGCGTTCACCCGGGATGATTGTTAATTGAACGTGATGCCCTCCATGTGCCACCAGCACGGGAAAACGCTCGCGCCTTTCCGCAACGCGGGAGCGGCGTCATGAACGTGCTGTCCGATCGCTACGGCCGCCACTTTCCCTACCTGCGCCTGTCGATCATCCCGGCCTGCAACTTCCGCTGCACCTACTGCCTGCCCAACGGCTACCACGCCACCCCCGGCGCCGCCGCGCCGCTGAGCCTGGCGGAAATCGCGCGCCTGTTGCGCGGCTTCGCCGAGCTGGGCATGCACAAGCTGCGCATCACCGGCGGCGAGCCTTCGGTGCGCCACGACCTCACCGAGGTGTTGCGCACCGCCTCGTCCATCCCCGGCGTACGCAAGCTGGCGATGACCACCAATGGCACGCTGCTGTCGCGCAAGCTGGACGAATGGATGGAGGCGGGACTCAACGCCATCAACATCAGCGTGGACAGCCTCGATCCCGCCAGCTTCGCCCGCATCACCGGCCACGATCGGCTCGACGACATCCTCGCCGGCATCGACCGCGCGGTGGCGGTGGGCCTGCCGTCGGTGAAGCTCAACGCCGTGCTGCTGCGCGACGTCAACGATCATGAGCTGCCGGCCTGGCTCGACTACCTGCGCGAGCGTCCGGTAGGCCTGCGCTTCATCGAACTGATGCAGACCGGCGACACCCTGGCCTTCTTCCGCGAACGCCACGTGCGCGCCGAAGCGCTGGAAACGCAATTGCAGGACGCCGGCTGGGAGCTGTTGCCGCGCGCCGCCGACGCCGGCCCCGCACGCGAATACCGCCATGCCGGTTATGCCGGGCGCATCGGCATCATCGCGCCGTATTCGAAGGATTTCTGCGCCGGCTGCAACCGCCTGCGCGTCACCGCCACCGGCGACCTGCGCCTGTGCCTGTTCGGCGAGTTCGGCATTCCGCTGCGCCCGCTGCTGCAGGAAGACGACCAGCTCGAAGCGCTGGTCCGCGCGATCGGCGGCCAGCTGGTGCGCAAGGAACAGACGCATCACCTGCACGAAGGCCGCACCGGCATCACCCCCCATCTGGCATCGACCGGAGGCTGATTCATGCACGAACGCGAGACGCGCGTCCCCGCCACGGCTCCCAAAGAGCATTTCCACATGGCCGACGTGCGCCGCAAGCGTGCCACCGCCCGCCGCGCGGTAGCCGTCGGCGAACTGCAGGCGGGCAGCGCCTACGAAGATCTGGCACATGGCCGCCTGCCCAAGGGCGATGCCATCGCCATGGCCGAAATCGCCGGCCTGCAAGGCGCGAAGAACGCCGCGCAACTGATGCCGCTTTGCCATCCGCTGCCGCTGGAATACATCGGCGTGCGCTGCGAGCCCGTGCCGGAACGCCAATCCATTCGCGTGTATTGCGAAGTAGCCACCTTCGCCCGCACCGGCGTGGAGATGGAAGCGCTGGCCGGCGTCAGCGCGGCCCTGCTTACGCTATACGACCTGACCAAGCCGGTGCAGCCGGCCTTGTCGATAGGCGGTACGCGGCTGCTGTTCAAGGAAGGCGGCAAGAAGGGGCTGTGGCTGCATCCGGATGGGATGAGCGATGCCGAGCGCGAACACTATCGTCCGCGCGCAACGGCCAGGCTGGAAGGTGTCGCCGCCGCGGTGATCACGCTCAGCGACCGCGCCAGCCGCGGCGATTACGAAGACGTCTCCGGTCCGTTGCTGGTGGAACGCCTGCGCGCGCTCGGCGCCGAACTCGGTCCGGCCGAACTGCGTCCTGACGATGAAGAAACCCTGGCCACGCGCCTGCGCGAACTCGCCATCGCCGGCGCGCGCCTGGTGCTGTGCACCGGCGGCACCGGGCTGGCGCCGCGCGACCGCACGCCCGAGGCCTTGGCGCGCGTCGCCGACCGCCATGTCGCCGGCATCGGCGAACTGTTCCGCAGCGAAAGCGGCCGCCACACGCCGATGGCCTGGCTGAGCCGCGCCGACGCCGTGCTGGTCGGCAGCACGCTGGTGATCGCACTGCCCGGCAGCGCCAAGGCGGTGGCGGAAGGGATGGATATCCTCGCGCCGATCCTGGCCCATGCGCTCGACATGGCCACCGGCGGAGGCCATGCATGAGCCACGAGCTGCTCGAACCGCTCGACGCGCTGGGCATCATCCTTCAGCACTGCGTGCAGGCGCCGGCGGAAGATTGCTGGAGCGAGCTGGCGCTGGGCCGCGTGTTGCGCGAAGCCGTGGTCAGCACCGCCGCGGTGCCGCCGTTCGACAACTCCGCGATGGACGGCTATGCGCTCGGCGGCGACGCGGCACCGCTGCCGGCCGACAGCGAATGGCTGGTCGAAGGCGAGCAGGCGGCCGGCGATGCCATGCGTGGCCGCGCCCGCGGCGCATGGGAAATCATGACCGGCGCGGCGATGCCCGAAGGGCTGGATCGCGTGATCCCGGTGGAACAGACCGAGCGGCTCGAAGCGCCGCATCGCGTGCGCCTGCTGGCCGAGGTGGCACCGGGACAGAACGTGCGCCTGGCCGGCTCCGACGTGGCCATCGGCGAGACCGTGCTGGCTGCGGATACGCTGCTGGCGCCGCAGCACCTGATGCTGCTGGCTTCGCTGGGCGTGGCCCAGGTCAGTGTCACCGCACGCCCCAGGGTGGCGGCGCTGTGCACCGGCCGCGAACTGATCGACGACCCGGCCGAGCCGCTGGCGTCCGGGCAGATCCGCAACTCCAACGGACCCTTCCTCGCCGCGCGGATACCGGCGGCCGGCGCCGAGCTGGCGCATGCGGAGACGGTGGGCGACGACGTCGACGCGTTTCTCGATGCGGTCGACCGCGCCCGCGCAGCCGGCGCACGCGTCATCATTTCCACCGGCGCGGTATCGATGGGCCGCTACGACTTCGTGCCGGTGGCGCTGGAACGGCTGGGCGCGCAGGTGCTGTTCCACAAGGTGGCGATCCGTCCCGGCAAGCCGCTGCTGTTCGCGCGCCTGCCGGACGGCACGCTGTTCTTCGGCCTGCCGGGCAATCCGGTCGCGGTGGCGGTGGGTTTTCGCTTCTTCGTGGAGCCCGCGCTGCGCGCGATGCTCGGCCTGCCGCGCGAGCGTCCGTGGCAAGTGCCGCTGGCCGCGCCGTTCGTGAAGAAGCCGCGCCTGCATTTCTATCTGAAGTCGCAACTGGCGGTGGACGAGCGCGGACAACTGTCGGCGACCGCGCTGCACGGGCAGGAGTCGTATCGCATCCGGCCGCTGGCGGAAGCCAACGCCTGGGTGCATCTCCCGCTCGAAGCAGGCGAGCTGGCAACGGGCACGCTGGTCGAGGTCTATGGGCTGGGCCATCTGGAAAGCCCATCGTGGGGTCGTGCATGAAGGTCCGGATCGCGCTGTACGGCGCGCTGCGCGAGGCAGACCCTCGCGGCTATCTCGAACTGGACGTACCGCCCGGCAGCACCATCGCCGCCTTGCGCGAGCTGCTGGCGGCGCAGCTGCGCGAGCACGCGCCGCAGGTGAATGCGGGGCTGGTGCGCATCTCGGCCTTCGCCAGCGCCGAAGAGATACTGCACAACCACCGCGAGGTGCCGGAAGGCCTCGAGTTGGCGGTGCTGCCGCCGGTGAGCGGAGGTTGAGCGTGGAGAACGCAATGGACGATCTGCACGTGGCAGTGGTCGAACGCACGCAGGCCGCGCTGGATGTCGCCGCCGCGCTGGACTTCGTATCCGACCCGCGCTTCGGCGGCATCGCGATCTTCGTCGGCAAGGTGCGCGACTTCAATGTCGGCCGCCATGTGGTGGGCATCAGCTACGACCTGTTCGTGCCGCTGGCCCTGCGTACTTTTCGCGATATCGGCGAACGCGCGCGCGCCGAGGTGGCCGCGCCGCTGAAGCTGTATATCGCTCACGCCAAGGGCCATCTGGGTCTGGGCGACCTTGCCGTGGTGGTGGCGGCAGGCACGCCGCATCGCGCCGAGGCGTTCCGCGCCTGCCGGATGGCGATCGAGGCGGTGAAGCACGAGGCGCCGATCTGGAAGCAGGAGCATTACGTCGACGGCGACAGCGCATGGAGCGAGGGTTGCTCGCTGTGCGAGCCGTCGCCGCATGACGAGGCGCACGACCATGGCGACCATGGTCACGCGCACTGAGCCGTGTCCGTGCATCGGCGTGGTGCTGGCCGGCGGGCTGTCCTCGCGCATGGGGCGTGACAAGGCCCTGCTGCCGTGGCGAGGAAGGCCGCTGATCGAACATCAGCTCGAGGTATTGCGCGAGGCCGGCGTGGACGAAGTCCGTGTCAGTGGCCTGCGCCCCGACTACGCCGGCATCGTCGATGCGGCGCCCCTGGCCGGACCGCTGGGCGGCCTCGCCAGCATCGCGCAGGCGCAGGCGGGCGAGGCCGACCTGCTGGTGATTCCGATCGACATGCCCTTGCTGCAACCCGCCTTGCTGCAACGCCTGCGCAGCGAGCGGCCGCAGGCGCGCAGCGTTTCCTTCGCGGCTCACGTATTGCCGTTGCGCCTGCGCCTGGACGAGCACAGCCGGATGGCGCTGTCCGAGCTGATGTCGCGCGACGATCCTCGCCAACGCTCGTTGCGTGCTCTGCAGGCGGCGGTCGGTCACGAAGAACTGGCCGTGGCCGCCGCCGAGGCGGCACAGCTGGCGGACTGCAATACCCAGACCCAATGGAACGAGGTGGCCGGATGAAGGTGCAACTGCAGGGCCAGACGCTGCGCCTGCGCATCGACGAAGCGGAGCTGGCGCAATTGCTCGGTGGCGCCACGGTGGGCAACCGCACGCAGTGGCCCGACGGCAAGCTGGAAAGCCAGCAACTGGTCCTGGGCGATGCACATGGTTGGCAGCGCCGCGCCGATGGTTGGCAAGTGATATTGAGCGACGCCGAAGCGCGTGTCTTCGCCGCACGCCTGCCCAGCCGCGATGGCCTGGAGATCGCACTGCCGGTACCCGGCGGAGAGCCGCTGCAGTTGTTGTTCGACGTGGATGTGCGGGACAGCGTGCGGCATCGCCGTGGCAAGAAGGAGGAGGGTGCATGAAAGGCGGATACCGTTCGCTGGCGTGCTGGCTGGCGCCGCTGCTGTTGCTGTTCGGCACCACAGCGCTTGCCGCCGACACAGCCGTGCTGCGCGTCGCCTACGCCGGTTCGATGGGTGTGGTGATGGACCAGTCGCTCGGCCCGGCCTTCGCCAAGGCGCACGAGGCACGTTTCGAAGGCGTGGGGCAGGGCTCCTTCGCCCTGGCGCGGCTGCTGGCCGGCAAGCAGATGCAGGCCGACGTGTTCGTCGCCATCACGCCGCCGCCGATGAAGGTAGTGCGCGAGGCGGGACTTGCCGAGCGCGCGGTGCCGGTGGCGAGCACGCGGATGGTGGTGATCTATGGCCCCAAGAGCCGTTTCGCCAAGGATTTCGAGGCTGCGGCGAAAGGCCGGAAGAGCTGGTATGAGGTCTTGCGCCAATCCGGCCTGCGCCTCGGGCGCACCGATCCCGCGGTCGATCCGCAGGGCGCCAACGCCTTGCTGACCCTGCAGCTGGCTGAGACCTATTACCACCAGCCCGGTTTGCTGAAAGACATCGCCGGCGAGCTGCAGAACCCGCAGCAGATCTTCGCCGAGCCTTCGCTGATGTCGCGCCTGGAAGCCGGCCAGATCGACGCCGCCGTCGGCTATGCCAGCGCCGCGTTCTCGCATCATCTGCCGACCATCGATCTGCCGGACGAGATCAACCTGGCGCAGCCGTCCTTGCAGGACGCGTGGTATGCCAAGGCCAAGCTCACGCTGGCCGATGGCAAAGTGCTCAAGGCGCAGCCGCTGGTGTTCTACGCCGCCGTGCTGACCGATGCCAGGCAGGCGCAGCTCGGCGCCGACTTCGTGCAACTGCTGCAGTCGGCCGAAGGACAGGCGATGTTGCGCGAACGCGGCTACGACCCGCCGCACGGCGAGGCGCTGTGACCTCAGTGCCCGGCACGGCGTACTTGCGTTCGCGGCTCTCCGCGTTGCCGGCGGCGCTTGCCTTGTTGCTGCTGGCCACGCCGTTCGTCGGCCTGCTGCTGGCCACCGACTGGCGCCATTTCGGTTTCGCGCACGGCGACGGTGGTGCGGTGCGCGTGTCGCTTGGATACAGCCTGATCGCACTGGTGCCGATCGTGGCGCTGGGCACGCCACTGGCCTGGTGGCTGGCGCGGCATCGCGTGCGCGGGCAGTGGCTGGTCGATGCGCTGCTGCTGGTGTCGCTGCTCACGCCACCGTTGGCGATGGGCTTGTTGCTGGCGTCGATGTATGGCCCTTACGGCCCGGCTGGACATCTGCTGGAACGGGCGGGGCTGTTGCTGACCAACTCGGCGCCGGCCTTCATCCTGGCCCAGTTCTACGCCGCGTTGCCTTATTACGTGATGGCGGCGCGCACCGCGTTCGAAGGCGTGCCGCGCGAACTGGAACAGATCGCGCTCACCCTCGGCTATTCGCCGTGGCGCAGCTTCGTCCACGTCAGCCTGCCGCTGGCGCGGCTGGGCCTGGCGGCTGCGGTGGCGCTGGCCTGGGTGCGCGCGCTGGGCGAATTCGGCGCGGTACTGATCGTGGCGTATTACCCGCAAGGCATCCCGGTGAAGCTGTGGGTGAACCTGCAGGACATCGGCCTGGACGCGGTGTATCCGCTGCTGTGGGTGTTCTTCCTGGCGGCGCTGCCGTTGCCGCTGGTGCTGGGCATGGCCGTGCGCAGGCGCCTGGCGTGATGCGCATCGATTACCGCATCGAGCAACCGGTGGCGCTGCACGCGAGCTTCGAAGTCGCGGGTTTCACCGTCTTGCTGGGTGCGAGCGGCGAAGGCAAGACATTGTTGTTGTCGGCGATTGCGGGTCTGATCGCGGCACGCGGCGAACCGTTCGACGGTCTGCCGCCGCAGCAACGCACGGTGGGTTATCTGCCGCAGGGCCACGCGTTGTTTCCGCATCTGCGTGCATGGGAAAACGTGGCTTTCAGCCTGCGCGGACGGCAACGCCGCGCGCAGGCCACCCAGTGGCTGGAGCGTGTGGGCATGGCCGATCTGGCCGAGCGCTGGCCTTCGTCCTTGTCCGGCGGCCAGCAGCAGCGTGTGGCGCTGGCGCGCGCTTTGGCGCGGCGGCCGAGCCTGTTGTTGCTGGATGAACCGACCTCGGCGCTGGACCCGGTCACGCGCGACGAAGTGCTGGCCGAATTGATCGCCGAAGTGCACGAGGCGGGCATTCCGGCCCTGGCGGTCAGCCACGATCCCGCGCTCGCGGCGGTGGCCGATCGCCTGGTGCTGATGCATGGCCGGCGCATCGTGCAGATCGGCACGCCCGAAGAGGTGCACGCGCAACCGGCAAGCGGTGCGGTGGCACGCCTGCTGGGACTTCGTAACGTGCAGCGTGGACAGATCGTCGGTGCGCCCGGCGCTCAGCGGCTGTCGTGGCCGGAGGCGGAGGCCAGCCTGCGCGTGGATACCGCACTGGCCGATGGCACCCTGGTCGATTGGCATATCGCACCGGCTGACGTGCGCTTGCACGATTCGGCCATGGCATCGGGCGACACCCTCGCCGCCACGTTCGAATTGCGCCAGACCGCCCCGCACCGCAGCTATCTCGGCATGCGCTGCGGCCAGGCGCGCCTGTGGGTGGAACCGCCGGCGGGTTATGAGCTGCCTGATGCGCCCATGCTGTCGCTGCCGCCAGAAGCGATTCGATGCTGGTCCTTGGATGGCGGTTGATGGCGCCTGGAAGCGCCAACGAGCTTCCACGCCCGTCATCCCGGCGCAGGCCGGGATCCAGTAGCGAAGCGGCATGATTATCGGTGCAGGGTCGACAGCTCTTTACCAGAAGCCGGGAAAGACCGAGCGACCATCGGGCGCGACCGTCACTGGATCCCGGCCTGCGCCGGGATGACGGCAGTGGGGCGCGACACATGGCTGTCCGAGCCATCGCCAACGGATCGGCCTATGATTCATGTCTCGATGAATTCCACACTTACAGCAGCAGCTTCATGAGCACGCAATCGAAAGACCTCGACCTCGAAAAAAGCATCCAGCCCTACGACGGCCCCGCCGGCGGCTGGGGCGCCCTGCGCGCGGTGGCCAAGGCGATCCGCGAGCAGATGGCGGTGGCGCGCTCGGTCGAGGCGCTGCAGCGGGTCAACAAGCCGCTCGGCTTCGATTGTCCCGGTTGCGCCTGGCCCGATCCGCGGCATACCTCGTCGTTCGAGTTCTGCGAGAACGGCGCCAAGGCGGTGAGCTGGGAGGCGACCTCCAAGCGCACCACGCCGGAGTTCTTCGCGCAGCACACGCTGTCCGAACTGTGGGCGTGGACCGACCACGCGCTGGAAGACCAGGGCCGCCTGACCCACCCGATGGCGTACGACGCGGCGCAGGACAAATACGTCGCGGTCTCCTGGGACGAAGCCGCCACGCGCATCGGCGCTGCCCTGCGCGCGCTGCCCGATCCGGCCATGGCGGAGTTCTACGCCTCCGGCCGCGCCTCCAACGAGGCGGCGTTCCTGTATCAGCTGTTTGCGCGCGAATACGGCTGCAACAACTTCCCCGACTGCTCGAACATGTGCCACGAAGCATCCAGCGTGGGCCTGCCCGAGCAGATCGGCGTGGGCAAGGGCACGGTGCAGCTGGAGGATTTCGAACAGGCCGATGCGGTGTTCTGCATCGGCCACAACCCCGGCACCAACCATCCGCGCATGCTCGGCACGCTGCGCGAGGTTTCGCTGCGCGGCGTGCCGATCGTGGTGCTGAACCCGATGCCCGAGCGCGGCCTGGAACGCTTCACCTCGCCGCAGGATCCGGCCGAGATGCTGACCGGCCGCTCGGTGCCGATCGCCAGCACCTATTTCAAGCCGAAGATCGGCGGCGACATCGCCACCATGAAAGGCATGATGAAGTGGCTGTTCGAGGCTGATGCCGCCGATCTTGCCGGTGGCGGCACGGGCCTGCTGGATCGCGCCTTCATCGCCGGACACACCACCGGCCTGGAGGCACTGCAGGCCGACGTGCAGGCCACGTCGTGGGAGAGCATCGAGAGTGCCTCCGGCCTGAGCCGCGCCGAGATCGAAGTCGCGGCCGGCATCTATGCCGCCGCCGAGAAGGTGATCTTCTGCTACGGCATGGGCATCACCCAGCACCGCCATGGCGTGGAGAACGTGCAGCAGCTGGTGAACCTGCTGCTGCTGCGCGGGAATATCGGCAAGCCCGGCGCCGGCATCTGCCCGTTGCGCGGCCACTCCAACGTGCAGGGCGACCGCACGGTGGGCATTACCGAAAAACCCAATGCCGCCTTGCTGGATGGCATCCGCCGCGTCTACGGTTTCGAGCCGCCGACTGCGCATGGCCATGATGCGGTCGCCGCGGTCAAGGCGATCGGCGAAGGACGCTCCAAGGCGCTGCTGTGCCTGGGCGGCAACCTGGCGGTGGCGATGTCCGATCCGCAGGCGACCTTTCCGGCGATGCGCAAGCTCGACCTGGTGGTGCACGTGGCCACCAAGCTCAATCGCTCGCATCTGATTCCCGCGCGCGAAGCTTTCGTGCTGCCGTGCCTGGGCCGCACCGAGATCGATATGCAAACTGCCGGCCCGCAGTCGGTGACGGTGGAGGACTCGATGTCGATGGTGCATGCCTCGCAAGGCCGGCTGCGGCCGGCCTCGGAGCATCTGCGTTCGGAGCCGGCGATCGTCGCGCTGCTCGCGCGCGCCACGCTGCCGCAGTCCAAGGTGGATTGGGAAGGCATGGTGGCCGACTACGACCACATCCGCGACGGCATCGAGGCGGTGTTCCCGATCTTCGCCAACTACAACGAGCGGGTGCGCCAACCGGGTGGCTTCCATCTGGAGAACGCCGCCGCGCTGCGCCGCTGGAATACGCCGAACGGCAAGGCGCGTTTCATGTTGGCCAAGGGGCTGGAGGAGGATGTGCCGGCCGCGCGCGATCTGCTGAAGCTGGCCACGGTGCGCTCGCACGACCAGTACAACACCACCATCTACGGCTACAACGACCGCTACCGCGGCATCGCCGGACGGCGCGACGTGGTCTTCGTGCATCCGGAGGACCTCGCCGAACGCGGCCTGCGCGAAGGCGACCGCATCGATGTGGAAGCCAGCCGCGCGGACGGCACGCCGAACGGACGCGCGGTGCGCGGTTTCGTGGCGGTGCCGTTCGGCATCGCGCGCGGTTCGGTAGCGATGTATTTCCCGGAGGGCAATGGCCTGCTGGCGCTGGACGAACACGATGCGCGCTCGGGTACGCCGGGCTACAAATCGATTCCGGTGCGGCTGTCTGCCTCATCGGTGCCGGCCGGGCCGGAGGCCTGACCCGCATGCAGCGCTCCGGACTCGCGCGCCGCGCCGTGATCGTGCACCAGGGCAACGACCTGCGGCAGGGTGAGGACTGGCTGGCCGAAGAGGCGCCGGTGGAGTTGCGCTACAACGGCGAATCCTTCGCGGTGATGATGGCCACGCCGGCCGATCTGGAGGACTTTGCGTACGGCTTCTCGCTGACCGAAGGGCGGGTGGCGCGTGCGGACGATATCCGCGGTGTCGCCATCCACGAACAACTGGAAGGCTATGTGGTGGACGTCGACGCGCCCGAGGTGGAAGGCGTGGACGAAGACTCGGCCCGCCTGCTGCCGGGACGCAGCGGTTGCGGATTGTGCGGCAGCCGCCACCTGGAAGACGTGCTGCGGCCGCTGGCGCGGGTGCCGGACGGTCCGCTGCTGGAACCGCACGCACTGGAACGCGCGCTCGAAGCGCTCTCGCCGCACCAGCAGCTCAACAGCCAGACCGGCGCGGTGCATGCGGCTGCATGGGCCTCGCCGGCAGGCGACATCCTGCACGTGCGCGAAGACGTCGGCCGCCACAACGCGCTGGACAAATTGCTGGGCGCGCTCAGCCGCGGCGGCGTCGACCTGCGCGGCGGCTTCGTGCTGGTCACCAGCCGGGCCAGCTACGAGATGGTCACCAAGGCGGCCAGCCTCGGCGTGGGCGTGCTGGCTGCGATTTCCGCGCCGACGGCGCTGGCGGTGACCCTGGCGCAGTCCTGCCAGCTGACCCTGACCGGTTTCGTGCGGCCCGGGCGGCACGTGGTCTACAGCCATCCGCAACGCTTGAGCGACATCGTGGACGTGCCGCGGTCGTGATCGCCCGTCCCACCCTCAGCGCCATTCCGCACGCAGCAGGCCCGTACACCGATCGTTGAACGCCGGCAGGCGATGATCGCCGCTTGCCGCCATGCCCGCGAGGAACTTGCCATGATTCAGCGTTTCGATGCCGTCGTGATCGGTGCCGGCCAGGCCGGTCCACCACTGGCCGAGCAGTTGGGCAAAGCCGGTAAGCGCGTGGCGGTGATCGAGCGCAAGCTGGTCGGCGGTACCTGCGTCAACACCGGTTGCATCCCGACCAAGGCGATGGTGGCGAGTGCGTACGTCGCGCATATGGCCGGGCGCGCGCATGAGTACGGCGTGCTGGGCAGCGATGGCGCGAAGGTCGACATGCAGCGCGTGTGGGAGCGCACGCAGGGCATTTCCGGCAAGGCGCGCAACGGGGTCGAGCAATGGTTGCGCGGCATGCCCCAGGTCAGCTTGCTCGAAGGGCATGCGCGTTTCGAATCGCCCCGGCGCTTGCGCATGGGCGACGAGCTGATCGAGGCGGAGTCGTTCTTCATCAACGTCGGCGGCCGCGCCGCGGTGCCGGATTTCCCGGGCATTCGCGACGTTCCCTTCCTGACCAACACCGGCATGATGGAACTGCGCGAACTGCCGGAGCATCTGCTGATCGTCGGCGGCAGCTATATCGGCCTGGAGTTCGGGCAGATGTTCCGGCGCTTCGGTTCGAAGGTGACCATCGTCGAGCGGTCCGAGCGCTTCCTGCCGCGCGAGGATGCCGATGTGGCGGACGCGGTGCTGGCGATGCTGCGCGACGAGGGCATTACCGTGCATCTGGGCGCGGAGTGCATCGCGCTGAAAGGCACGGCCGGCGCGATAAAGATCAAGGCGCGCGGCAATCAGCTATGCGAGCAGGCGGTGGGCACGCATCTGCTGCTGGCGGTCGGCCGCCAACCGAATACGGACGACCTGGGCTTGGACCAGGCCGGCGTGGCCATGGACGAGCGCGGCAACATCAAGGTGGACGACCACGGCCGCAGCAACGTGCCGCATATCTGGGCGATGGGCGACTGCAACGGCAAGGGCGCGTTTACGCATACCTCGTACAACGATTACGAGATCGTCGCCGATGCCGTGCTGGGCCAGGGCCGGCGCCGCATCTCCGAGCGCATCCAGGCCTATAGCCTGTTCACCGATCCGCCGCTGGCACGCATCGGCATGAGCGAGCAGGAGGCGCGCAAGTCGGGCCGCCAGATACTGGTCGGCACGCGGCCGATGACGCGGGTGGGGCGGGCGGTCGAGCGCGGCGAGACGCTGGGCTTCATGAAAGTGGTGGTCGATGGCGCCAGCAAGGAATTGCTGGGCGCGGCGATCTTCGGCATCAATGGCGACGAGGCGATTCATTGCCTGCTGGATACGATGTACGCCAAGGCGCCATACACGACGGTCGCCGAGGCAGTGCACATCCACCCCACCGTGGCCGAACTGCTGCCCACGACGCTGCAAAGCCTGACGTAGGTTGGGGTGAGCCAACGGCGAACCCCAACGAACCTCGCACTATGACGACACGTTAGGGTTCGCTACGTCCCCTCAAACTACGCGATTGCGTCGGCCCGCCGGGCCAGCGTCCCGGAAACGAAACGCAAGGCCACGCCGGCCAGGCACAGCAGCACCGCGGTGACCTTCATGTGCGCGCTGAACAACGCCACCGCACCGAACAGTATCGCGACGAACAGGTCCCGCAGCAGCCAGCTCCAGGCCCGCGGCGCGGGCACGTCCGGCGCCAGCTTGCCGATAAAGGAGGCGTAGCCCCAGGAGGCGGCGAGGCACAGGTAGTTGGTCATCAGGGCCAGCGAGTAGACCAGCATGCCCTCGTTGGATTCGCTGCCGGCCGCGGTCAGCAGGACCCGGATCACCACCGGCATCAGCGACACCACGCTGAGCACCGCCAGGGTGAGCAGGGTCATCGGCGTGTCCACGTGGCGCAGATGGGTGAGCACGCGCCGGTGCTGCATCCACACGCCGCCGACGATGAAGAAGCTGAGGAAGTAGATCAGCAGCGGCGTGGCCCATTGCGCGAACAGGCCGTGCGCGCCGGCGGCTTCCTCGGGCTTCAATTCCACCGCCGACAGGGTGAGGGCGATGGCGAATACGCCGTCGGACAGCATCACCAGGCGGTCGAAATGACGCTGGTGCACGTGGTGCTCCCGCACGGGCAACTGATGATTGGCTTCCACGTTGGACCTTCCCCCAAGGTTGATGCCGTAATGATGCACTAGTGGGTGGGGTGGTCGTAAGGTGTTGCGTCGCCAAATCCTTCGCCCTTGCGGGGAGAGGAAGGTGGCGGCAGCCGGATGAGGTGCCGGCGCTCGCGATAACGTTGCTACAGAGCGAGGCGAGGCTTTTGAGGCCGTAACGATCCTTGGCTCACCACTCCGCCCGGCCCCTCACCCCAACCCTCTCCCCGGTGGGGAGAGGGGGCTGGCAGCGAAGGGGCGAGTGTTTGACACGGGCAAGCACGCATCGTTGTGAAGAAAAAGTGCAGGCCATTCATCGACATCATTCAGACGTCTAAATGTCCGATCGCTTGCGCACGAAACGGTTGACAATCGCCTGACGCCAATGCAAGTTTGCCGCGAACCCGAACGGACCCGTTCCTTCGGGTTTTATAGGGGGCGGGATTTAGATCGATCCATGTAAGGGATTGCCGGCCGGTCTCGGGCTACAGGTGCATCGCTTCCTTCGCGCACTTGCTTGCCGTCGCGCCGTCACCCGGCGCGTTCATCTCGTCCATAGGCCCAAGCCAGCGATGGGGATGAAAGATGATCGAAGCGACGCAGCGCCTGCCGTTCAAGCCCGCTTGGTCCAGGCATGCCCTGGTTCTTGCACTTGCCATCGGTTCGATGGCCTCCGGCGGGGCCTTCGCCCAGTCGACCACCGGAACGATCTTCGGCCAGGTCGCCGCCAGCGGCGGCGAAACGGTGCTGATCGAAAACGCCAATGGCTTCAAGCGCGAGGTGGGCGTGGATGCGCGCGGCCGCTATGTCGCCGCGCAGTTGCCGCTGGGCACGTACACGGTGTCGCTGCGCCGTGCTGGTCAGACGGTCGACTCGCGCAATCAGGTTGCGCTGCAGGTCGGCGCGGGCACCGACGTGTCCTTCATGGGTGGCGCAGCCGGTGGCAAGCAGGCCACCAACCTCGGTGCGGTTACCGTGGTCGGCAATGCGCTGCCGGCGATCGACGTCACCAGCGTCGACTCGCGCACCGTCATCACCGCCGAACAACTCGCCAGGCTGCCCCTGGTCCGCTCCGCCGAAGCGGCCGCGCTGCTGGCACCTGGCGTCAACCGCAACAGCGCCAACTTCACCACCGCCACCGGTAAGCCGCTGGTGAGCTTCGGTGGTTCGGCCGCAACCGAGAACGCGTATTACATCAACGGTTTCAACACCACCGATCCGCTCAACGGCCACGGCGGCATCACGCTGCCGTATGGTGCGATCGACCAGCAGGAAGTCTTTACCGGCGGCTATAGCGCGCAATACGGGCGCTCCGATGGCGGTGTGATCAACCAGGTGGGCAAGCGCGGCAGCAATGCCTGGCATGTCGGCGCCCAGGTGTTGTGGGAACCTGCCTCGACGCGCAGCGATTACACCGACCTTTACTACGCCAACGGCACGCCATCGTCGCCGGTGGCGGGGCGCCTGTACGACCCCAAGAGCGGCAACAAGGTCTGGACCACCACGGTCAGCGCCTACGCCGGCGGTCCGCTGGTCAAGGACAAGCTGTTCTTCTTCCTGGCCGGTGAGTTCGAGCGGCAGCAGGGCGCCAACGTCAACGCGGTCGACAACAGCAAGCCTTACCAGACCTATCGCTACGACAGCCCGCGCTGGTACGGCAAGCTGGATTGGAATATCAGCGAAAACCATATCCTCGAACTGACCGGCGCCTCGGACAAGCGCAACGGCAGCGGTTCGGTCTACCGCTACGATTACAACGGGCGCCGCCAGGGCGCACTGATCAATGCCGACGACAACACCAAGGTCGGCGGCGATCTCCACGTGGCCAAGTACACCGGCTATCTCACCGACAACCTCACGCTGAGCGCGATGTACGGCGAGATGAAGACCCGCGACTACGACGTGCCCGGCAGTTACAACGGCGACCTGACCTACGTCAGCGGCATCACCAACCAGAATCCGGCGCTCAATGGCGGCGCACCGCACGGCAACAACCAGACTGTTTCCACGCTCTACGATCCGGCCCGCGGCAACAAGAGCACCAATACGCGCCTGGATATCAGCTATCACCTGGGCGACCACATGCTCAGCGCCGGTATCGACAATCAGCGCTCGGAGGCGCTCAACCAGGGCAACCGCAATTCCGGACCGGGCTATACCTGGCAGTACGGCCATACCAATACGCCGAACCTGCCGCTGGTCTCGGGCCTGGGCGTATCGGCGCCGGCGAATTTCCCGAACGGGCAGGGCGGTTACTACGTACAGAAGAATGTCGCCAACAACGCGGTGAGCGTGCGCTCGATGCAGCGTGCGCAATACGTCGAGGACAAATGGCAGGTCAGCGATCGCTGGTTGCTTTCGCTGGGCCTGCGCAACGACCAGTTCACCGACTACAACCCCAGCGGCGCGGCCTTCATCACCCAGACCAAGCCGCAATGGGCGCCGCGGCTCGGTTTCAGCTGGGACGTCAACGGCGATTCCAGCTTCAAGGTGTATGGCAACGTGGGCCGCTACTACCTGAGCATGCCGCTCAATCCGGCCACCGGCGCGGCGGCCGGCTATGTGGGCACGCAGCAGTACTACACCTACGGCGGCATCGCCGCGGATGGCACGCCCACCGGGCTGACCGTGATGTCCAATCCGGTGTCGGCGAATAACTCCTTCGGCATTCCACCGGACCCGCGCACGGTGACCGCGCAGAACATCAAGGCGGAGAACCAGGACGAATTCATCCTCGGCTTCACCCGGACTGCCGGCTCCGCCTGGGTCTACGGCGCCAAGCTGACCCAGCGCGTCCTGCGCAATGCGATCGACGACTTCTGCGACATCAACCGGGTCCTGGACAAGGCGCAGGCGCTGGGCTACAGCATCGCCTCCAGCAACAGTTGTTATCTGATCAATCCCGGCCGTGCCAACACCTTCAACCTGGTCACCACCGACGGGCACCTGGTCGGTGTTCCCATGAGCAATGCGGAGCTGGGCTTCGACCGCCTGAAGCGCCGCTACTACAGCCTGGAAACCTTCCTCGAGCATCCGTTCGACGGCACCTGGTACGGCAAGCTCGACTACGTGTTTTCGCGCAGCTACGGCAATACCGAGGGCCAGGTGCGCTCGGACCTGCTGCAGGGCGGTGCCTCGGCCAGCGAGGACTGGGACAACTACGCCATCATGGAGCACACCAACGGGCCGCAGAACAACGACCACACCCACGTGCTGAAGCTCTACGGCTACTACCAGCTGACGCAGGAGTGGCAGGTCTCCGGCAATCTCAGCGTGCAGTCCGGCAATCCGCGCATCTGCCTGGGCTACTACGGGCCCGACCACACCGACCCGGTCGGCTATGGCAATGCCTATCACTATTGCGACGGCAAGCCGTCGCCGCCGGGCAGCCACGGCCGCCTGCCCTGGTTGCACCAGCTCGACCTGGGCGTGACTTATCGCCCGCTGTTCGCGGCCAAGCGGCTGGCCTTCAGCGCCAACGTGTTCAATGTCTTCAACGAGCAGCGCCCGACCTTCCTGCAGCCGAACTCCGAGCAGGCGCCGTATTCGCCGAATCCCTTGTTCGGCACGGCGCTGTATCGGGAAGACCCGCGTTATGTGCGCTTGAGCGTGAGTTACGACTACTGACTTCGTCATCCCGGCCTGCGCCGGGATGACGAGAGGGTGGCGCAGTCGGACTCCAGTGACTGACGGGGGCTGTCCCCGCGAGAACTAGCTCCTATACTCCGCCGGCCACGGAGCAAGGGCTTGCGCTCCGGGCCGTCACTCCGTTGCACCTGTGCAGCACTCACCAAAGGCTACATCCGTGACTCTTACCAGGGGCGAGTCGCTGATTTCGCATCGACGTGCCTGCCGGCGCGCATGCCTGCTCGTGCTCGCCTTGTGCCTGTTGGCATGCCAACTCGTGGCGCATGCAGCGCAACTCCCGCTCACCCTGTACGACCAGGGCAGCGGCCTGACCAGCCTCTCGGTGGTGCGCATCTACCAGGACCGCGAAGGCTTCGTGTGGGTCGGCACGGAGAAGGGTTTGTACCGCTTCGACGGCATGGCCTTCAGCCAGGTCGGCGCGGAGCAGGGCTTCCAGGTTTCCGAGGTGATCAGCTTCGACGAGGACGTGGGCGGACGCCTGTGGGTCGGCTCGCGCGCGGGCCTGCAGCTGCGCGAGAACGGCCGCTTCGGCTGGGTGCGTCCCGGCGGCAAGCCGCTGCTGGCCGATCGCGGCCAGACCATGGCGGCCGACGATGCCGGCGGCATGTGGCTGGTCAGCGGCAATCGTTTGTTGCTGCTCAGTCCCGACGGCGCGAACCACTGGAAAGTGAGCGTGCCTTTCAGCGAAGCGCAACGGCAGGCCTTTCCCGGACTGGACAAGGTCAGCGCGGTGTTTCATCGCAATGGCAGCACCTGGTTCGGTTGCGGTGCCGAGCTATGCAGCCTGCGCAACGGACAACTGCAGCGCTACGGCCCCGACGCCGGCGTGCCGGCCGACAAATGGCTGGGCTTCCTCGCCGCGCGCGATGGCAGCCTGTGGGTGCGCGGCATCCACGCGGTGCGCATGCTGGCACCTGGCAGCGAACGGTTCGCCGCGCGCGACATGCCCGGCAACAGCGCCGACGTAGCCGCTTCCAGTATCGATATCGCGCAAGACCACGAAGGCCGCGTGCTGACCCGCAGCTCGACCGGCCTGGCACGTTGGGATGGCCAGCGCTGGAGCTTGTTCGGCAGCGACGATGGCCTGCCGAAAGTCGGCGTGTCGGCGCTGATCGTCGATCAGGACGGCACGCTGTGGATCGGCACCTATGGCCGCGGCCTGCTGCACTGGAGCGGCCGCGATGCGGTGGAGAACTGGACGGCCGCGCAGGGGCTGAGCGGTTCGCTGATCTGGTCGATCGCCCGCGCGCCATCGGGCGCCGTATGGGTAGCCGACGACTGGGGCGGCAGCGTGATCGGTGCAGGGCAGGACCACGCCGAACCGTGGCCGCTCGCGGTGGCGCCGCCGCACCAGACGCGCACCGTGCTGTCCGCCGCGGACGGCTCGGTGTGGTACTTCCTGTTCGACGGCCGCGTGTTGCGCTATGCGCCGGACACCCGCAAGACCAGCGTGATCGCCACCTTGCCGTTCCTGGTGCGCGGCGCCTTCCTGGACAGCCACGGGCGCTTCTGGGCTTACACCCTCGGCGGCCTGTATTCGATCGATGGCGCCAGCGGCCGGATGGAGCGTGCGGCGCCGGAGCTGATTCCCAGCTCGATGTGCTCGGATCTGGCGGAGGACCGCGCGGGACGCTTGTGGGCCGCGTGCCGGGCGGGTTTGTTCCGCTACAGCAACGGGCGCTGGGCGCACGTGCGGGTTGCGCCCGAAGAAGCACTGGGCGGCTACGAGAATGTGGCTGTCACGCCAGATGGCAAGTTGTGGCTCAGCTCATTGCAGCCGGGTTTATTGGGTGGCCCCGCCAGCGATGCGGACAGCGTGACGCTCACGCCGGTGGACGATCCGCTGCTGGCCGATTCGCGCGTCTACTTCCTGCGCGCCGATCGCCGTGGCCGTTTGTGGGTAGGCGGCAACAGCGGCGTGGACGTGCTGAACGCGCAGCGCTGGACGCGCCTCACCTCACGCGATGGCCTGCTGTGGGACGAAACCAATCACGGCGCCTTCCATGCCGACGAGGACGGTTCGGTATGGATCGGCACGCCGATCGGCCTGTCCCATCTGCTCAAGCCGGACGAACTGCTGGCGCCGCGCGAGCTGCATCCGTGGTTCGTCTCGGCGTTCTACAACGGGCATGAACTGGCGGGCAAGCAGGCGGACGTCGACTTCGGCGTGGGTGGCGCCCTGGTGTTGCGCTTCGCCGTGCTTGGCAACAGTTCCGGCAGTCCGGTGCGCTTCCGCTACCGCCTGTCGGATATCGACAACGACTGGGTCGAGGCATCTGTGCGGGAGGTGCGTTACGCCGCATTGCCGCCAGGCACCTATCGTTTCGAACTGCAGGCGATCGACGAAAACCAGCGCCGTCTGTCCGCGCCGATCAGCCTTGGCTTTACCTTGAATCCGCCGTGGTGGCGCAGCACGCCGGCTTTTGCCGGCGCCGTCCTGCTGTTGCTGGCGGCGATCGCGCTGGCCTGGCGCTGGCGCGTGCGCGTGCTGGTCAAGCATGCGCAACGCCTGGAGCAGGCGGTGGCGGTGCGCACCGAACAGTTGCAGAACGCCATGCGCGCACGCGGCATGCTGCTGGCGCGCATCAGCCACGACCTGCGCTCGCCGCTGGCCGGCATCATCGAGAGCGTGCGCCAGTGGCGCCAGGGCGCGCGGCGGCGCGATTACCCCGCGCTGATCGAAGGCAGCGCCCGGCAGCAGCTGGACCTGATCGACGAGCTGCTGGAGTTCTCGCGCGACGAACTCACCGAGCTGGAACTGGTCGAGGCGCCCGGTTATCTGCATGCCTTCCTGCACAGTGTGACCGAACAGGCGACGCTGCTGGCGGAACGGCGCGGCAACCGCTTCGTCACCCGTTACGAGCAAGACCTGCCGGCCCTGGTCAAGCTGGATTTCCGCCGGCTGCGCCAGGTGCTGGCCAACCTGATCGGCAATGCCGCCAAGTTCACTGACGACGGTTACATTCAATTGGCGATCACCGCCGCGCCATCCGTGCAGGGCAGGGTGCAATTGCAGGTCGTGGTGGAAGACAGCGGCATCGGCATCGAGCCGTCCGAGCGCGAGCGCCTCGCGCAGCCGTTCGCCCGCGGCGGCAATGCCACCCACTACGACGGTTATGGCCTGGGCCTGGCGATCGTCACGCAGATTTTGGGGCGGATGGGCAGCCGCTTGAATATCGATGCCGCGCCGGGGGGCGGCAGCCGCTTCGGTTTCGTGCTGGACGTGGCTTTGGCCGAAGAGGGCGAGCTGGATCAGGCGCTGTCCACCGAGGGTGGCGAAGAGATCGATGGCGCGGGGCGGCGCATCCTGGTGGTGGACGATCATCCGCAGAGCCGCGACATGCTGTGCGATCTGCTGGATGGGTTTGGCTTCGAGAGCATGCCGGCGGGATCCGGCGAGGAAGCCTTGGCAGCGTTGCGCGAACAGCCGGTCGAGCTGGTGGTGACGGATCAGTTCATGCCGGGGATGGATGGGTGGGCCTTGCTACGGACTCTGCGGCGCGAGCATCCTGGCCTGCGGGTGCTGCTGTATTCGTCGTTGCCGCCGCGACAGAAGGACGATGGGCTGGCATTCGACGATGCACTGCTCAAGCCCGCGAGCGGAAAGCAACTGCTGGAGCGCATCGACCACCTGCTCGCAGCGCCTGGCGTAGGTTGGGGTGAGCGCAGCGAACCCCAACAGATCCAGCCGGGCGAGATTCCGTCGGGGCTCTAATGCTCCCCCGTGGTGACTCCCGGCAACCTTGCCAACGCCAACTGCTTGCGCAGACTCTGCACCACCCCGCGCGTCGCCGCCGTCAGCGCCATCCCCGACAGGCTCAGCAGATGCACCGGCGTCGGCTCCGGCTCGAAATCCTCGAACACGCGCTGCAGGCGGTTCGCCCGCAGATCCTCCGCGCAGGCATACAGCGGCAACTGCGCCACCCCGGCGCCTTCGCGCGCCGCCACCAGCAGCGTGGACAAATGCCCCGCGCTCAGCGTCGCGGCCGGTTTGCGCACGCGCACGCCGCGCAGCGTCCAGTGGCGCGAGCCGCCGACCGCCGGATAACCCAGGCAGTGCCGGTCTTCCAATTGATCCGGGTGCATTGGCGAACCGAGCCGGCGGAACAGCCGCGGGCTGCCCACCGTCACCATCCGCACGTGACAAAGCTTGTGCGCGACGATGTCGCCGCGGTCCGGCATCTTGTCGTCCATATGCAGCGCCAGGTCCACGCGCTGGGCCAGCAAGGCTTCGATGCCGCCGTTCATGCTCAGCGAAAGATGCAGGCGCTCGTGCTGCGTCGACACCGCCACCAGCGCCTGCGACAGCAGGTCGCCGGCCAGGTCCGGCACGTCGATGCGCACGCGTCCGCCGGGATTGCCTGCGGCATCCTGCACCGCATGGATGGCTGCCTCCGCCGACTCGCACATCAGCAAGGCATGGCGATAGACCTCATTGCCCAGCGGGGTCACCGCGAAATGGCGTGCGTTGCGCAACAGCAACTGCGCGCCCAGGCGCTGCTCCAGCCCGACGATGCGGCGGCTGAGCAGCGAACGCGTCATGCCGGTCTGCCGCGCCGCGGCGGCGAATCCGCCGGCCTCGATCACGCAGGTCAGCAGGTAGAGGTCGTTGAGATTGTCGGTCAGCTGCATGGTGCGGGTACGGCAAGCCAGCGCCGGAGTGGCGACGGACGCAGCTTAGGCGGCTGCAAGCGGGGCAGGCTTTGCCTGGGCGGACCGCCGCTTTGCCCGGGCGTACGGTGCAACGAAAGCCGCTATATACTCGCCAGGCTCGTGCGGCTGGATGGCCACGGGCGGTTGGCAGCGGCCTCGGCCGCCGACAGGGGGAAACATGCCAGCGCAGGCGTCACCGCACATCCTGGTGATCGACGATTCGCCGGAAGAACTTCGCCACCTGCAGCAACTGCTGCGGGGCGAAGGTTATCGGGTGACCCTGGCCACCGACGGGCGGCAGGGCTTCCAGCGCGCCATGGCGCTGCAGCCGGACCTGATCCTGCTCGACGTGCGCATGCCGGTGCTCGATGGCTTCGCCACCTGCCGCCTGCTGAAGGAGGCGCCGCGCACGCAGCACGTGCCGGTGATTTTCCTGAGTTCCGCCGGTGCGCTGGAAGAACGCCTCGAAGGCCTGACCCACGGCGGCGTCGACTACGTGCTCAAGCCCAGCCACCCCGACGAAGTGCTGGCCCGCGTGCGCATCCACCTGCGGCTGGGGCCGCGCGCGCATGCGGCGGCGCCGGCGGATGCGGAGAGCTTTCTGTCGCACGACGAGATCACCCTGCGCGCCGCGGTGCGGCTGATCCGCGAGCAGTTGGCCGCGCTGCCGCCGCTGGAGGAGATCGCGCGCAAGGTCGGCACGCACGACAAGCGCCTGTCGGCGATCTTCCGCCAGCACATGGGCACCACCGTGTTCGCCTGGATCCGCGAGGAGCGCCTGCGCAAGGGGCGCGAGCTGTTGACGGAAACCTCGCTGGGCCTGCAGGACATCGCCGAGAGCGTGGGCTTCCGCAGCTCCTGCAACTTCATCACCGCGTTCCGCGAGCGCATGGGCGTCACGCCGAACCAGTTCCGCAAGGCGTCCCACAGCGACGAGCTGGCGACGAGCGAGTAGGGCCACCGTGCCGCGCAAGCATCAACGCGCGCCGGTTCACAGTTTTGTCACTGCGCGATTGAAGCCACCGCACGAATGCGGTTGAGTACAACGCGCTTCGGTTTGCCGTGTCGGTTTGCCAACTTCGCAAGCTCCATCGCCCGCCAAGTCAGTCCCGCGCTGCCGCTTCGGCAAAATCGCTCGCCACTCGCCGCGACGCCGTCTTCCCCGCTAAATAGCCATCTTTCCCCAACGCTCCGATGCCAACCGCGGCACGGCAAAGTTTTGGCGCGGCGGAAGTGCGTCCCGCCGCGCAATACGCAAGTTCCCACAGCGCCACCTTCCGCCGCGTCCTGTGCCGCGCTTACGATCCGCGCCGCTGACGACACCGATTCGGTGTGGATGGGACATGCCGACATTGGCCTGGCTTGCACGCGAAGAGTCGCGAAGCCAACGCCAAAGGGGGTAACCGGTGTCGTCAGCAAGGCTTTCGCGCTGAGGTTGTGACGGCAGCTGCAGGGACTGCCGCCGACACCTCCTCACCCCATCTCTAGCCGCCACAAGGGCGCAACCGTCCTGCTTTCGAGCAGTGGCGGCCAGGGGCTTTTTGCCGTCTGCATGCACCTCGCCGGATCCGGCGAGGCGGGTACGGCTGCGCCACTTTCCGACCAGGTCGTTCCGCCGCGCGGGACGCCACGAGCATGAGAGTGAAGGCATATGTCCGCTTTGCCGGGTAGTTATCGCGGGACAGGGAAACGCGCAAGGGCGACGCTCTACCAGAAGATCTTCGCCTTGCTGGCGTTGTTGCTGCTGGGCATGGCCATGCCGACGGTGGCGCAGGCCAACGAATGCCGCATGGCCGACCCCAATTCCAAGGGCGCGCACGTCGACGAGATCTGCTGGTTGCAGCTCGATGGCGTCACCTTGAATGCCAATGGCTCGACGCCGCTGACCTTCAACCTGCCGGACGGCTCGTCCATGACCTTCACGGTCGACGTGAGCAACGTGGGCGCCAGCGCCGGCCTCAAGGGCGTGCAGGCGCCAAGCTGGACCGGCTCGCAGTTCAGCGGCAGCACCGGCTACTACACGATCTACAAGCCGAACACGGCCGCGCTGTATACCAACAGCGGCAGCACCGGCAACGACACCACGGTGGCCTTGCGCGACATCCACCTGTTCGGCCCCAGCGGGGTGGAAAGCACCAACGCGTTCGAGATGGTGGTCGCCGACGGCGAAAGCACCAACAGCAACGAATATCTCGACTTCGGCGTGGTTTCCGGCGGCAGCGCGTTCAACCTGGTGGAATGGCTGGGTGCTTCGGCGGCCAACAACCTCGCCTACGGTGCACCCGGCAGCGCCGGCGTGCCCAGCACGCCGACCTCGGCCTGCGCCGGCATGATCGATTGCATCCGCATGGTCGGCAAAAGCGGCACCGCCAACGCGGTGGTGTTCTCCACCACGCGCACCGGCTCGCCGTTCACCGTGCTGGGCCAGGTGCACACCAACAGCAGCAGCCTGCAGGGCTTCGCCTTCGGCGTGCGCTGGGGCGGCGTGCGCTTGCGCAAGGCGCTGCCGAACGGCCGCCTGGACGGCAGCGACCAGTTCACCTATCGCGTGATCAACGTGAAGGGCCAGGAGATCATCAACACCTCCACCACCGGCGCGGCCACCGGTAACTACGCCTACATCAGCGGCCAGGCCACCATGCCGGGCAATGTGATCACGCTGAAGGAGGAGATGGCGCCGGGCAGCAAGTCCACGCTGGACCAGTACGACCGCAACATCGTCTGCAGCAATGGCAACCCGGGCTCCGCCACGGCGTTGCCCAGCGGCAGCTTCGATCCGGCCAACCCGCCCAAGGTCGACCTGCAACAGCTCGGCGACCGGGTGGATTGCACGCTGAGCAATATCCCGCGCTTGGTGGACCTGAAGCTGGTGAAATCCGCCCCCGCCACCGTGCAGGCCGGCCAGCCGCTGAGCTATACGCTCGCGATCAGCAACAACGGCACGCATACCGCCACCGGCGCGACGTTTACCGACAGCATGCCGGTGGGCGTCACCGGCGTCAGCGCCGGCGGCGTGAGCTGCGGCAGCGCCGCCAACGGCGCGCTGTGCGGCGCGCTCGGCGTGAACGTCACCGGCAGCGATGCCGCGGGCTACACCATCACCGGTGCGATCCAGAGCCTGCCGGCGAACGGCAGCGTGGTGGTGACCATCAACGCCACGGCGCCGATCAGCACCATCGGCACGCTGAGCAACACCGCCACCGTCAAGCTGGCAGGCACCGACACCACCGTCGGCGAGCCCACCGCCAGTACCGGCGACAACACCTCGACCGCCACCACCACCGTGCAAGGCACGCCCGCGCTGCAGGTGAGCAAGACCGCCACGCTCAACGACGCCAATGGCAATGCCAAGGCCGACGCGGGCGAGACCATCAGCTACGCCATCACCGCCACCAACAGCGGCAACCTCACGCTGAACGGTCTGACCGTGTCCGACCCGATGGCCGGCGGCACCGCGCTGGCGTGTTCGCCCACCTCGATCGATCCGGGCAAGACCGCCAACTGCGGCAGCTTCGTCTACACCGTGACGCAGGCGGACGTGGATGCGGGCGTTGCGCTGCATAACGTCGCCACCATCACCGGCACGCCGCCGGGTGGCGGTTCGCCGGTCACCTCGACCGGCACCACCGACACGCCGATCGGCGACGTGCAGATCGTCGCCAGGAACGACAGCTACAGCGTGGCCAACGGCGCCAATGGCGGCAGCACCGGCAACGTGGTCGGCAACGACCAGTTCGGCGCAGTCACCGGGCCGGCGATCGGCACCACCAAGGGCCAGGTGGCATTGACCTGGGGCAGCGTCGGCAATCCTCCCGCAACCGGCGGCTTCACCCTCAACGGCGACGGCACCATCACCGTCAAGCCCGGCACTCCGGCGGGTACCTACAAGATTCCGTACACCCTCTGCGACGCCGTGCATCCGGCCAATTGCGCCAATGCCGAAGCCGATGTGACGGTAGGCGCGGCCGCGATCGTCGCCACGCCCGACAGCTATAGCGGCATCGACGGCGGCGTGGGCCAGGCCAACGCCGGCAATGTGCTGGACAACGACAGCTTGAATGGCGCGAAGACCACGCCGTCCACCGTCAACCTGACGGTGACGACGCCGGCCAGCAACCCCAACGTGAAGCTGGACCCGGCCACGGGCGAAGTCTCGGTCGCGCCGGGTACGCCGGCCGGCACGTACACCATCACGTATCAGATCTGCGAAAAGCTCAACCCGAGCAACTGTGCCAGCACCACCGCCAGCGTCACCGTCGCCGCCGGCAAGATCGCCGCGACCAACGACAACTACACCGGCATCAACAGCAACCTCGGTAATCCGCATGCCGGCAACGTGCTGGACAACGACACGCTCAATGGCAGCGCCGCGGCCATCTCGACGGTCGCGCTGACCGTTACCGCGCCGGCCAGCAATCCCAACGTCAAGCTCGATCCGGCGACGGGCGAGGTATCGGTGGCGCCGGGTACGCCGGCGGGCACTTACACCATCGGCTACTCCATTTGCGAAAAGCTCAACCCGAGCAACTGCGCTACCGCCACGGCGACCGCCACGGTGGTGGCCGGTCCGATCACCGCGGGCAGCGACAGTTATTCGGGCGTCTCCAGCGCCGGCAATCCATCCGTCGGCAATGCGCTGGACAACGACACGCTCAACGGCGCCAAGGCCACGCCGGCCACCGTCAACACGACGGTGACGATGCCAGCCAGCAACCCGAACGTGAAGCTGGATCCGGCCACCGGCAACGTCTCGGTCGCACCAGGCACGCCCGCCGGTACCTACACGATCGGCTATAGCATTTGCGACAAGATCAACCCGGCCAGCTGCGCCAGCGCCACGATCCAGGTGATCGTGGCCGCCGGCAAGATCGTCGCCACCAACGACGCCTACACGGGTATCGATGGCGGCGTCGGCCAGCCGAACGCCGGCAATGTGCTGGACAACGACACGCTCGATGGCGTGAAAGCCACGCCGTCCACCGTCAACCTCACGGTGACGACGCCAGCCAGCAACCCGAACGTGAAGCTGGATCCGGCCACGGGCCAGGTCTCGGTGGCACCGGGCACGCCGGCCGGCACGTACAGCATCGGCTACAACATTTGCGAGAAGCTCAACCCGGCCAACTGCGCCACCGCGACGGCCAGCGTCACCGTCATCGCCGGCAAGATCGTCGCCACCGGCGACAACTACACCGGCATCGATGGCGGCGCGGGCAATCCGTCGGTCGGCAATGTGCTGGACAACGACACGCTCAACGGCACGAAGGTCACGCCGTCCACGGTGACGGTGTCGATCACTACACCGCCGAGCAACCCGAACGTGAAGCTGGACCCGGCGACGGGCAATGTCTCGGTCGCTCCGGGCACACCTGCCGGCACCTACACCATCACCTACCAGATCTGCGAGAAGCTCAATCCGGGCAATTGCAGTTTGGCCACCGCCAGCATCACGGTCGCCGCCGGCAAGATCGTCGCCACCGATGACAGCTACACCGGCATCGATGGCGGTGCGGGTAAGCCCAACGCCGGCAATGTGCTGGACAACGACACGCTCGACGGTGCCAAGGCCACGCCGGCCAACGTCAACCTCACGGTGACGACGCCGGCCAGCAACCCGAACGTGCAGCTCGATCCGGCCACCGGCCAGGTCGCGGTCGCGCCGGGCACGCCGGCTGGCACGTACAGCATCGGCTACACCATCTGCGAAAAGCTCAACCCGTCCAACTGCAAGAGCGCCGTGGCCACGGTGGCGGTGGTGTCGCTGCCGCTGCAGGCGGTCAACGACGACTACCGCACGACGCCGATCAACGGCGCCACCGGCGGCACGCCCGGCAAGGTGCTGGGCAACGACACCCAGGGCGGCGCGGTCATCGGCGATCCGGGCCGCGTGATCACCACCCTGGTCGATAACGGCGGGCTGCGTGGCGCGTCGATCGGCCCGGACGGCAGCATCATCGTTCCGGCCGGTACCGCGCGCGGCACCTACACGCTGAACTACCGCATCTGCGACACGCTCCTGCGCACCAACTGCAGCACCGCCTCGATCACCCTGGCGGTGAGCGACGACGCGCTGCTGCACGTGAGCAAGCAGGCCACGCCGCAGACGGTGAAGGTCGGCGACGTGGTGCGCTACACGGTGACCATCCAGAACCCGGGCAAGGCGGACGTGCACCAGGCCGTACTGGCCGACGCGCCTCCGGTGGGCTTCACCCTGGTGGCCGATTCGCTCAACGTCGGCACTTCCGGTGGGCGCCTTGCGGGCAGCAGCCCGATCCGTATCGAAGGCATCGACGTCGCTGCCGGCAAGAGCATCAGCGTGGTGTATCTGCTGCGCGTCGGCCCGGGCGCGTCCGCCCGCGGCGAGTACGTCAACACCGCGCAGATGCTGCTCAATGGCGTGCTCACCAGCAATGTGGCGCAGGCCACGGTGCAGCGCGACGCCGATCCGTTGTTCGAGGACAGCCGCGCATTCGGCACCGTGTTCGACGACCGCAACGGCGACGGCTGGCAGGCCAGCGCCACCGCCGATGGCCTGCGCGTGCAGGGTGGCTTTGCGCCGGGCGCGTACATCGCCGGTTCCACCACGGTGGATCGCGGGCAGGGTCCGCAGCCGGAAGCGGATGCGAGCGCACCGCTGCTGCACGGTATTGCCTTGGGTTCGCTGCGTGGCCGCGATACCGTCGCGCAGCCGGAAAACCTGCGCCGCATCGTTGTTTCCCAGCGCCTGCGCCAGGCGGATTTCACCGGCGATTTCCAGCTCACCAGCGCCGCCGGCACCACGCTGCGCCTGCGCAGCGGCGGCCAGAGCGACACCGTACTGAGCGGCGATGCGGCTTCGGGCCATTCGGCCGAGAAGCTCAGCGTGGAACGCGTGGTGACCACCGAAGCGAACGGCAACCTGCGCGTGGACTACGTCATCGTCAACCGCGGCGTGGACGAGCGCGGCATCCCCGGCGTGCGCATCGGCACGGTGGAAGGCAACCTGATCGAGACCGATGCCTACGGCCGCTTCCATCTGGAAGGCATCGACGTGCCGAACATGGCGCGCGGCCGCAACTTCATCATGAAGGTCGACCCCGCGACCCTGCCGCCGGACAGCGAGTTCAGCACGCCCAATCCGCAGGTCAAGCGCATTACCCAGGGCATTCCCGCGCGCTTCGACTTCGGCGTGAAGTTGCCTGAGCAGGCCTTGCCTGCACCGCGGAACGACCACCCGGATGGACCACCGGAGCCCGCCGCCACGCGCGGCGACCAGCAGACGGGAGGGCAGCCATGAACGCCCGCCGCGCTCACTCTCCGACCAAGGTAACCCGGACCATGCAGATCAGGACGTTGGACGCCGCCATTCTCGGCGTGCTCATCGCGGGTGCGTGGATGCCCGCCCAGGCGCAATCGGCGCAAGCTGCTGTCGCTACCACCACTACCACCACTACTACTGCACAGGCCGCTCCGGCGCCGCGCGGCCGCTACAGCCTGGATCTTCCCAACGGTGGCCTGATCTGGGCCACCGAGGATCCGACGCTGACCTCGCCCCTGCTCAATGTGCAGGGCAGCGCGGTCGCCGCGTTCGAGCGCGGGCAAGTCACCGAGCCCGTGCGCTTCCAGGTGTACAGCAACTACGACGCGTTTATCCGCAAGATGCAGATCAGCATCTATCGCAGCGACGACAGCAACCTCACCGCGCCGCTGGCGACAGTCGACGTCGCACCAGGCGCGGTGGTGCAGGCCAGCTGGGACGGCAAGCTGCCGGCCGGCACCTCGCTGCAGGTGGGCCAGCAGCTCAGCTATGTGCTGCGCGCCTGGGGCGCGGACGGCAGCGTGGATGAAACCTATCCGCGCAGCCTGCAACTGGTGCGGCCGGAAGACCGGCAGCGTTCGCTGGAACAGCGCCGCCAGGGCACCACCGGCGAACTGCGTGCGATGACCGCCGGACAGCTCGAAGATCGCGCGCTGCTCGACAGCACCTTCGGCGGCAATGCGCTGCGGCGGCAGAACATCACCATCCGCGGTTCGCGGGTGCGGGTGTACGGGCAGAACGTGCCCGAGCCGTACGCCGTGACCATCGCCGGGCAGAGCGTGCCGGTCGACCAGCAGCGCAAGTTCGTCGCCGAATATCTGTTGCCGACGGGTGCGCACACGCTCGACGTGGCCTTGCGCGGCAGCGGGGGCGCGGCCAGCCACTATCCGTTGGCGGTGAACGTGCGTGACAACTATCTGTTCGTGGTCGCCATCGCCGACCTCACGGCCTCGAAGAGTTCGGTGAGCGGCGCCGGTGCTTCGGCGCTGACGGTGGATTCGCGCTATCGCGAAGGTTTCCTCGACGAAGGGCGCCTGGCGTTCTACCTGAAGGGCAAGCTGGAAGGCCGTTACTTGCTGACGGCGCAGGCCGATACCACCGAGCGCACTACCGGCAGCCTGTTCAACGGCTTCTTCAAGGCCGACCCGAAGGACGTGTTCCGCCGCCTCGACCCGAACATGTACTACCCGGTCTATGGCGACGACTCGACCACGTATCGCGACATCGACACCCAGGGCAAGCTGTACCTGCGCCTGGACTGGGACAAGAGCCAGGCCTTGTGGGGCAACTACCAGACCGGCTTCACCGGCACGCAGTACGCACAGTACGTGCGCAGCCTCTACGGTGCGGCGATCGACTGGCGCAGCCGCGAGAGCACGCCGCTGGGCGATCCGGCTACCTTGCTGAAGGCGTTCGCTTCGCAGGCGCAGACGGTGCTGGGCCATACCGAGTTCCTCGGCACCGGCGGCAGCCTGTACTACCTGCGTAATACCGACATCCTGCCGGGCTCGGACCAGGTGGTGCTGGAGGTGCGCGATCCGGCCACCGGCAGCGTGGTGTCGCGCGTCAACCTGGTGCGCGGCGTCGACTACGACATCAACGAGATGCAGGGCCGCCTGCTGCTGACCCGGCCGCTGGCGCAGATCGCCCAGGCCAATGTCAGCACGCTGTTCCGCGATCGTCCGCAGGGTGGCTACGAGAATCACCTGCTGGCCGACTACGAGTACGTGCCCAGCGGCTTCGACAGCAACGATGTCACCGCGGGTATCCGCGGGAAGCATTGGTTCGGCGAACATCTGGCGGTCGGCGGCACCTACGTCGACGAAGGGCGTTCCAGCGACGACTACACGCTGAAGGGCGCGGACGTCACGCTGCAGGCAGGGCGCGGCACCTATCTGAAGGTGGAGCGCTCGCATAGCGATGCCGCGGTGGCGCCGATCTTCTACTCCGACAACGGCGGTCTCAGCTTTATCCGCACCAATCCCGTGACATCGGGCAGCCGCGGCGGCAACGCCACGGCGGTGGATGCGCACGCGGACCTGCGCGAGCTGGGCTGGAGCGCACGCGAGTGGACCGTGGGTGCGTGGTGGCGCGACGTCGATGCCGGCTACTCGGTGGCGCGGGCCGGCCAGGGCCTGGCCGTCCAGGAGTACGGTGCGGAATTCACCGGCCAGGTGCGCGACGACCTGCGCCTGTCCGGACGCTACAGCTACGCCAAGCGCGGCAGCGATGCGCTGGAGCAGGGGCAGTTGCAGCTGGACTGGCAGCTCGCCGAGAAATCGGACCTGATCGCCGAGATCCGCCGTGTCACCGAGACCTATCAGTTGCGCAGCGGCACCGGCACCTTGGCGGCGTTGGGCTATACCCAGCGCATCGGCAGTTCGCTCGATGTGTATGCCACGGGCCAGGTGACCTTGGATAACGACAACGGCGCCTATCCGACCAACGATGCGCTCACCGTCGGTGCCAAGTATCAGTTCGGCGACCTGTCCAACGCGGGTGCGGAAGTCACGCGTGGCTCGCGCGGCAACGCGGCCCAGGTGAATGGCGAGTACCGCCTCAACCCGGATCACTCGCTGTACGGCGCCTACACCTACTCGGTCGACACCACCGCGCTGTACAACGATTCCAGCCTGCTTGCGCAGACGCCGGACGGCCTGACCCTGGGCCAGCGCTGGCGCGTGAACGACAAGACCAACCTCTATAACGAGAGCCAGTGGCTGAAGTCCGGCCCGGATACCGGCATCGGTCATACCTTCGGCATGGATTTCTATCCGAGCCTGGGTTGGACGCTGGGCTTCACCCTGCAGGACGGCCAGCTCGACGCGGCCAGCGGGGCAGGGCGCGTCAACCGCCATGCGGGCAGCCTCAATGCCGGGCTGACCGATGCCTCGACCAGTTGGGCGAGCAAGCTGGAATACCGGCGCGACCGCGGTGCCGAGCAGCGCGACCAGTGGGTCACCACACATCGGATCAGCTACAAGATCAACGAGTCGTGGCAGGTGGCCGGACGCATCAACTGGTCGCGCACCAGCGACAAGGTCGACCCGACCAACAACGCACGCTTCAACGAAACCAATGTCGGCTTCGCCTGGCGTCCGTGGAACAGCGTGCGCTGGACGGTGCTGGGCAAGTACACCTATCTGTACGACCTGTCTTCGCCGGGCCAGACCGAGTCCGACAGCTACTACGACCAGCGTTCCAGTGTGTTCTCGCTGGAAGGCGTGTACCGGCTGGATACGCAGTGGGAGTTCGCGGCGAAGCTGGCCACCCGCGAGGGCGAGGCCCGCGCTGGCCGCGGCAGCGGCGCCTGGTACGACAACCGCGCGACGATGATCGCCGGGCAGGCCCGCCGCTACGTGATGGGCGGCGTCAGCGTGATGGGCGAGTACCGCGTGCTGCGCGCCTCGGAAGGCGGCACCCGCAAGGGTTGGCTGGCCAGCGTGGACTACGACGTCAGCAAGCACTTCCGCATGGGGCTCGGCTACAACTTCACCGACTTCAACGACGATATGACCAAGCTGGGGTATCGCTACAAGGGCGTGTTCCTCAACGTCGTCGGCTATTACTGAGCGAGCTTGATGCCCAGGCGCCATGCCTCCGTGCAAGGAGGCATGGCGGGAAAGACGTCCGTCCCTGTCTTCCTCGCGTGCGCCTGGGCGTCTTTTTTTTTTGCCATTCGATGCTCTCCGCCGCAGGCCTGGAGACTTGGACGTCTAATTGCCATCGGCAACGCGTCACGCATCCGCGAAATACATCGCACCACAGCTCGATGTTGCATCGCAGCTTGATCTCTCGCACCCGCCCATCCAATGTTCGGCCCTGATCATATTTGTATGATTAACTGACTAACGGGATGTCGAGGGGCATTCCAGTCCGATCGCTGGCCTCGAGCATCTCGGCCTGGTCGGGAAGCAGAGCAGGGCAATCGTTGAGCAGCAAGGTGCCGATGGCGCCGGATGAGTGGTCGCGCCTGCGGCGCGCCACCGCGCATCCGCGCATCACGGCGAGTTTCCCCGGACGGGCGGCGCGTCTCCCTCCCAGCTTTACCGCGCGCCGCCCGTCGTTTTTTTGTCGACCGTCGTCTGGAGAGATTCGATGAAAGTGTGTTCCGCAACGATGACCCGCCTCGCCGCGTGTGTCGCGGTGACCTTCGCCACCGCTGCGTTCGCCGACGAGGTCAAGCCGGAGTGGTCCAGCGCCGCCGTGCCGCAGATGGGTTTCAACAACTGGAATTCCACCCACTGCCGCGACGAGTTCAACGAGGACATGATCCGCGGCGTGGCCGACAAGATGATCAGCAGCGGCCTGCGCGACGCGGGCTACCGCCATATCAATCTCGACGACTGCTGGGCCGACTGGCAGCGCGACAAGAGCGGCAACCTGCAGCCGAACCTCAAACGCTTCCCGCACGGCATCAAGGCGCTGGCCGACTACGTGCATTCCAAGGGCTTCGCATTCGGCCTGTATTCCAGCGCCGGCACCAACACCTGCGAGCCGCACGAGGCGAACCGCGGCTTCCCCGGCGGGCTGGGTCACGAGAAGCAGGACGCCGCGTTCTTCGCCTCGGTCGGCGCGGACTACCTCAAGTACGACAACTGCAATAACGAGAAGAAGCCCGCCAAGGAACGCTACAGCGCGATGGGCGAAGCGCTGCGCGCCACCGGCCGGCCGATCTTCTACAGCCTGTGCGAATGGGGCGAGAACAAGGCCTGGCTGTGGGGCGCCGATCCCAAGGTCGGTGCCTCGTCCTGGCGCACCACCGGCGACATCAGCGACAAGTACGACTCGATGCTGAAGATCTTCAAGGAGAACGTGGTCCTCGACGCCTACGCCGGCCCCGGCCACTGGAACGACCCGGACATGCTCGAAGTCGGCAACGGCGGCATGACCGACGTGGAATACCGCTCGCACTTCAGCCTGTGGTCGATCATGGCCGCGCCGCTGCTGATCGGCACCGACCTGCGCAAGATCAGCCCGTCCGCGCTGGAGATCCTGTTGAACAAGGAAGTGATCGCGGTCGACCAGGATGTCCTGGGCAAGCAGGGCAAGCAGGTGCGCGATGCCAAGGGCATCCATGTGATCGTCAAGCCGATGAAGGATGGCAGCAGTGCGGTGGCGGTCTTCAATGAGGGTGGTGCGGCGCAGGACGTGGCGGTGAGCGCGCAGGAGGCAGGGCTGAAGGCCGGGAAGTACCGGATGCGCGATCTGTGGAAGCATACCGATGCGCAGGGCGATGGCTCGATCAAGGTGAAGCTGGAGCCGCATGCGACGGTGATGTATCGGATCTCGGCGATGTAAGTCGCCCCTATGGGCGCCGGCGTTGGCGTAGGTTGGGGTGAGCGCAGCGAACCCCAACACGGCGCCTGACGGGGCATGGCCGTTGGGGTTCGCCGCACTCGCCCCAACCTGCGCCGGTCGCGGCGGCTTGAAAAAGTTGGCAAGATCGCGCCGGATTACACCCTCGCCACCCCGCCAAGGACGCGCCCTCCATGAGGAAGTCGAACGTCGTTCGCAACTTGTATGGACACGTGATGCAGGAGATCGGCCAGCGCATCGTCAGCGGCAAGGTGCAGCCAGGCGAGGTGCTGCCGCGCGAGGAGACCCTCGCCGAAAGCCTCAACGTCAGCCGCACCGCGCTGCGCGAGGCGATGAAGGTGCTTTCCGCCAAGGGCTTGATCGAATCGCGTGCCGGCGTCGGCGCGCGCGTGCAGGAAGAGCGCTACTGGAACCAGCTGGACGCCGACGTGCTGGCCTGGCGCTGCGCCTCGATGCCCACCGACGACTTCATCGACAAGCTGGTGGAGATGCGCGAGGTGATCGAGCCGGCCGCGGCTGCCGCAGCGGCGCGCCGTCGCACCGAAGCACAACTGGCCGAGATCCAGTCCGCCTATGAGGCGATGGATACGGCGCAGACCCTGGATGCCTGGGCCGACGCCGACCTGCGCTTCCACGAGGCGGTGCTGCAGGCCACCGGCAACGAGTTGTTGTCCTCGCTGTTCGCGGTGATCGACACCGCGCTGGGCACCTTCTTCGTGCTGTCCGCGCGCAACGCCAGCAACTTCAAGTATTCGCTGCCGCACCACCAGAAGGTGCTGGAGGCGATCCGCCGCAAGCAACCCAAGCTGGCGCATGCAGCCATGCTCGCCATGATCGCCGACTCCCAGGCCAACCTGCGCAGCGCCCGCGGCAAGGCGCGAAAAACCAAGGCGTGAGCTTGGGTGCAAGGGCCGCTGGGTGGCTCGTGCGGGCGATCGACCGGTGTGCCTGAGCGTTCGGAGCAGTTCGGGTACGCGGATCGGCATCGTCGCTCCTGATGAGTTTTTATGTCATGCACGGCATGCGCTTCTGCCGCTGACCCAATGGAAATCCGCACGGGCAGGTCGAGCCGGAGCATTGCCTCGCGTCTCGCCAGCCAGTCTTTAATCGCTTTGTATCGACTTGTCGACATCCGTGCCGCTGCGCTCGCCTTAGCTTTGTGAGCGCGCCATGCCCGTCTCTAAAAAGATCAAGATGAATCGACGGATGTACCAGTAAGTGAACTTACGCACACCTTGCGACGGTAATAAATTTCGTATGATGATTGGACAAGGGACAGGGGTGTCTCGCCGCACTGGCTAACGACACCGGCATCTGCCGGCCGCCGTCCGACGTGTTTGAAGACACTGGCGCTCGTATGGAACAGCGCCGGAGGGGGACTGTGAGCTCTTCAACTGGCAAGGCTGTCGTGTTTAGACGATCCGTAACGCAGGTGTCGCGAGCCATTCGCCTCGCGGGTATTTGCGTGCGCTTGAAACGCCGCTTCACGCCGCTCGCGTTGAGCCGCGTCGACCAGGCGCGACCACCGCCGCTCCACTAGCCGGCCGTACGCCGGCACCACCACGCGCGCTGCGCCGCGCCTTCCATCTTTCCGTCGCCGGTGGCCGCAGGCCGCCGTGTGGATGCTGCTTGCTTTCGACAGGGGACAATCAATGAATCGTGTATTCCGCATCGTGTGGTCGCGGACCTTGAACGCCTGGGTCGTCGCTTCCGAACTGGCTGGCCGGCATGGCAAGGGGCATGGCCGTCCCGGTGCTGCGGGTGCGGATGCGCGTAAGCGGTCGACGCGGTCTTCCGTGGCGACCTGGACCTTGCGCCTGGGCGTGCTCGCGGCGTTGTATGCGCCACAGGTGCTGGCAGCGGATCGCTATTGGGACGTCAACGGCGGTTCGGCCGGCAGCGGCGGCAGCGGCGATTGGGACACGATTTCGCAGTATTGGAATGCCGCCAGCGATGGCGTGGCCGGTCCGTTCTATACCTGGAACAACGCCGCGATCGACAACGCGATCTTCGCCGGCACCGCGGGCACCGTCACGCTGAAGACGCCGATCACGGCGAACACGCTGACCTTCAGCCTCGCCGGCTACGTGCTCAACGGCAGCACGCTCAACCTGGCCGGCACCACGCCGACCATCGCGGGCAGCGCCACCATCAATTCGGTGATCGCCGGTACCGCGGGGCTGACCAAGTCGGCGGCCGGCATCCTGGCCTTGGGCGGGGCCAACACCTTCAGCGGCGGCATCAACCTCACCGGCGGCACGCTCGCCGTCACCAGCGACACCGCCCTCGGTGCCGCGAGCAACGGTGTCACGATGGCTACCGGTACCACGCTCTCGGCCAGCGGCGGCCAACTCGCTTCCACGCGAGTGGTGACGTTGACCGGCGGCACGGCCACCCTGGCAGGCAATGGCGTCGGCTATGCCCGTTTCACCGGCACCGGCAACGTGAACGCGAGCAGCGGCGTCGTCATGGGCAATGCCGCCAGCGATTACGACGGCGTGACCAACTTCTATAGCGGCGGCACGTATGGTTTCACCTCGATCGGCAATATCGGCGAGGCCAGCTCGTTCGGTGCGCCGACGACGGCTGCCAATGGCCTGATCATCGTCCAGTCGGGAAGTGGCCTCGGCGGCACCTTGAACTACAGCGGCGCCGGCAACACGTCCAATCGCGATTTCCGCTTCACCAATACGTCCGCCGCCGGAACGGCATTGCGCAACGTCGGCACCGGCACGCTGGTGCTGACCGGGAACATCGCCTTGACCGGCGCCTGGCTGACCGGCCACAACATGCAGGCGGTATCGGGCGACATGCAACTGCTTGGCACGATCAGCGGTACGTCGGACCGCGTCGTCGCGTACGGTGGTAGCGCGGGCCGCACCATCGCGCTGGGCGGCTCCAACACCTACACCGGCCCGTCCACCATCAACACGATCACGGTGATCGCGCCGGTGCTGGCCGACAGCGGTACCGCCAGTTCGTTTGGCGTCAATACGCTGGGCAATCTGAACCTGCAGAACGGCATCCTGCG
Organism: Dyella sp. 2RAB6; assembly: GCF_052115385.1. Taxonomy (NCBI): domain Bacteria; kingdom Pseudomonadati; phylum Pseudomonadota; class Gammaproteobacteria; order Lysobacterales; family Rhodanobacteraceae; genus Dyella; species Dyella sp. 2RAB6. The sequence goes on from NZ_JBFRGP010000002.1 coordinate 236,528, forward strand.
CTACGTCGGTGCGGCGACCTCGACCAACCGCACGCTCACCTCCGACGGCACCAGCGCGTTCTACAACGATGGCACGGGTGCGCTCGCGTACACCGGGCAGATGGCTTTCGTCACCGGCGGCGTCGACACGCTCACCCTGGGTGGCAGTTACGCCGGCACCAATACGGTGAGCGGCGCCATTTCCAACACCGGCAACCTGGTGATCAACGGCAGCGGCAATTGGTTACTCAGCGGTGCCAACACCTACGTGGGCACCACCACCGTGCAGGCCGGCACGCTCACCGCGGGCAGTGCCGATGCATTCGGTACCTCGAAGGGCCTGATCGTCAACGGCGGTGCGCTGAATCTCAACAACTTCTCCGTCAGCACGCCGTCGCTGGCCGGTACGGGCGGCACGCTGAACCTCGGCAGCGGTACGCTCACCCTCAATGCCACCGCGGGCAGTGCGGCGTATGCCGGCAGCATCGCCGGCACCGGCGGCCTTACCAAGATCGGCGCGAGCACGCAGACGCTCACCGGCGCCAACACCTATACCGGCGCCACCACGATCGGCGGCGGCACGCTGGCGCTGGACTTCACGGCGGCCGGCGCACCTGCCAGCAACATCATCAGCGGCAGCTCGGTGCTCAACCTGGGCGGCGGTACGCTGTCGATCAAGGGCAAGGCCGGGGCGAACAGCCAGAACTTCAACGGCCTGACCGTCAGCGCCGGCAGCAACCGCATCAGCACCACCGCCGGCGGCACGCTGAGCGTGGGCCTGGGTGCGATCAACCGCAGCGGCGGCCTGCTCGATTTCGGTTTCAACACCGGCGCCACCATCACCACCACCCATGCGGACGGTGCGCTCGGCGGCTGGGCCACGGTCAACGGCACGGACTACGCGCAGGTTACGGGCGGCGTGATCACCGCCTTTACCTCGTATGCCAACAAGGACAATGCGGCCCTGTGGCTCAACGGTGACATCGTCAGCGACGAGGGCGGCAATGCCAACACGCCGTACTTCGGCACGGTGAACGGCGACGTTGCGCTCGGTGGCCTCAAGGTCACCGCGCCATCGAATTCGGCGGTGAACATCGGCGCAGCCAATACGCTCAGCGTGGACGGCAGCATCATCGTGTCGCCCTCGGCCAATAATGCCGCGCAGACCTTCCAGGGCGGTTCGATGACCGGCGGCGCCGGCGGCAGTCCGCTGGGCGTGCTGCAGAACAGCGGCGGCAGCTTCAACATCCTTGCCACCATCGTCGATAACGGCGGCGCCACCAGCTTTATCTCCGGCGGCTCGGGTACCGGCTCGGTGGTGCTGAAGGGCAACAACACCTATACCGGCGCAACCACGGTCAGCGGCGGCACCTTGCAGTTCAACAGCGTCGCCAACGGCGGCGCGGCGAGCGCCATCGGCGCGTCGGGCAATGCCTCGTCCAACCTGGTGATCGAGAACGGCACGCTGCGCTATATCGGCGCCACTGCCAGCAGCGATCGCGGCTTCACCCTGGTCAACGGCGGGCCGTCACGCACCATCCAGGTCGACGGCAACGCCAACCTCGCGTTCGGCGGCGTGGTCACCAGCCCCGACGATGCCGGTTTCATCAAGACCGGCACCGGCACCTTGACGCTGTCGAACGCGGCCAACGATTTCGTCGGTGCGGTCACCGTCGGCAACGGCACGCTTTCCGTCGGTACGCTGGCCAATGGCGGCGCAGCCAGCGGCATCGGTGCGGGCACGAGCGATCCGGCCAGCCTGGTGCTGCAGACCGGCGGTGGCCTGCAATACACCGGCGCCACCGCATCGACCGATCGCGGCTTCACGCTCGGCTCCGGCGTCGGCCGCGTCGACGTGGCGCAAGTGGCCACCACGCTTACGGACAGCGGCACGGTGATCGGTGTCGGCAGCTTGACCAAGGAGGGCGCCGGCACCCTGGTGCTGTCCGGGACCAATACCTATAGCGGCGGCACGACCGTCAACGCGGGCACCCTTCGCGCCGGTTCCAACCAAGCGTTCGGCGGCATCGCCACGGGCGCGGGCGCGGGCCGCCTGACGGTCAATGCCGGCGCGACCGCCGACCTGGCCGGCAACAAGGTGTGGGTGGGCGGACTGTGGGGCGCAGGCAACGTCACGCTCAGCACCGGCACGTTGCAGATCAACAACACCGGCAGCTTCACCGGTGCCATCAGCGGCACCGGTGGCGTGTCGGTGGCCAGCTCCACGCAGACCATGAGCGGCTGCGGCAATACGTATACCGGCGCCACCCTGCTCAGTTCCGCCACGCTCAGCGTCGACTGCCTGGCCAACGGCGGCCAGGCCAGCGGCCTCGGCGCGTCCAGCAGCGCGCCGGGCAACCTCGCGCTCAACACCGGTGCAGTGATCTACACCGGCGCCAGCGTGAACATCGACCGTGGCATCCAGCTCGTCGGCAACGGTGCGCTCAACATCGCCAATGCCGCCACCACGCTGGGCGTGAGCGGCATCATCCAGGGCGGCGGGCAGTTCCAGAAGCAGGGGCCGGGCACGCTGGTGCTGAGCGGCGCCAACACCTACACCGGCGGCACCTATAACCGCGGCGGCGTGCTGCGCGCCGGTATCGCCAATGCGTTCGGGCCCGGCTATATGGCGGTCGACAACAGCGCGGGCACGCTGCTCGATCTCAACAGTTTCAACACCAGCCTCAGCTATTTCTATGGCGGCGGCGCGGCCGGCGGCAACATCGACCTGGGCAGCGCCACGCTCACGGTGATCAACGGCGCCAGCAGCCAGGCCGCGGCTACTTACGCCGGCGTGATCAGCGGCAGCGGCAAGCTGGTCAAGAACGGCGGCGGTATCGAGTACCTGTCCGGTACCTCCAGCACCTACACCGGCAGCAACACCGTCAACGCCGGCCAGTTGCAGGTGTTCAAGCTCGCCGACGGCGGCAGCGCCAGCTCCATCGGCGCGTCCAGCGTCGGCGCCGGCAACCTCGTGCTCAACGGCGGCACCCTTATGTACGTGGGTGCCGGCGACAGCACCAACCGCTTGCTGACCCTGGGCGCCTCCGCCAGCAGTGCGCTGGATGCGTCGGGCACCGGCGCGGTGCAGTTCAGCAATACCGGGGCGCTGGTCTTCAGCAGTCCCAACACCACGCAGACCGTCACCCTGACCGGTACCAGCACCGACAACAACAGCCTGGCGCTGCAGCTTGCCGACAACGGCAGCGGCAAGACCTCGGTGCGCAAGACCGGCACCGGTACCTGGATCCTGCGCAACCCGGCCAGCACCTATACCGGCGTCACCACCATCATCGGTGGCGTGCTGGGCGTGGACAAACTCGCCAACGGCGGCCAGGTCAGCAGCCTCGGGCAGTCGTCCAACGCCGCCGCCAACCTGGTGATCGGCAGCGGCGCCACGCTGCGCTATACCGGCGCGGGTGACACCACCGACCGCCTGTTCACGCTGTCCACCGGCTCCAGCGTGATCGAGTCCTCCGGCACCGGCGCAATCGTGTTCGCCAACACCGGCTCGGCCGCCTACGCCGGCACCGGCAACCGCACGCTGGGCCTGGGCGGCAGCAACACCGGCCTCAACGTGATGGGCGGCAGCATCATCGACGCCTCCGGCGGCATCACCACGTTGGCCAAGAACGACGCGGGCACCTGGGCGCTTACCGGCACCAATACCTACACCGGCAATACGGTCGTCAACGGCGGCATCCTGCAGCTCGGCGCCGGTGGCACCACCGGTTCGATCGCCAGCGCCAACGTGATCGTCGCGGCCGGCACGCTGGCGTTCGACCGCTCCGACAGCTCGACCGTGCCCGGCACCATCTCCGGCGCCGGCAATGTGCTGCAGCAGGGCACGGGCACCACCGTGCTCACCGCCGCGAATACCTATACCGGCGGCACCACCATCGGCGCCGGCACGCTGCAGCTCGGCAACGGCGGTGCCAACGGCAGCATCCTCGGCGACGTGGTCGACGACGGCACGCTGGCCTTCAACCGTTCGGACGTCTATACCTTCGGCGGCCTGGTCTCCGGTATCGGCGGCGTCACCCAGCTCGGCAGCGGCACCACCGTGCTCACCGCTACCAACAGCTACAAGGGCGCCACGGCGGTGCAGGCCGGCACGCTGCTGGTCAACGGCGACCAGTCCGGCGCCACCGGCGCCACCAGCGTGCAGAACGGCGGCACGCTCGGCGGCAAGGGCATCATCGGCGGCGACGTCAACGTGGCCAACGGCGGCGCACTCAATCCGGGCGACGCCGGCGCGGCGGGCACGCTTACCGTCAACGGCAGCCTGGCGCTGAATGCCGGCGCCGCGATGAATTACCAGTTCGGCCAGGCCAATGTGGTGGGAGGTGCGCTCAACGACTTGACCGTGGTGCACGGCAACCTCAACCTGGACGGCACGCTCAACGTGGCCGCCACGCCGGGCGGCAGTTTCGGCCCCGGCTTGTATCGCATCATCAGCTACGACGGCACGCTGACCGACAACGGCCTTGCGCTCGGCAGCACGCCGTCGGGCACCTTCCAGGTGCAGACCTCGGTCGCGCACCAGGTGAACCTGCTCAACAGCGGCGGCCTCACGCTCAACTTCTGGGACGGCCCGGCCGGCCACGCCAACAGCACCATCGATGGCGGCACCGGCGTGTGGCAGAACTCCGCCGGCAACGACAACTGGGCCGACCAGACCGGCCAGTACAACGCGCCGTATACCGACGGCGAGTTCGGCATCTTCATGGGCGCGCCGGGCACGGTCACCGTGGACAACAGCCTGGGTGCGGTGACCAGTTCGGGCATGCAGTTCGCGGTGAACGGTTACACCATCGCCGGCGGCACGCTGACCTTGAGCGGCGTGTCGAACATCATCCGCGTGGGCGACGGCACCGCCGCCGGCGCGGGCATGACCGCCACCATCGCCGCGACGCTGGCCGGTACCGATGGTGTGGTGAAGGACGATCTCGGCACCCTGGTGCTGAGTGGCGCCAACACCTATACCGGTGGCACCACGGTCAACAGCGGCGTGTTGCAGGTCGCTGCCGATGCCAACCTTGGCAATGCCGCGGGTGGGCTTGCCTTCGATGGCGGCACGCTGCGCAACATCGCGGCGATCGCTTCCACGCGTGCGGTGACCATCAACCAGGGCGGCGCGACTTTCGAGACGCAGGCGGACCTCGGGCTTGCCGGCACCGTCACCGGCGCGGGCGCGTTGACCAAGACCGGCGCCGGCAAACTGACGCTATCCGGCAACAACAGCTACACCGGCGGCACCATCGTCAATGCCGGCCGCGTCGTGGTCTCCAGCGATGCGAACCTGGGTGATGCGAGCGGCGCCCTGACGTTCAACAACGCCACGCTGGAGAACACCGCCGCCTTCACCTCCGGGCGCAGCGTGACGCTGAACAGTGCGGGCGGCAGCTTCCAGACCGACGCCGACCTGACGCTCAACGGCGCCATCGGCGGCGCGGGCTCGCTGACCAAGACGGGCGCCAGCACCCTGGTGCTCGGCGCCGACAACAGCTACACCGGCAATACGCTGATCCAGGCCGGCACGCTGCAGGTAGGCAACGGCGGTACCAGCGGCTCGGTCCAGGGCGCGGTGGTCAATAACGACACGCTGGTCTTCAACCGTAGCGACACCTTTGCGCTCGCTGGCCAGATTTCCGGCAGCGGCTCGCTGGAACAGCAGGGCAGCGGCACCACCGTGCTGAGCGGCAACAACAGCTACGGCGGCACCACGGCGGTGCGCGCCGGCGGCCTGTTCATCAACGGCGACCAGAGCGGCGCGACCGGTGCCACCTCGGTGGATGCCGGCGGCACGCTGGGCGGCAAGGGCAGCATCGGCGGCGACGTGACGCTGGCCGACGGCGCCACGCTGAGCCCGGGCGACCTGGGTAGCGCACCGGGCACGCTCACCGTCAAGGGCAAGCTCGGCATGAGCGACGCCAGCAATCTCAACGTCAACCTCGGCCAGGCCAACGTGGTCGGCGGACCGCTCAACGATCTCGTGCAGGTCAACGGCGATCTCTCGCTGGACGGCACGCTCAATGTGGCGGTGTCCTCCGGCGGCAACTTCGATCCGGGCATCTACCGCATCATCGGCTACAACGGCACGCTCACCGACAACGGCATGAATATCGGCGCGGTGCCGTCGCCGGATTACTTCCTGCAGACCTCGATCGCTCACCAGGTGAACCTGGTCAACACCGCCGGCCTCAACGTCAACTTCTGGGACGGCAACGGCGCGCGCGGCGACGGCCAGGTGCAGGGCGGCAACGGCATGTGGCAGAACAACAGCGGCAATGACAACTGGACGGTGACGGACGGCAGCATCAACGCGCCGTACCAGGATGCGTCGTTCGCGATCTTCAGCGGCACCGGCGGCACGGTGACTGTGGACGGCAGCCTCGGCGCGGTAAACAGCGGCGGCATGCAGTTCGCGGTGGACGGCTATCGCGTGCAGGGCGACAGCATCGCACTGGGTGCAGCACCGACCATCATCCGCGTCGGCGACGGCACCACCGCCGGCACCGGCATGACGGCGACCATCGCCTCGGTGCTTACCGGCACCGGCGGCATGACCAAGTCCGATCTCGGCAGCCTGGTGCTGGCGGGTGACAACACCTACAGCGGTGGCACCACCATCACCGGTGGCGTGCTGCAGTTGGGTGAAGGCGGCAGCGCCGGCTCGATCGTCGGCGACGTGGCCGACAACGGTACGCTCGCATTCAATCGCTCCGACAGCTACGCGTTCGGCGGTCTCGTGTCAGGCTCCGGCGCGCTGGTGCAGAAGGGCAGCGGCACTGCCGTGCTGACCGGTGCCAACAGCTACACCGGCACCACCGCGGTGCAGTCCGGCACGCTGCTGGTGAATGGCAACCAGGTGGCCGCCACCGGCGCCACCACGGTGCAGAGCGGCGCCACCCTGGGCGGCATGGGCACGATCGGCGGCGATGTCACCGTCGCCGACGGCGCCACGCTCAGCCCGGGCGATGCCGGTGCGGCCGGCACGCTCACCATCAACGGCAACCTCGCGCTGGGCGCCAACAGCAAGCTGGCCTATCAGCTCGGCCAGGCCGGCACGCCCGGTGGCGCGTTGAACGACCTGGCCGTGGTGCATGGCAACCTCACGCTGGACGGCACGCTCGATGTCACGGCCGCACCGGGCGGCAGCTTCGGTGCCGGCGTGTACCGTCTCTTCAGCTACGACGGCGCGCTGGCCGACAACGGCCTGGCGCTCGGCAACGTGCCCAGCACGGATGCCTTCGTGCAGACCTCGATCGCCCACCAGGTCAACCTGGTGAACAGCGCCGGCCTCACGCTCAGCTTCTGGGATGGCCCCGGCCATGCGAACGATGGCGCCATCTCCGGCGGCACCGGCAGCTGGCGCCTGGCCGACAACGACTACTGGACCGATGCCAGCGGCGCGCTCAATGCGCCGTACACCAACGGCGCATTCGCCGTGTTCGGCGGCACCGCCGGCACGGTGACGGTAGACAACGCCAACGGCCAGGTGAGCGCATCCGGCTTGCAGTTCCAGGCCGACGGCTACCGCGTGACGGGTGGCGCGCTGGCGCTGGCCGGTGGCGCCGCCACCATCCGCGTGGGCGACGGCACCGCGGCCGGCACGGGCATGACCGCCACGGTCGATGCGGCGCTCACCGGCAGCGGCATGCTGGTGAAGGACGATCTGGGCACCCTGGTGCTGACCGGCGCCAACACCTATGCCGGCGGCACCAGCGTGCATGCCGGCACGCTGCAGGTGGCGAGCGACGGCAACCTCGGTGCGTCGTCGGGCAATCTCTCCATCGACGATGGCACGCTGCACACCACCGGCAGTTTCGTCACCGGCCGCACGGTTGGCCTGGGTGGCGCGGCCACGATCAATACGGACGACGGCAGCACGCTTGCGCTCAACAACGGCATCGGCGGCACTGGCAGCCTCACCAAGGCGGGCAGCGGCACCCTGGTGTTGGGCGGTACGTCGAACTACGGCGGCGCCACGACGGTAGCGGCGGGTACGCTCGCCGCTGCCGTGGACAATGCATTCAATGCTTCCTCGGCGTTCACTGTTCTGGGCAATGCCACGCTTGATCTGGCGGGTCACGCGCAAAGCGTCGGCGCGCTGAGCAATGCGGGCACGGTGCATTTCGGTACGGCGCCGGGCACCACGCTGACCGTAAAGGGCGATTACACGGGGCAGGGCGGCACGCTGTTGTTCAACACCGTCCTGGGCGACGACAGCTCGGCCACCGATAAGCTGGTGGTCGCCGGCAGTACCTCCGGCAACACCACGGTGCGCGTCAACAACGTGGGCGGCGCCGGCGCGCAGACCACGCAAGGCATCAAGCTGATCGACGTGCAGGGCAGCTCCAACGGCACGTTCGCCTTGCAGGGCGATTACGTATTCCAGGGCCAGCAGGCGGTGGTGGCCGGCGCGTATGCGTATCGCCTGTACCAGGGCAGCGCCAGCGCGAACGATGGCGACTGGTATCTGCGTTCGGCGCTGGTCAATGGTTCCACCGGTCCGACGGATCCGGGCAATCCCGGCAATCCGCAGCCGCTGTATCAGCCCGGCGTGCCGCTGTACGAGGCTTATGCCGGCATCCTGCAGCAGGTCAACACGCTGGGTACGCTGTTCCAGCGCACCGGCGATCGCCTGTGGACCGGTGTCCAGTCGGAAGACAATATGAAACCTGGCGAAGGCCTGTGGATGCGCGTCGAAGGCGGCGACCAGAGCTTCAAGCCCCAGACCAGCACCAGCGCCACGCGCTATGACCTGTCCAGCTGGAAGGCCGAGGCCGGCATCGACACCACGCTGAGCGAAGGCGAGGGCGGCAAGCTGGTCGGCGGCGCCACGCTGCAATACGGGCGCTATCAGTCCAGTGCAAGCTCGGTCTATGGCCAGGGCCGCCTGAAGACGAACAGCTATGGCATCGGCGCCACGCTTACCTGGTATGGCGAGAACGGCTTCTATGTCGATGGCCAGGCGCGCTGGTCGAGTCTCGACACCGATCTGCGTTCCACCACGCTTGCGCAGTTGTTGAAGGACGGCAACAAGGGCAACGCGTATGTGGTGGGTGCGGAAGCCGGCCGGCGTTTCCGCCTGGGCGACCAGTGGTCGCTGATTCCGCAGGCGCAGTTGAGCTATGGCAAGACCAGCTTCGACAGCTTCGACGATGCGTTCGGCGCGCACGTCGCGCAGCAGAAGGGCACGACCACCACCGCACGCGCGGGCGTGATGGCGGATTACCGCAGTGCGCGCCAGGGCGAGTCCGGCTCCGTCGCCACCCATGTCTATGCGATCGCCAACCTGTACAGCAACTTCGGCGGCGACGCGCGCGTCAATGTGGCCGGCACCGACTTCACCACGCGCAACGAACGACTGTGGGGTGGTTTTGGTCTCGGCGGTTCGCTGGACTGGGCGGATGGCCGCTATTCCGTCTACGGCGAAGTGCAGGCTTCGACCGGCCTGAAGCATTTCGGGGATTCGCATGCACTCAATGGGACGTTGGGTTTCCGCATGCGCTGGTGATGGCCCGAAGCCCCTCTCCCGGATGGGAGAGGGGCTGTTCTTTGCGGCAGAGGCGGGCGGCGCAGGGTTCTTCATAAGCCGCGCCCGGATGCCCTGATCGAACGCAGCCCTCCCGCCTTTGCGATCCGCATCACGGTCGCTGGCGTCATAACGGCGCAACGATAGACAACGTTGTCATCGCCGTTCGACGGGCGCTGTTGTTGGTATTCCTGCTTATCCCATCCATGCCCCGAGCGGCATGGGTGCGTGAGGCTGCGCGCGGACAACGGGAAAGAGGGGAATCGTTGTCATGCCGCCGGTGTCCAGCACCGCCCATCAGCCTTTATCCGGAGATACGCCCATGCCTGGGAAGCAGCATCTGGCGAAGTGGTCCACCCTGAGCTTGCGCGCGATCGCCGCGGCCGCCATGGCCGTGTCGTCCGCCGCCGCGCATGCGCAAGCGCAACCGGCCTGCAGCGCCGCCTGGAATGCCTCGACCATCTACGTCGGCGGCGACCAGGCGAGCGAGAACGGCGTCAACTACAGTGCCAATTGGTGGACCCGCGGCGACGATCCCGCCACGCATAGCGGCGCATCCGGCAGCGGCCAGCCGTGGACTGTCGTTACCAACTGCGGTGGCTCGACGAATCCGCCGCCCCCGCCTCCGCCCCCGCCGCCGCCGGTTGGCAGCACCTCGGGCACGCTCAATTTCCATCTGCTGCTCGGCGTGGGCAGCGCGCAGGATCAACTGGTCCTCACCGGCGACAACTACACCGACCTGATCGTGTCGAACCTCATTGCCGGCGTGATGTACGGCCACCTGGTACAGCAGTACTACCCCGGCCTGCAGTTCAACAAGGACTACGTCTACGGCTCGGTGCTGGCGCAGCTGCTGCAGGAGAACCTCGCGACGCAGTACTACGTCGGCACCGGTCCGTTGATCGATCCCTCGCCCGACCAGCAGGCGGTGATGGGCGTCGGGCAGGGCGGTCCGTACCAGATCAACAACTATGCCGCCGACATGGTGTCCGGCAGCTATGCGCCGGCCGGCCATTCGCTGATCAACTACATCGCGATCCAGAAGAACATCGGCTACACCATGGCCACGGCCGCCACGCAGTACAGCAAGCCGACGCCGGCTTCGTTCAACAACAAGTACTACGGGCCGATCCTGACGGCGTATTTCCATTACAACGATTTCGTCGCGTTGATCGTGACCGGCACCGGGACAGGTGGGTGGGTCACGCCCTGGCAGCCGGCATTCAACAATGCGCTGGCCAACTTCAAGAGCTTGCCAAACAACTTCTTCGACGTGCTGTTGAACGTGGCCTACAACCAGGGCTATTACGGCGGCCTGGTAGGCAGCTATAGCCGCCTGGGCGCAACGGCCACGGCGGCGACGGTGGCCTCGGTGGATGCCTACAGCTCGATCTGGGGTGTGCAGGATACGTATCGCCAGTATCCGTATCAGGTGCGCTATTACCTTGATCAGCTATACGACAAGCCGATCCCGACCACGAGCGCCACTACCCTGGTGACGCCCACCAACCACGTGTATGTCAGCGCCGGCACGCTGGGCAGCGTGTTCTCCAACGTATTCCAGACCCTGGCCTACGCGAACCAGGCCGGTACGTCGTCGAGCTATATCTCGGCGGCGCAGGCGCAGGCGGCGTTCAATACCGCGCTGGGCCAGGCCGGTGTGGCGGGTACGGCGAGCCTGGACATCAGCAACGCGACGGATCGGGCGAAGCTGTTCAGCGTGCTGGAGTTTGCCATCGGCAATCTGGAGAGCAGCCTGGGCATGAAGTTCAACGCGACGACGCAATCGCAGTTGTAAGGCGCAAGCATGCTGTCGATCCACGCTCTCCCTGGCGGGAGGGCGTGGTTTTTCAGCGGGAGCGTGACGTGCGAGGCGGCTTGGGCGTCGCTTCCCGTTCGACATACGGCGTGCCGGCGAGCGCGGCATTGACGCCGGCAAAACCCCGCTCCATCACCCCTGCGAGCGCCTCGCCAACCTTGCGCTTGGTACGGAACGCACGCAGCGCCTCGCCATAAGCCACCACCAGCGTGCCCATCAGCATGCTCGCCGCCAGGCGCGCCTCCGGATCGGTATGCGGCCGGCCCAATGCATCGGCCAGTATCGCTGCCAGGTCGTCGGCCAGCGTTCCCTGCAGTTCGCGCGCGCGGATGGTGAGCGCGGGGCTGTCCGCGACGGCGCTCCAGAACTGGATGGGACGCCGGTTGATGCGGAACATCGGGTGCTGCTCATCCACCAGTGCGCGCATCAGCGCCTGGAACACCAGCACGGGTGGCTGCTCGCCACGCGCGGCGATCGCCTGGCGCACCAGTTCGCGGCCTTCGTCCTCGCGATCGAAGACCAGGTCTTCCTTGCGCGGGAAGTAGTTGAACACGGTTTTCCTGGCGACCCCGGCTTCGAGCGCGATCTCGTCGATCGATACGTTTTCGAAGCCGCGTTCGAGGAACAGGCCGGTGGCCACGTTCGAAATCATCAGGCGCGTCGCCGCTTTCTTGCTGTCCCGCAGACCGGGTGGATTTGACATGGCCGGGTGCTCTCCGTAAAACTTACACTCAGTGTAACAATTTGCCGGGGCGATCGATACCCCCGATCGGCTTGGCGCTCATTCGAGGACATCGCTTTGATCCATGACGTCATCATTGCCGGAGCAGGCCCTGTCGGCCTGTTCCTCGCCTGCGAGCTGCGCCTCGCGAAGCTTTCCGTGCTGGTGCTGGAGCAGGCCGGCGACCCGCGCTCCCCGCTGAAGCGCCTGCCGTTCGGCATGCGTGGCCTGTCCGCGCCCACCATCGAAGCGTTCTACCGCCGCGGCCTGCTGGACGAGCTGCCGGCGCTGCAGCTGTCCAAGGACGGCGCCAACCACACCGCCGCTGCGCATTGGCTGGGCCAGTCCCGCCGGCCGGCCGGACACTTCGCCGGCATCCAGTTCTACCAGGACCGGATCGACAGCTCGAAGTGGCCTTACCGCTTGCCTGGTCCGGCCGGTACCAACGTGATGGCCGAGATGGAATCCCTCGAAACCGTGCTGGCCGCACGTGCAGACGCCATGGGCGTGGAGATCCGGCGTGGCGCCGGGGTCGAAGGTTTCGATCCGTCGGATGAAGGCGTAGCCGTTCGCGCCGGGGGCGAAACCGTGCATGGGCGCTGGCTGGTCGGTTGCGACGGTGGCCGCAGCCTGGTGCGTAAAGCCGGGGGTTTCGAGTTCGTCGGCACCGCTCCGGAATTCACCGGTTACTCCATTGCAGTCGAGCTGGCCGATCCGGAGCAACTCCAGCCCGGCCGCCATTACACGTCCACCGGCATGTACACCTATACGCCGCCCGGGACGATCGCGATGGTCGATTTCGATGGCGGTGCGTATCACCGCACTCAGCCGATTGCACTCGAACATGTGCAGGAGGTGTTGCGTCGCATCTCCGGCACGGACGTCACCGTGACGTCCCTGCACCTGGCCAGCACCTGGACGGACCGCGCCAACCAGGCCACGAGCTACCGCAAGGGACGCGTGCTGCTCGCCGGCGACGCCGCGCATATCCATTCGCCTCTCGGCGGGCAGGGACTCAACCTGGGGTTTGGCGATGCCATGAACCTGGGATGGAAACTCGCCGCCACGATCCGCGGCGATGCGCCGGACGGACTGCTCGACACCTACACCACCGAGCGGCACCCCATCGGCGCCCAGGTGCTGGACTGGTCGCGCGCGCAGGTTGCATTGATGCGGCCGAGCCGAAGTTCGCGGGCGCTGGAAGCGATCATTCGCGACCTGATCGATACGCGCGATGGTGCGACGTATTTTGCCGAGCGCGTGTGGGGTGTTGCGCTTCGCTATGAGCTTGGCGATGGGCATCCGCTGGTGGGGCGCAGTGCGCCGGATATCGAGCTGGTGGATGGAACGAGGCTTGGCGAATACCTGAAAGCAGGGAGAGGCTTGCTGCTCGATTTTGACGCCAGCGCATCGCTGCAAGCGCTGGCGCAGCGCTGGAGCGGCCAGATCGATTATGTCGCCAGCGCAGCGCAGGACAGTCTGGGATTGACGGCGGTGCTTATCCGGCCCGACGGCTTCGTGGCATGGGCTGCCGAGGGTGTGCCGATCCCTGACGAAGCGGCGAAAGCTGCGGCCCGATGGTTCGGTGAGTCCGGTACGGGACGGCCGGGTTAATTCATCGCCGCTGAAACGCTGCCCGCAGGGCCGAGGCGGCATTGCCCGACTCGGCTTCTTCATCAAACGACTTTCGGGCGGCGGCGATGAGTTCCTTGTTCGCCTCCGCCCACATCACCAGCTCCATCACCGGCCCCAGCAACCCCTTCGCCAACTCCGTCAGCTCGTAATCCACCCGCGGCGGAATCGTTGGATACATTGTCCGCGTCACCAGCCCGTCGCGCTCCAGCGCCCGCAATGTCAGCGTCAGCATGCGCTGCGAAATCCCCGTCACATCCCTGCGCAGTTCATTGAAGCGCCGCGGCCCGTCGCGCAGCATCGCGATGACGAAAACGCTCCATTTGTCGGCGATGCGGTCGAGGATGTCGCGTGTCGCGCGGCAGTTGTCGATGGTGGGGCGGGGCGTTTCGGTGAATTCGATGTGCGTCGGTGACATGCATGTGCCTTCTTGTGGGACGGGGAGCAGCGTCCATACCATCCACGGTGTGGTTCGGTAACTCACGAATCATTAGTTACCTGGTTCCCATTCTATACCGAAGGAATATTCAATGACTTATAAGAAGACTATCGCCATTTTTGGCGCTGGTCCGGGCCTCGGCGCGTCTCTGGCGGCCCGGTTCGGAAGCGAGGGTTATCGGGTGGCGCTGGTGGCGCGCCGGGCCGGGCCGCTGCAGGAGCGAGTGGCTCAATTGGCAAGCGCTGGTATCGAGGCGGCGGCGTTTGCCGCAGACCTTGGCCAGCTCGATGGCATTCCCGCGCTGGTCGGGGCCATCGAGGAGCGCTTCGGCGGAATCGATGTTGCCGTGTACGCGCCGTTGCCGACGATCTTGAGTTTCGTTGCGGCGACGGAAGTGTCCGCAGCGGCCCTGCAGTCTGCCGCTGACCTCTTGATGTACGCGGCGGTCGAGGTTTCGCGTGCGGTGCTTCCCGCGCAACTGAAACGTGGCGATGGCGCGGTGGTCATCGTCGGTGGACTCTCGGCCGTGCACCCGGTGCCCGGGCTCGCGGCGATCGGCCCACTGATGGCGGCGGCGCGCAACTACGCGCTGGCGCTGAATGCGGAAGCGAAAGGCCAGGGCGTCTACGCCGGCTCGGTAAGCATCGGTGCGATGATCGACCGTTCGGCTGGCAAGCTTGCGCTGGAAGCGCGAGGGATCAAGCTCGAAGGGGATATCCCCAGCATGGATCCGGACGACATCGCGCAGGAGATCTGGACGCTGGTCACCCGGCGCGATCGAGCCGAAGCGATTCTGCCGCCACTGCCTTCGGCGTGAGTTGGATGGCTGGTTGCTGAAAGCGAAGCGCAGGGCGGGCCCGCTTGTTTGGCGTGGCTCGCTCTGCAAACTCTTGCCATTACTCAACGCACGGCAACGCCACGTGCCAGCTTCGCCAGCGTACGCAGCAGCGGTTCGTACATATGTTCCGGTGTGTTTCCGTAGCCCAGCACCAGACCGTTGTCGGTCGACTTGGGCTTCATCGCGAACGACGACAGCGCGAGCGCACCCATTCCATGTGCTCGCGCCGCGCCCACCAGTTCGCGATCCGGGTAACGCGGGGGCAGCCGGATCATCAGGTGCAGGCCGCACGGTCCACCTTCGACGCGATGCTCGATGGAGAAGAAGCGTTCCAAGGCCTCCAGCAGCGCATGCCGCCGATCGCGGTACAAGCGCCGCATCCGGCCGAGATGGCGCGCGTATTCGCCGCTGTCGATAAAATCCGCGAGCGCAAGTTGCGCATGGCGTTGCGCGCCGCGCTGCAGTTCGCGCAGTGCGGCGGCGACGGTCGGCATCAATGCGCCCGGCAGTACCACGAAGCCGATCCTCAGCGCAGGGAACATGGTTTTGCTGAACGAGCCGACGTACAGCACCGGCGCATCGGAGACCAGGCCTTGCATCGCACCAACCGGTTCGCCGGTGTGGCGGAACTCGCTGTCGTAATCGTCTTCGATCACCCACGCGCCATGGCGGCGCGCCGCCTCGATCAGTGCCAGCCGGCGGGCGACTGAGAGTACGGCGCCGGTCGGGTATTGATTCGATGGCGTCGTATAGATGATCCGCGGCGACGGCATGCGTGCATCGGCGTCGTCGACGCATAAGCCTTGTGCGTCGACGCGGACCGGCACCACCGCCAGATCGCCGGCATGCATCGCGGTCCGCGCGCCGCGGTAGCCAGGATCTTCGATCCACGCCAGA
Source organism: Dyella sp. 2RAB6 (assembly GCF_052115385.1). Taxonomy (NCBI): domain Bacteria; kingdom Pseudomonadati; phylum Pseudomonadota; class Gammaproteobacteria; order Lysobacterales; family Rhodanobacteraceae; genus Dyella; species Dyella sp. 2RAB6. The sequence goes on from NZ_JBFRGP010000002.1 coordinate 252,394, forward strand.
TCGCCTGGATCGGTCAGCAGTTGCATGCATAAGGTGAGCGCATCCTGCGCACCTTCGGTCACCACGATCTGCGCGGGCTCGCAGTGCACGCCGCGGGTCACGGCGAGATGCCGGGCGATGGCTGCGCGCAAGGCGGGTTCGCCGGCCGGGTCGCCGTAGCCCAGCGCAGCCGGACCGGCGTGCCGCGCCGCGCGGTCGAGCGCACGGCGCCAGGCGCTGGCCGGAAATTGCGCGAGCGCAGGTACGCCGGGACGGAAGTGACCGCCTTCGTGCGCGGGTGGCGTGGCGGCGCGTGGCTTGAGGTTCGCCACCCGGCGCGCGACCACCGGCAGCGCCGGGGCCTGTCTGGCGCGCACCGGCCGGGTCAGTTCGGTGACGCGCGTACCGCGTCGATCCGACTGTACGAATCCCTCGGCCAGCAGCTGCTCGTACACGGCCATCACCGTATTGCGCGAGATCCCCAGCGCATCCGCCAGCGCGCGCGTGCCGGGCAGCGGGCTGCCGGCCGGCAAGGTGCCGCCGAGCACCGCCTCGCGCAGCCGCTGCAGCAGTTGGCGTTGCAGCGACGGCGCGCTGGCGGCGCGCGACAGCGGAGCGTCGAGCGGCTGTTGCCGACTAAGACGGGGCGTGCGGGCGGGCAGGGAAGGCATCACGGGCTGGCACCATAAAATGGACTTGATCTGGCACTTTTCATGGTACCTATGGCTGCCTACGATCTCCACTCGCGCCGGCCTGCCGCCGGCTCCCATCGAGCGAGACCGCGCCTTGCCCCACACCACCAACGCCTACGGACAACCCATCGGACTGCCGCTGCCCGACTGGACGCCGCGCCCGCGTCCCGAACGCGTAACGCTCGACGGCCGCTACTGCCGCCTCGAACCGCTCGATGCGCCACGCCACGCGGCCGAACTCCATGCCGCCTATGTCACCGCGCCGGACGCACGCGCCTGGACCTACATGGCCGCCGGCCCGTTCGAGGACGAGGCGAGTTACCTCAGCCATGCGCACAAGGCGGCAGCGAGCACGGACCCGATGCATTACACGGTGATCGACCGCGCCACCGGCCGCGCGATCGGCACCTTGGCGCTGCTGCGGATCGATCCCACGCATGGCGTCATCGAGGTGGGCTGGGTGGCTTTCGCGCCCGCGCTGCAGCGCACGCCCGCGTCGACCGAGGCCCAATACCTGCTGATGAAATACGTGTTCGACGCGCTCGGCTACCGTCGCTACGAATGGAAATGCGACGACCTCAACGCACCCTCGCGCGCCGCCGCGGCGCGCCTGGGCTTCCAGTACGAAGGGACGTTCCGCCAGGCCATCGTCTACAAGGGGCGCAACCGCGACTCCGCCTGGTTCGCCATGCTCGACCGCGACTGGCCCGCACTGGCGGCCGCCTTCGACGCATGGCTGGAGCCTGGCAACTTCGATGAGCATGGAGCCCAGCGCCGCTCGCTGGCGGCGATTCGCGCGGAGCGGGCGTAAGGCAGGCATCACCCGCAGGCGGTGGTGGATCCATCGGCCCCTCTGCGGATTAGCAACACTCCTGTGACAAAATCCGCCCACGCCTGCCTCGCCCCGAGGCACCTGGGGCTTCCGCACGAATGAAACACGCTAGTCACGCCTTGCTCGCGCGCTGTGCCCTGCTGGCGGCCCTGCTATGCCTCAACGCCTGCGCCATGGTGGGCGTCAGCCGCATCAATGCCCACGATTCGGTCAGCGAACAGCGCGGCGACGTGATCAGCACGGGGCGCCTGAGCGACCAGAGCGTGCAATCGCTCAACGTGGTGGCGCTGGCCGCGCGCGACTGCGAGCGCGCGTTTCCGGCCTGCGTGGACACCGTGCTGCATTCGCCGGGGCTGGACGACGAGCAGCGGCTTTCCGCGCTGTCCGAGCTGTGGCTGGGCCTGGCCATCCGCACCGACCGCAGCAGCCACGACACCCAGATGAGCGACCAGGCACTCGATGCCTATCTGCAGGCGGGGCGCTATGCCTATGCCTATCTGTTCTATACCAGGCGCCAACCCTCCGAGCGCTCGTTCGAATTGCGCCAGGTGCGGGTGATCGGCTTCTACAACTTCGCCGTGCAGCGGGCGATGACGCGCTTCTTCCAGGAGCTGCCGCGGCTGGAGCGGCATGCGAGGTACGCCCAATTGGCCGGCTGGAACGTCACCGGCAACGAGCCGGCGGTGCGCTGGGCGGGGGCGGCTACCGATCCGGCCGAGTTGATTCCCGCCTCGACGCTGCGCTTCAACGGCGTGCGCAACGTGTACCGGCGCGACGGTTTCGGTTCGGAATTCGTGGCGGTGGCGCCGCCGGATGCGCCAGGCAACGACGTGCCGTGGCGCGATCCCGACTATGTATCGATGACCGGCGCGATCCTGTTCGACGGTGCCAATTTGAATGACGTGCTTGCGACCAAGCAGGCAACGGTGCAGGTCGAAGACCCTTACCACGAAGACTCGATGACCATCGCGGGGCATCAGGTGCCGCTCGCCGGCAACTTCACCGCTGCGTACGGCGTGTGGCTGGCGCGTTCGGGTTTTGCCACGCAGTCGATCCGCTCGCTGCTGGGCCGGGAAGGCGGCATCCAGACGCCGCGCGTGCTGCTGATGCAGCCCTACGATCCCAGCCGCATGACCATCGTCATGCTGCACGGCCTGGCCAGCAGCCCGGAGGCATGGATCAACGTGTCCAATGAAGTGATGGGCGACGAGGATCTGCGCCGCAACTATCAGGTGTGGGAAATCTATTACCCGACCAATGCGCCGATCGCGGTCAATCTTGCCAATATCCGCAAGGCGCTGGACACCACCTTCCAGCATTTCGATCCAGGCGGCCAGGCGCGCGCTTCCAACAACGTGGTGCTGATCGGTCACAGCATGGGCGGCGTGCTTGCACGCCTGCTGGTGTCGTCCAGCGGCGACAAGTTGTGGAGCCTGATGCCGGCGCGCGACAACCTGTCGAAGGCGAAGCAGCAGCGCCTGCGCGAGCGCCTTGCAACCTACCTGCAGTTCACGCCGATGCCGCAGGTATCGCGCACGGTGTTCCTGGCCTCGCCGCACCGCGGCACGCCGTATGCGCAGAACACCATCGCGCGCTGGATGGCCAACCTGATCCGCCTGCCGGCCAATGTGCTCAAGGAAGTGGCGAACATCACCGACCTGCTGAAGGAAGGCGAAAGCGGCACGCCGGTGCGTATTCCCAACAGTGTCGACAACCTCAGCGACAAGGATCCTTTCATTGTCGCCGCGGCGGATCTGCCGATGTCGCCGAAGGTGCGCTACCACACCATCGTTGGCGTCTATACGCCGCCGGGGCCGTTGGCCGACAGCAGCGATGGCGTGGTGCCCTACAAGAGCGCGCACCTGGACGGCGCCGAATCCGAGCTGGCGGTGCCTTCGTGGCATAGCGTGCAGGAGACGCCGGCGGCTATCCTGGAGTTGCGCAGGATATTGCGGGTGCACGTCGCGGCGACTGGCGGTTCGACGCCATAAGCGCTGCCGCTACAACCTTCCGTAAGAGAGGATCGAGCATGAGCGCGAACTTTCCCGCCGCGGTCCCTGAAATGCCCGTCGGCGATATCGCAAAGGCCATCGATTATTACCGGCGCTGCCTGGACTTCACCCTGGACTGGGGCGGCGTGGACCACGGCGGCATTGCCGGCATCTCGAAAGGCGAATGCCGCCTTTTTCTGACCGACGCCGATTTCCGCCAGGCCTACGGCAATGCAGCGCCCATCCTGCTGTGGATCAATCTGGAAAGCAGGGAGGCGGTGGATGAACTTCACCGTGCATGGAACGCCAACGGCGCCACGATCGTGGCGCCGCCGGAATCGAAACCATGGCAGTTGCACGAGTTCACGGCGGCCGACCCGGATGGCAACCTGCTGCGGGTCTTCTACGATTTCTCGTGGGAGAGCGCTTGACGGCTGCTTGAGCGCAGCCGTCGATATCGCGGCGGCGCGACGGGTCAGCCTCTGCGCGCGGGCAGGAACCGGCTGTTGCGCAGCAAGCCTGCCGACACCAGCGACACCAGCACTCCGATCGGGAAGATCTCGACAAAGGTCATCGGCAGGCGGAACAGCGGGTTCGCGTACTGGACCTTGAACGCCTCCATCTCGGTAGTCAGTTTCGCCAATGCCTCGTCGCTCGCGCCCTTGGCCTTCTGGCTCGCGATGATGGCGTTTGCGTAGGAGCTGGCAAAATCCATATGCATCATCGACTGCACCGCTTCCCACGCGGCTACGTAGAAGATCCCGGCGATGAAGCTGATGCCCAGCCCGACCCCGAGCGCCGGCCAGAAGCCGATGACTCCGCCCCGGTCCACGTCGCGGTGCCGCTTGATCCCCACGAACACCGCGCTCAGGGCGATCAGCATCGTCGTGTAGCCGACCACCATGCCGTATTTCAGCGGCGGCATGCCGGAGAACAGCACGAAGGTGGCCAGCTCGAAGCCGCCGACGACCAGGCCGGCGATCACGCCATATTTCAGGATGGTCCGTAACACGGTGCTGCTCCTCAGCGATGAATGGTGCCGCCATTGGCCGCGATCCGGCGCCGCCGGGCAATCGCCCGAATGGATGATTTGCGCCTGCTCATGCGAAATAAGCCGGGCTCAGGGCACGAGGCCCAGCTCGCGGGCTCGCCGGATGGCGTCGGTGCGCCGCTTCGCGCCCAGCTTCTCGAACAGGCGCGCGACGTGCGTCTTGACCGTGTTCGGCGAGACGTGGAGGTGCGCGGCGATCTCCTTGTTGGAGTGGCCGGCGGCCAGTTCGTGCAGTACTTCCAGTTCGCGCCCGCTCAGCCCCAACGCCATCTGCGCCTTGGGGTTGCCGTCGAAGGCGGCCGCCGCCGGCGCCGCGAAGACCCGCACGCCCAGCACGATGCCGAGCACCAGGAAGGCGGCGGCGACCAGGAACAGGTAGATGTCGCCCGAATGCATCCGCGCCAGGCGCTGGTAGTCGAGCCATTGCAGGGCGAGCGTTCCCGCCGCCAGCAGCGCCCCATAGCCGAGCACCCGCTTCCACATCGTTGTCCCCCGTCTCCCCGGACGGGGCATCTTAGCGCCGGTCCACGGGTGGCAAGGCCCGGGCCGCGGTCACTTGCCCGCGATCACTTGCCCGCGATCATTTCCCCAGGGCGAGCAGCAACTGCTGGCGTCCGGCTTCCAGGATCTCGCTGGCCAACGCGGGATCCGTTTCGGCTACCGCGCGTGACAACACCAAGGCGCCCACCAGCTGGCTGAAAAGCGCGGTGGCCTGCTTGCGCCGCTGTTGCGGGTCGTCGTTGTCGAGCAGGCTGGCCAACTGCTCGATATTCCACTTCAGGCCGTCGGTATACGACTGCCGCGCTTCCTCGCTCAGCCGGCGCACGTCGCCGGCGTACGCGGTCAACGGACAGCCCTGTTCGATATTGGCCAGGTGTTCCTGCGACAGGTACCACTCGACATGCCGCTTGATCGGCGTGGCCTTGGCGGCTTTCGACGCCTGCACACCGGAGTTGAACAACGTAGCGCCGTCCTCCATCGCCTTCTCCATCACCGCGGCGACCAGGGCGTCCTTGGATTTGAAGTGGTTGTAGAAGCCGCCCTGGGTGAAGCCGGCGGCCTTGGTCAGCTCGGTCAGCCCGACCGCAGCCACCCCGCGCCGGCGGAACAGCTTTTCCGCAGCTTCGACAATAGCCTTTTTGTTTTCAATGGCTTGCTGCTTGGTAACGCCCATGGGCGCGCTCCTTGGCGGTGGCTGTCTATCGGACCGATTCAAAAATACGATGGTGATCGCCATTGACAATCGGTCGGACGGGGCCCAGTCTGATCAACATCAATGGTGATCGCCATTGAGATTCTACTCCGGCATGGGCCGATTCCTTCAAGGCATGGGGACATGCCAGGAGACGAAGCGACCGAAGCCGAATCCCCAAGCCAGTTGCCGATGTCCGGCGACGGTTTCCCCGCACAACTTCCTGCAAGGACTTTCCCCATGAAACTCACCGGCAACACCATCTTCATCACCGGCGGTGCCTCGGGCATCGGCCGCGCGCTGGCCGAAGCACTGCATCAACGTGGCAACAAGGTCATCATCGCCGGGCGCCGGCGCGGACATCTGGATGCGGTGATCGCCGCCAACCCGGGCATGGAGGCGATCGAGTTGGATATCACCGATCCGGCCAGCATCGAACGCGTGGCGAAGCAGTTGATCGCGCAGCATCCCGCTTTGAACGTGTTGATCAACAATGCCGGCATCATGCAGATCGACGAGGTCGGCGGGAAAATCGACGACGCCTTGCTCACTGCCACCATCGATACCAATGTGCTCGGCCCGATCCGCATGACCTCGGCGTTGATCGAACACCTGAAGACGAAGCAGGGCGCCGTCGTCGCGTACACCAGTTCCGTGCTTGCCTTCGTACCGCTGGCAGTAAGCGGCATTTATTCCTCGACCAAGGCGGCGCTGCACTCCTACGTGCTGTCGCAGCGCTTCATGCTGCGCAACTCCGGCGTGCGCGTGCTGGAAATCGCACCGCCGTGGGTGCGCACCGAGCTGTTGAACAGCCAGGAGGCGGAGCAGGCGATGCCGCTGGACCAGTTCATCGCCGAAACGATGGAAGTGCTGGGCACCGACGTGGACGAAGTACTGGTGGAAGGCGCCAAGCCATTCCGCGCCAATGTCGGGCCGAACGAGCATGGCTTCGTCAATGGCTTCAATGAGCAGGCGCTGGCGCTGTTCGGCGCAGCCTGAGTCGGCGTAGCTGCGTAAATGCAAAGGGCCGGATTCTCTTCATCGAGGATCCGGCCCTTCGTCGTTTTATCCGGATGGCGCATGCTGCGCTTCGCCTTGCCCACTGACTTCTGGCCCATAGGCGCGGGCAAGCGGCGAGGTGTCCAATGCCGGCTTCAGCTTCCCCCGATTTCCGGCTGTCGTGCTCGTGAACATCCACTTGGGAGGGGATATGCGTTCATCACTCGGATTCGCGGCGATCTGCGTTGCCTTGATCGCCGGCTCGGCGCAGGCGAAGGAAGTCGGCGACTACAGCAAGTTGCCGAAAGACCTCGCTGCCGCCGCCACGGCGTATGACATCGCGCAATTCAAAGCCGACAAGGCGGAACTCGAACGGGTTCTCGCCGACGATTACACCTTGGCCGGCACCAGCGGAAAGAACCAGACCAAGGCGCAATTCATCGCCGACCAGACCGCACCGGGCAACAAGACCATCTCGGTCGATCTCTACGACCAGGTGAGCAAGGTGTGGGCCGACGGTGCGGTGCTTGCCGGCATGGTGGATGCGAAGGGCAGCAACCAGGGCAAGGAATTTACCTTCCGCGGGCGCTTCGTCGACGTGTGGGCCAAACGCAATGGGCGTTGGCAGGTGATTTATACGCAGATCCATCCGGTCCAATAAGCACGCTTTCATCCGCGCGACGTCATGCAAGGCCCGCTGCAAGAGCGGGCCTTTTTTTATCTCGCGACGTGATCCAGCCAATCGTTTCCGGCATGGCTTGTATTTAAATATACTGTATGTATAGTCAATATAATTCCCGTGCAGGAGCGAAGCGATGTACTACGTACTGGTGATAGCCATAGCTCTCCATGTCCTGTCCGCCGTGTTCTGGGCAGGCAGCACCGCCGCGCTGGCGCGCACCGGCGGCAGTGAAGCGCGGCGGCTGTTTCGCCCGCAGATGGGCGCGGCCATGGTCGCCATCCTTACCGGTGGTTATCTGTGGCATGTCATGCACCAAGCTGCGGTCGGCCCGATGGAGCGCAGCCTGATGATCGGTGCGTTGAGCGCGCTTGTGGCGCTGCTGGTGCAAGTAGCCGTGGTGGGCGGTGCTTTGCGCAAGGCGCAAGTCGACGGCGGCATGGCAGCGTTGCCTGCGCGTGTCGCCATCGCTCATCGCATCGCCGCCGGCCTGCTCATGATCGCTGTCGTGACGATGGCCGTAGCACGTTACGTCTGATCTGCTCTAATCTCGCCGCCCATGCGCTATCCCACTCTCGTGTCATTTCAAAAGCTCGGGGCGGCAACAGCCGCCCTGTTCGTAACGGCGTTGGTTCTTGCGGCACCGGGCCAGGCGATGCCGGCGCCGGGCCAGCTCGATGCGCCATGGCAAGCGGGCAAGGCCGATTGCAGCCGCGATGCGCCGCCGCCGATCCAGGTGCAGCGCTACAACGCCGATTGCAGCCGCGATGCGCCGCCGCCGATCCAGGTGCAGCGCTACAACCAGGACACCTACGTCCTGCGCGAAAACCCCTGCATCACCGACGAAGCGCCCTTCATGTACTTGCTGGTGGGCACGTCGAAGGCGCTGCTGATCGACAGCGGCGACGTAGCGGACGCCAAGGTCGCGCCGCTTGCATCGACCGTGGCGTCTTTGCTGCCCACGGTCGGCGGATCGAAGCTGCCGCTGGTCGTCGTCCACACGCATGGCCATCTCGATCACCGCGAAGGCGATGCGCAATTCGCGTCGATGGCTGACGTGCAGGTCGTCGGTTCGGACCTGCCGAGCGTGCAGCAGTACTTCAAGTTTCAGCATTGGCCGGACGATGTCGCGCAGCTCGATCTGGGCGATCGCATCGTCGACGTCATCCCGACACCAGGACATCACCCGGCGCACGTGAGTTATTACGACCGCTCCACCGCGCTGGTCTTCTCCGGCGATGCCTTCCTGCCGGGCCGGCTGCTTATCGACGACACCGCAGCGGCGCGCCGCAGTGCCGAACGGCTGGTGGCCTTCCTGCAGGAGCGGCCGGTCGCGCACGTCATGGGTGGCCACGTCGAAATGGACAAGCACGGTGAGCTGATCCTCGGCGGCACCGAGCGCGTCGATGAAAGGCCACTCGAACTGAGCAAGCAGGATCTGTCGACGCTGCCGCATATGCTGGCGGACTACAACGGCTTCTACAGCCGGGAAGGCAACTACGTCATCTACAACCAGAACCGCGTGCTCGGTGTGCTGCTGGTGGTGGCCTTGGCGCTGCTGGTTGCGGTGGCCGCCGGCATCCGCACGCTGTTCCGGCGACGCAGGCGCCGTCTCGCCGCCGCATGACCTGCAGCAGAAAACCCGCCTCGCAGCGGGTTTTCTTTTAGCCATCTATCGGCTCACTCGATCGAGCTTGTTGATATCGCGCGATGCCCGTCGAAGGCTTGGCCAGCGTCAGCCGTGCGCAAGAATTTGGATCGCTCTAATCGAAAAAGCAGGTTTTCTCGCTGCTCCGCAAGATTCACAACCAAGTTCGCACTTCTTTGCGTAAACCGCAGATTGTCACGTTTCATTGACCAGCCCGCGTGATAGCGTCCCCCCGCTGTCGAATAGGGGCTCGACGGCATCTCAAGTAACTCGTTTTGCACAGAAGCGCATCGCCGGTGCGGCGTAGGTTCTTGCCTATTTTCCACTAGGCAGGAATGGGGAGGGTTTGCTTCTCACAATCGTATTCGCAAGCAAACGTTCCTGTTTTGGGGAGTGTTTCGCGCTGCCCGGTGGTTTCTCATAACCCTTTGGAGAACACCGCAAATGAATAGTGCAAAGATGGGGCAAAAGCGTGCATGTCTGTGGCTCGCCGTGATGGGGCTGATCGGCGTAACCAGTGTGCATGCGGCAGATATGAAGAAACTGCAGGCGCAAAGCCTGGGCGTCACGCCGAGCAATCAGCTCGCCGCGAAGCTGGGCCTGAGTGCCGACAACACCTTCGTCGCGCAGGGTGCGGCCAAGACCGTACGCGGCACGCAGATGGTGCGCATGCAGCAGTACTACAAGGGCGTGCCGGTGTATGGGCGCAGCATCGCGGTCGAGCAGGACGTGGCCGGCAATGCGCTCACCGCCGACGGCGCCGTGTTGCAGAACGTGCAGGTCGATCTGGGCTCGGTCACCCCGCGCCTGAACACGACGCAGGCGCTGTCCGCGCTGCGTGCCACCAAGGGCTTCCTGCCGACCACGGCAACCGCCCCGCGCAATGAGCGCGCCGACCTCTACGTGTATCCCGATGCGAGCGGCCGCGCGCGGCTGGTCTATCTGACCTCGTACGTGGTCGACAGCCCGAACGCCTCGCGGCCGACGGCGCTCATCGACGCCAATACCGGGCAGGTCATCAAGCAGTGGGAAGGCCTGACCAATGCCAATGCCACCGGTCCCGGCGGCAATGCCAAGACCGGCATGTACCACTACGGCACGGAGTATCCGTACCTCGACGTGACGCAGTCGGGCACCAGCTGCACGTTCCAGAATGCGAACGTGAAGACCTACAACATGAACCATGCCACCAGTGGTGCGGGCACGCTGTGGAGCTTCACCTGTTCGAACAGTGACGAGGCGGATATCAATGGTGCCTATGCACCGATCAACGACGCCCACCACTTCGGCGGCGTGGTGCATGACCTCTACCAGAGCTGGTTCGGCGCTCCGCCGCTCAACCAGGTGCTGGTGATGAAGGTGCACTACGGCAGCAGCTACGAGAACGCGTTCTGGGACGGCAGCTCCATGACCTTCGGCGATGGCGCGACCACGTTCTATCCGCTGGTGTCGCTGGACGTGACCGGTCATGAAATCAGCCATGGCTTCACCGAGCAGCACTCCAACCTGGAATACAGCGGCCAGTCCGGCGGCATGAACGAGGCCTTCTCCGACATGGCTGGCGAAGCGGCGGAGTACTTCGACCGCAGCGGCAACAACGACTTCCTGGTCGGTGCCGAGATCTTCAAGTCCAGCACCGGCGCGTTGCGCTACATGTGCAACCCGACCCAGGATGGCTCCTCGATCGACAACGCCGCCGACTATTACGACGGCCTGGACGTGCACTACTCCAGCGGCGTCTACAACAAGGCGTTCTGCGTACTGGCCAAGACCACCGGCTGGAATACCCGCAAGGCGTTCGAAGTGTTCGAAGGCGCCAATGCGGTGTACTGGACCGCGACCTCGGACTACAAGGACGGTGCCTGCGGCGTGGAGAAGGCGGCGGTCGACAAGGGCTACACCAAGGCGGACGTGACCGCGGCGTTCACCGCCGTGGGCGTGAGCTGCTCGGGTGGCGGCGGTGGCGGTACCGCGCTGCAGAACGGCGTGCCGGTCACCGGCCTGTCGGGTGCCACGGGTGCGCAGCTTGCCTACACCGTGGCGATCCCGGCCGGTGCGAAAAACCTGAAGGTGGCGATCTCCGGTGGCAGCGGCGACGGCGACCTGTACGTGAAGTTCGGCTCCGCGCCGACCACGTCCAGCTACAACTGCCGTCCCTACAAGACCGGCAACAACGAGAGCTGCAGCTTCACCACGCCCTCGACCGGTACGTACTACGTAATGATCCGCGGCTATACGTCCTTCTCGGGCGTGACGCTGAAGGCGACCTGGACTCCCTGATGGGCATGACGCGATCACCGCACTGGTGGCGGTGAATCATGCGCTGAAGTGAGTTGCGCGGCCGGTGGGTGCCATGCACCCACCGGCTTTTTCGTATACGCGGTCCGGCTCAGCTGCGCGCGCGGCGCAACCTGTAGGTCAGCACGAATACGATGATCGACACGGTCAGCACCACCGCCGCCGGGATGGCATGCGGGGATTCACCGGCGGCGATGATGGTGACGACCGCCGTCCCCATCACCACCGCGCCGATCGTGGCGCCCACGAGGCGCGTGGCGGGGATCAGCAGCAGGATCGTCGCGGTCAGTTCGCACGCCGCAGTCAGATAGTGGAACCAGGAGGGATAGCCCCAGCGCTCATAGCTGGCCGTGGCCTTGGACGAGATAAACAGGTTTCCCCAGGCGCCGAGAGTAAAGCCTGCCGCGAGGAGCCAGGCCAGCCCGGTGCTTGCGATCCGGGTGAATTTATTCATGGGTAGATAATCCAGTGATCTGCCGAGGCGCCGCGATTATGCGGTAGTGCATCGGCAATTCAATGCTGCGATCCGCGGCGCCTGCGGCCGGTCACCTGGAGTTGGCGGCGACCACGGCGGCAACGACACTGTCCACGCGGTTGCCGTCGACGGCGATAGCGGTGCCGTCGAAGCTGCTCTGCGCCAATCGGGTCAAGCTGCTGCCCGGCGGCATTTCCACGGCCAGCCGTGCGCCGCGCTCCCACGCCGCGCGCATGCTGTCCAGCCACAGCACGGGGCGCGCCATATTGCGGGCGAGGTCGGCGGCGATGTCGTCGGGGCGCAACAGCGGGCGCGCCAGGTTGCCGCTGAGATAGGTGATGCGCGGCCGTGTCAGCGGCAGATCCTCGAAGGCGCGCGCGAAGGTCTCGGCCGGCGCGTCGAGCAGCGCGCAGTGCGAAGGCACGGCCACGCACAGGCGCCGGCTGCGTCGTGCGCCGCGTTCGCGCGCTCGTTCGGCGGCGATGGCCATGGCTTCCTCGCTGCCGGCAATGACGAGCTGGGTGTCGCTGTTGATATTGGCGAGATACACCGGCAGGCCATCCGCACGCAGCTCCGCGAGCAAGGGTTCCAGCGTCGGCGGCATCAGGCCTTCGATAGCGGTCATGCCATAGCCGTGCGGGTAGGCCTGCTCCATCAAGCGTCCGCGCAGGGCCACCAGGCGCAACGCATCGGTGAAGTCCAGCACGCCTGCGATGACAGCCGCGGGAAACGCTCCCACTGACAGGCCGCACACCATGCCTGGCAACGTGCCCATCGTGGCGAGCAGGCGTGCCGCGGCGACGCCGGCGATCAGCAGGCACAACTGCACGGCCTCGGTCGATTGCAGGCTGGTTTCGTCGTCGAGCGAGTCGCTGGAGCGCCCGAGCACCTCGGCGGCGTGATCCAGCGTTTCCCGCACGCTTGGCGCAGCGGGCAGGCGATGCAGCATGCCGGGTCGCTGCGCGCCTTGGCCGGGGAAGGTGAAGAGCACGCTCATGGCGCGGCTGCGCTCCAGGGATCGGCGACCAGGCGCGGGCCGTGCCGGGTCTTCAGCATCACCAGGCCACCGCGCAGCCATTCGGCCAGCGCGAAGCCGCCGTGGCCGATGTCGATCTGTACATCCACCCGCAATGGCAACTCGTCGAAACGGCGCGACAGTCGTTGCAGGATGGCCGGATCCGGCGCGTGCGGAATGCGCAGCAGCAGATCGAGGTCGCTGGTCTCGCGCAGCACCGGCAAGCCGGTGGCTATGGCGAAGCCGGCGCCGCCGGTGATACCCCATGGCCACGGCAGTTCGTCGAGCAGCGGGGCCAGCGTGCGCAGGGCGCGCCGGCAGACATGCCCGGCCGCATCGCCCCAGGGCTCCCACGCGCGCGTGCGGGCCAGGATTTCCGGCGGTGTGCGTCGCGTAATGGCGCTTGTCGGCAGATAAGCCGCATGCCGCTGATGACGCTGCATGCCGCGCAGCCCCACCGGCACCAGGCCCGGTGATGTCTGTTCGCGGCGCACCACCAGCGGTGCGCTTGAAAGCCAGGCCGCATCGACCCAGCCGGGCAGGGGCGAAGGCGATCGCAATGCATCGAGCGCGCCGGTAGTCCACAGCAAGTCGTGCGGGCGCGGCGCTTCGCGTTCCACCACCACCGATGGGCGCACGACGGCCATCATCTGGTCACTCCACCAAGGCCTTGGTCGCCAGGAACAATACCGATGGTCCCAGCAGGCAGCCGAGGCCGGTGTGGAACGTGGCGATCAGTGCACCGTACGGAACCAGCCGCCGGTCGGTCGCGGCCAAGCCCGCGCTCACGCCGCTCACGGTGCCGGCCAAGCCGCCGAAGATCATCGCCGAGCGCGGCGTGGACAAGCCCAGCGCACGCGCCGCCACCGGAGTGAAGATCATCACGATGATCGCCTTGACCAGCCCGGTGGCGATGCTCAAGGCCATCACGTCCGAACTGGCGCCGATCGCCGCACCCGTCACCGGGCCGACGATATAAGTGACCGCACCGGCACCGATGGTGGTCATGCTCACCGCATCGCGATAACCCATGGCATGCGCGATCGAGGCGCCCACGATAAACGGCAGCAAGGTGCCCAGCAGCAGCGAGACCACGCCGATCAGTCCCGCCTTGCGCGCCTCGTCCACCTGCACCTCGAAGGCGGTGGCGACGATGGCGAAGTCGCGCAACATGGCGCCTCCCATCAGGCCGATGCCGGCGAACTGCGTCAGGTCGGCCAGGCCCTGCCGGCCGCCGGTCTGCGTGCCGCCCCAATAGGCCAGCAGCAAACCGATCAGAATCGCGATCGCCGAGCCGTGCACGCGCCCGAAGGTAAGCTTGCGCGACAGCAGCACGGATGCCCACATCACCAATCCCACCATCGCGAATGCCGCGACGAGCCCGTTCTTGTTGAGCATCTTGTCCAGCATCTCGATCATGGGCGCGTCCTCAGCTGAGCCGTTGTTCGGTGGTGGTTTCGGGCAGCGAGGTGTCGTCGCGGCCCATGCGGGTGAGCAGCGCGATACAGCCGCCGCACACCAGTACGGCACCCAGTGCGGCCAGCACTGCCACCGGGCCGCCACGCAGCGCGGCAACCACGTCCTGCTGTGCGGCCATCGCCACCACCACGGGGATGTACATCGCGCCCCAATAGCCGACACCGGCCTCGGTTTCCTTGGGGAGGGCACCGCAGCGATGCAGATAGATGCGCGCGGCAATCAGCAGCAACATGGCGATGCCGACGCCGCCGACATTGGTGCCTACGCCGATCAGCCGTCCGAGCACTTCGCCGAGCAGCAGGCCGATCAGATAACACAGGGCAAGCAGGGTGGTTCCGTAGACGATCACATGTACCTCCACGCGCCGCGGCGCGCCATGAGTGGAAGACGAGGCGCTAGCGCCACTGCGCGCGCAGCCGTGCACGCACCTCAGCCGAAGCCTTGCGCAAGGGGCCGTGCAGGCGGCTTTCCAGGCCGGTGGAGGCGTCGTTGCGGATATCGGCGACGGCGTCGCGCAATGCGCCTGCCACCTTGGCGATGGCGTCCGCGCCTGGCTCGCCGGAGTCGGCGACGTCGAGCAACTTCCATAACAGGCCCAGCGACGCATAGCTGTGGATGTCGTAGGCCATCGGCGGAATATCGGCGGCGAGCGCGTCCAGTTCGTCGACGCTGCGCAAGGTGATGCGCGCCGCTGCGTCGCGGCCCATGGCATGCACCATCACCTGCGGGTCGTTCAGCGCGATCAACCGGTTGGCCTGATAGCCGTGCGCGAGGAAGGCGCCGGACATGGCCTTGCCGACCAGCAGCGCGACGATCGGGTGGCCGTGCAGGCGCGCCGTGGCGTAGGCATCTGCCGCGGCGGCCAGCGCCTGGTGGATGCCGTAGGCTTCTTCGTTGCGGCCATAAGCCTGGCTCGGTGTGTCGATCACGGCGACGATCGGGCGCTGCCGCTCGCGTTCGCAGTCGGCTTCGATGGCATCGCGTACGGCCTTCGCCAGCGACCATCCTTCGATCAGGCCGGTTTCGCCGTGGCGGGCGCGGGGGAACGGGTTGTGCGGATCGGGCACAACGGCGATATAGCGTGCGCTGTCATCGCCGAGCGGTGCGTCGGCGACGCGCAATGACGGCGCGTAGGTGGCGAGCGGTTCGGCGCCGGCGGTCAAGGCCTGCCACCATGCGTTGCCGCGTTGACCTGGGGTGTTCATGCGCGCAGCTCCTGGCCGAACACGGCGATGACGTCGGCGGGTGTCGCGGGGCGGCTGCCATCGATCTTCGACAGCGGCGGCAGGAAGGCTTCGTGGCGTTCGCTGCGGCAATGCGTCGGGCACCCGTCGCGCATGCACGCCAGCAAGGCCTGGCGAATATCCGCCGCATCGTCTTCCACGTAACGATCGGCCAGCCCGCTGCGATAGCGCTGCTCGCCGCCGGTCAGGCCCCAGATCGTGGCGCGGTCGCGCGCATCGAACTCGGCGACACCGGCCTCCTGTTCGATCACGGCGGGGCCGTTGAGGCCAAGACGCGCTTCGCGGGTGACCAGCAGATAGCTGCACAAGCCAGCGGCGATCGACATGCCTCCATAGCAGCCGACCGGCCCGGCGACGATGCCAACCACCGGTTGGTAGCGGCGCAGGTCGACGATGGCGGCCTGGATCTCGGCGATGCCGGCCAGGCCGAGGTTGGCTTCCTGCAGGCGCACGCCACCGGTTTCGAACACGATCGCGGCGCGGGTAGGTATGCCTTGGCGGTTGTCCTCGGCCGCCAGTTCCAGGCTGCCGGCGATCTTGGCGGCCGAGACTTCGCCCATGCTGCCGCCCTGGAACGCGCCTTCGATGGCGAGCACGACGGCCGACGTGCCATCGAGCAAGCCGCGCGCCACCACCAGGCCGTCGTCCGCCTGGGTGACGATGCCTTGCCGCGGCAGCCACGGCGAAGCCAGTCGCTCGAACGGATCGATCAGTTCGCGAAAGCTGCCCGGATCGAGCAGCGCGCGGGCGCGAGCGCGGGCGTTGAGTTCGGTAAAGCTGTTGCGGGCCAGCAGGCGTTGCACTTCCATCGGGTCAGCCCTCCTGTTCGAGCGCGTCGAACGCCTGCGCGATGCGCAGACCCACCACGCCGGGCGTGGCGCCGAAATCGTTGATCTGCAGGCGCACCGCCGGCCGTGTCGGTTCGGCGAACAGGCGCGCGAACAGCGCGGTCCAGGTGCGTTCCATGCCTTCGACCGACGTGGTGACTTCGATGGTGATCCGCCGGTCGGTGGCCGGTTCGAGCAGCACTTCGAGATCGCCGGAGGCGACCACGCCAGCCAGCGCCCGGCCACGCGGCGGCGGAGCGGCAGGGAAGGTAAAGGCGAGGGTTTGCATGGACAGTCCTCTCAGTAGCGGGAGATGCGGTCCAGCAGCAGGCTGGCGGCAAGAAGGTCGGCGGCACCGCCGGGGGAGACGTGGCGATGGAGCAGTTCGCGATCGAGGCGGCGCAGTTCGCGGCGGCCGGCGAGCGTGGCGCAGCCGTGCGCGAACGCTTGGCGCGCGCCGGTTTGCATGGCTTGCAGTGCGGCTGTTCCGCCGCGCGACAGCACGCAGGTGTCATCGAGCGTGGCCATGATCGCCAGCAGTGCGTCGAGGCGTGCCGCAGGTTCAGTGCCGCCTTGCGCGCGCGTGTTCCGCAACGCCGGCAAACCATGCTGGATCACATGCGGAAAGCCGGCTTGCGCTTGTCCACGTGCGCCGCCGACACCGTAGCGTTGGCAGGCGCGTTCGCCGGGGTGGCCGGTGAGTTCCGGCGCGTGGCGGTCCGCCATGCGGGCGAGCAAGCCGGCGCGCGCGGCGATGGCCGTGGGTTCGAGATCGTCGGGTGCCTGCGCCGCGGCCACGCTCAGCAGGCCCAGTGCCCAGATTGCGCCGCGATGCGTGTTGACGCCGCCGGTTGCAGCGAGCATGGCGGCCTCGGCTGCGCGCCCCAGCACACCGATGCGTTCGCGCAAGTCGATGCTTGCGGGTTGGCGATACGCAGCAAGCGCCATCGCCTGAAAACCCGGCCGCAACGCATGCGCCGAGCGGCTCAGCAGTTGCCAATGCATATCGCCGTGCGCGCCGCGATGACGCGGATCGACCAGCCCCGGTTTGGGCGCAAGCATCACTTCGTCGATCAGCGCGCCAGTCACCTGGTCAGCCAGCCAGCCGGTGAATTGCGCTTCCGTCGTCGAAGCTGCGGCTATCGATGAGCGGATGGCGATCTCCATCACCAGCTCCGATAGCGCGCCGGCGGCTGATAAAGCCCGTCGGACCAGGCGACCAGCTCCGCCATGTTCTTCGCCGCGAGCAGCGAGCGATCCGCTTCGCCGGGATGGATGCCCAGATCCTCGGGCAGCGCGACCAGCCCGTCGCTGCGGAACTGCGCCAGCGCCTGCGGATCGCTTTGCAGTCCGATCGGCGTCACGCCGGATACCGCGGCGATCATTGCCTTGCGCTGTTCCACCGACTCGGCCTTGTACAGATAGGCAATGCCTTCCTCGGTCAGCACGTGGGTGACGTCGTCGCCATAGATCATCACCGGCGCCAACGGCATGCCCGCATCGCGCCCCACCGCCACCGCATCCAGCGACTCGACCACGCTGGGCCGCCCGCCCGCCTGGAAGGTTTCCACCACCTGCACTACCAGCTTGCGGCCGCGTTCGAGCGGATCGTCGCCCTGGATCAGATCCAGCCAGGCCGGCGTGGCATGGCGGCGGCCGTGCGGGTCGTGGCCCATGTTCGGTGCGCCACCGAAGCCGGTCAGGCGGCCGCGCGTCACCGTCGACGAATTGCCCAACCCATCCATCTGCAAGGTGGAGCCGATAAACAAGTCAACCGCGTACTGGCCCGCCAACTGCGCCAGCAACCGGTTGGAGCGCAAGGAGCCGTCGCGCCCGGTGAAGAACACATCCGGCCGCGCCGCCACATAGGCCTCCATGCCCAGCTCGCCGCCGAAGCAATGCACGCTGTCCACCCAGCCGCTTTCGATCGCCGGGATCAGGGTAGGGTGCGGATTGAGCGCCCAGTGCCGGCAGATCTTGCCTTTCAGGCCCAGGCGTTCGCCGTAGGTGGGCAGGATCAATTCGATCGCCGCGGTGTTGAAACCGATGCCATGGTTCAGCGACTGCACCTGGTGGCGTTCGTAGACGCCGCGGATCGCCATCATCGCCATCAGGATCTGGATCGGCGTGATCAGGCGCGGGTCGCGGGTGAACAGGGGTTCGATAAAGAACGGCTTGTCCGCCGGCACCACGAAATCCACCCAGGAGCCGGGAATATCCACACGCGGCAGCTCGTCGACGATCTCGTTGACCTGGGCGATCACGATGCCGTCGCGGAACGCCGCCGCTTCCACCAGCGCCGGCGTGTCCTCGGTGCTTGGGCCGGTATAGAGATTGCCTTCGCGGTCGGCGCTGTAGGCGGCGACCAGCACCACGTTCGGCGAGAGATCCACGTAGAGCCGCGCGTACAGCTCGATATAGGTGTGGATCGCGCCGATCTCCAGCAACCCGTCTTCCAGGCATTGCGAGATGCGCAGGCTTTGCGTGCCGGCGAAAGCGAAATCCAGCTTGCGCGCGATGCCGCGCTCGAACAGGTCCAGATGCTCGGCGCGGCTGACGCTGGGGATGATCATGTGCAGGTCGTGCAACTTCGCCGGATCGACCTGGGCCAGCGCGCGCGAAAGGAAATCCGCCTGCTTCTGGTTATTGCCCTCCAGCACCACGCGGTCCCCCGGGCTGATCAGTCGTTCCAGCGCCTCGGTCAATCGCGCGGTGGGCAACTGGTTGCCATCGGCCAGGTCGCTCACGGCGGCGAGGCGGCGCTGCTTCTCGGTACGGCGGGTGGTCCAGCGTGTCGGGGCTGCGGAGGGGGCCGTCATCGGGTGGCTCTGGCGGAAAAGGCGAGGGCGACTTTAGGTGGCGCCCGGTTGCGCTTCAATCAAGCTAAGCGTAATTTCATTAGCTTGAGGCTAATGATTGCCGATGGCTGGGAGCTTGGCATGGCCATCGACGATGGCTTCACCCTGAAGAAGCTCGAGGTGTTCCTGGCCTTCATGCAGCTGGGCAATATGCCCAAGGTGTCGGAGCGGCTTTCCTACAGCGTGGTCAGCGTGCATCGCGCGTTGCACTCGCTGGAACAGGCGGTGGGGTGCCCGCTGTTCAAGCTCGACGGTCGCAAATTGATACCACTGCAGACGGCCTATGCGTTGGCGGAGCATGCACAGCGGGCGTTGCATGAAGCGGAGGAGGGAGTGCGGCGTGTGCGGGAGATTGCCGGATTGTCGGCGCCGCGCCTGAAGGTCGGTTCGCTCTATTCACTCACCACCCGCACGATGCCGCCGCTGCTGGTGCGCATGAAGTTGCGCAACTCGGCGTTGGATATCGATCTGACACTTGGCTCCAACCGGTTGTTGCTGGAGCAACTGCGCGAAGGGCGGCTGGATGCCATCGTGATTGCGCTCAGCCAGCCGGTGGACGACGACCAGTTGCTGGCCGTGCCTTTGTTCGAGGACAGCATCTTCTTCGCCGTGCCCGCCGATTCACCTTATGCGCGACGGAATTCGCTCGATCTGGCCGAGGTGCGCAACGAGAAGTTTGTCTGCCTGGAAGACGACTTCGCCACCGCCGCGAGCTTCCAGCAGGCGTTTCGACGCGCGGGCTATGAACCGCAAGTGGCAATGCGTGTAGGTGACATCTTCTCGCTGACCAACCTGATCAGCGGCGGCGTCGGCTATAGCCTGCTGCCGGGCCGGATGGAGTCCTTCAATCCGCGCGTACGGCTGATTCCGCTGGTGCCGCCGTATACCTCGCAGCAGACCATCACCTTGCTGCTGCCGCGCAAGCGCGAGGGCGATCCATACTTGGTCACCTTGGCGGAAGAATGCCGGCGCCTGGCCGCGCTCGGGGGTGCATAACCCTCGTCGGCTTGCCTGCCATTCAATAAAAGCTGTCCCCAGCTTCCAGCTATGTCATGCGCATTCGAAGCTTGAGGGGATTACTTTCTTGTCTTTCCTACAAAGCCGAGCGCCCGCACCCATTCCGCATCCCTCCGCGTCGTCTCCACCCGCTGCTTCCGATAATGCCGCTCGGCCCGGTCCTGCACGTAGGTCACCCAGCGCCGGAACCAGCGGTCGCTGTGCTGCATATCGCGTATCAACCAGGCCATGACGCGGCGGCTGGCCGCCGGTGCGAAGCGTTGGAACAGATCGTCTTCCACGCTGATGATGGCTTCGGTGGTGCCAGGGTCGCCCTGGCGCGCACTGCGGCCGAAGAGCTGCCGGTCTACCCGTGCCGACTCGTGAAACTCGGTAAGGATCACGTGCAGGCCACCGCCGGCCTCGACGTCCTTGGTGAGCTTGATGTCGGTGCCACGGCCAGCCATGTTGGTGGCAACGGTAATCCGCCCGGGCTGTCCGGCGTCGCCGACGATCTCCGCCTCGCCCTTGTCCTGCCTGGCATTGAGCACGATGTGTTCGACGCCTTCTTGCTCGAACAGACGCCCTAATATTTCCGAAGCCTCGACCGAACGCGTACCCACCAGCACGGCGCGGCCGTTCTTCGCCAGTTCGATCGCGCGCCGCGCCACCTCTTTCCATCGCTGCGGGCTGTCGGCGCAGACGCGGTCGGCCAGGCGCTGGCGGCGGCTTGGCTTGTGGGTGGGGATGCGCGTGACTGGCAGGCCGTAGGTCTGCTTTACCTCGGTGGCGACTTCCTGCGCGGTGCCAGTCATTCCGCTCAGCAACAGATAACGCCCGAAGAAGCGCTGGTAGGTGATTTGCGCCAGGGTCCGCCGCTGCCCGGTGATCTCGCAGCCTTCCTTGCACTCGATCATCTGGTGCAGGCCGCGCTCCCAGGTACGGTCAGGCATCACGCGACCGGTCGATTCGTCGACGATCTGCACCTTGTTCTCGGCCAGGATGTAGTCCTGGTCGCGAGTGAAACAATGGACGGCCGACAGCGCCTTCTGCACGAACTCGTCGCGCCACAGCGGCGAGCGCCACAGCCCGCCGAACGAGGCAGTCAGCTCGCGCACGCGTTGCCGTCCCACCTCGGTCAGCCAGATATCCCGCCGCGGCCCCTTGATGTAGTCGGTCCCGGCATCGAGCGTATGGGCCAGTTCGACGGACTGCGTGTAGACCGCCGGATCGAGATCGTCCGGCAAGGTCTCGGAGATGATCAGCGGCGTGCTGGCCTCATCGATGAGCACGCTGTCGGCCTCGTCGATGATGGCGAAATGCAACCCGCGCAGGATCGGCGGCTCGCCGCGCATACCACCGGCAAGCTCGCGCAAGCGCTGCTGGGTGGCGGAGATCTCGCCCAGCGCAATGCAGTCCTTCAGATAGTCGAAGGTCAGTTCCTTGTTCGACACATACGCGATGTCACAGGCATACGCCTTGCGCCGGTCCGCCACCGCCATGTCCTGCAACACCACACCGGCACTCATGCCGAGAAAATCGAACAGCGCGCGGTTGTGCTCTGCATCGCGCTCGGCAAGGTAGTCGTTCACCGTGACCACGTGCACCGCCGCGCCGGTCGCCGCCGCGGCGCAGGCGGCGAGGGTGGCGGCCAGGGTCTTGCCTTCGCCGGTGGACATTTCCGCCAGGCGCCCCTGCAACAAGGCACGGCCGGCGAGCAACTGCACATCGTGGTGCCGCATCCCCAGGGTGCGACGGGAGGCTTCGCGGATCAGCGCGAACGCATCCGGCAGGATCGCGTCGGTAAAGCCTTCGAGATGCATGCGATGGGCAACCGCGCGCAAGCGCTCGCGCACGACTTGATCGGTGGCGGCACGTGCGGCTTCTTCGCGCGCTGCAGTGGCCGCGAGGAAGTCGCGCACGCGCCGCCGGTCGAAGCGGGGCAGGCTGTCCAGCATCGCGCGCAAGCGGTCTTCCCAGCGCGAGCGCTTGGCATCCAGCCGCTCCAGATAAGGCCCATCGCCCAGCCGCAGATCGCGATCCGCCAGCAGGGCGCGGACGTCAGACACCGAAATGCCCCAGGAAGACCTGGCGCAGGCGCCGCAAACCTTGCCGCGCCAGCGATTCGCTGCCGTGATCGAAGCGCACGTGGACGCGCTCGCCGAACGGCGGCGCCGTGCCGGCGGGCAGGGCGACATCGACGATGAATACGCGTTGCAGCGTCTTCAGCCCATTGCTGTCGTTCGGATTGGTGGGAATCGCGCCGCCACCATTGAGCCCAAGAGCCGCCGTGGGCAACTCGTCCACCGCCCCGGGAAAGCTGCGCACGACATGGGACTCGCGCATGTCGCTCAGCGAATCGGCCAGGCGCAGTTGCACCCCATGCAGGCGCTGATGCACCAGGTCGATATCGTCCTGAAGCACCACCACCCGCACCATCAGGTCGCGCGGCGTCAGCACATAACCGAGCAGCTCGCCCTTCTTGTAGTAATGGCCGGGCATGTCCTGCGGCGTCGCCGCGATCAGGCGGCCATCGCCGCCGGCATGGCCGATCAGGCGTGCCGCGCGCAGCTCGGCGCGTTCGAGCACTTCGCGTGCCTCGGCCAACTGCCGGCCACTGACCTGGGCTTTCACCGGATCGATGAATGCATCCGCGTCATAGCGCGCCTGCGCTTCATCCAGCTTGGCCTGGTCGACCGCCAGCTCCGCCTGCAACTGCGGGTTGTCCATCAGATAGACCGGCTGGTCGCGCCGCACGGACTGCTCCGGCGCCGTCATCCAGGTATGGAAGAAACCGTTCTCCTGGGCATGCAGCATGGAACGGTCCGGCAGCCACACCACGCCCTCGGCGCGCGTATGCAGCGGCACCGGCACGAACAGCAGCACGGCGAGCACGACGCTAACCGCGAGGGCGGTCCGGCGATAGGCGCGGGTGCGCACACGATGCAACGCACCGGCGCTGCGCAGATGCTTCAGCCCCTTGCGGATCGGTCCCACCAGCAGTCCGTACGCACTCCAGCACGCCATCAGCACGCCGACGATGAAGTACTTGCCCGCCACCAGGAAGATCACCGAGAGCGTGACCGTGGTGCGGTAGAACCAGGCCAGCGGCGCGTAGAAGAACAGCCAGCGCTGCTCCGAAGGTGTTTCGTCCGGCTTCACCGCATCGGTGGAGCCGAAGGCATAGCGGTCCAGCAGCCAGGTCCACCACGCAGTGCCGCGCTGGGCCAGGTTGGGCATCTCGATCAGGTCGGCCAGGATGTAGTAGCCGTCGTAGCGCAACAGCGGGTTGCCGTTGACCAGCAGGGTGGAGACGCCGCCGATCACCATCACGTTGAACGCCACCGCGCGCAGCACGCCGGGTTCCGCCGCCAGCCAGACGTACAGCGCCAAGGCCGCCAGGAACAACTCCACCAGCATGCCGGCGGCCGCGACCAGCGCACGGCGATACTTCGACGGGAACGCGGCAGAGGACGAAGCCTCCACATACGGCACCGGCGCGAAGATCAGGAACATCACGCCCAGCTCGCGCACCGCGCCGCCCCAGCGCTTCACCGCGAAGCCATGCCCCAATTCGTGCAGCAGCTTCACCACTGGATACACCGCCAGCATCACCAGCAGGTTGCTGGAGGACAGCACGCGATCGGACAGGTTATGCGTCAGCTCGCCCCAATGCTGCGCCGCCAGCACCATCGCCGGCAGCATCACCGCCAGCCACAGCAGCGCGCCGATCGGGCCGAAGCACCACGAGGTGTAAGGCGACAGGCGGGTAAGGAAGCGGTCGGGATTGAGCAGCGGCAGCTTCACGCTCATCGGGTTGGTCAGCCACTGCCGCACGGTTTCGGTGCGCTTGCGCTTGTGCCGGTCCAGTGCATCGGCGGAATCCGGCGCCACGTCGGTCTGCAGCAGATCCGCGCCATGCAGCTGCACCAGCAGATCGACCACTTCCGGTTGCGTGCAGGCATCGCGCGATTCGGACGTGTTGGCGCGCTCCCACAGTGCCTGCACCGTCTGCCGCCCGTCCATGCCGGCGATCAACGCATACGCCGCGGTGGACAGGCGATAGACGCGTCCGCCGGTCTGGTCCTGCACCACGTACCAGGGCCGCCCGCGAAACACCACGCGCTGCACGGTGGCATACGGCATCAGCCGCGGCCGCAACTGCGCCACGCTATGCCAGGAGGGGCTGAATGGACTGCGCGCCATGGCCTAGAGGCCCCAGCTCCACAGGTTCAGGCGCAGCCAGTCGAACAGGCCGTGCAGCAGCACCCAGCCGAGCTTGTGCTGGCCGGCGCCGATCTTGCCGACGCCTTCCATGCCCGGCAGCAGCAGCGGCGAATCCTGCTGCAGGCGCGCTTCGACGCGGTAGAAATTGCGGCCGTCCTGCGCGGTGGCCACCGGCATGATCTTGGCCACGGTAAAGGGCATCGCGTCGCCGGCCAGTCCGGTGATCATCAGCTGGCCGTGCTGGCCTTCGCGCACCTGGGCGATATCGCGCTCGTCCACCTGCAGGATGATGCGGTAGCTGTGCAGCGGCGCGATCTCGAACAGCTTCTTGCCGGCTTCCAGCGGCGTGCCGATCTGCTGGCTCAGGTCGCCGGTGACCACTACGCCGTCGTAGGGCGCCAGTATCTTTACGCGCGACAGCTTGTCGTCGAGCAGATCGAGCTGCGCCTGCGCCTCGCGCATCTGCGCGCCGACCACTTGCATTGCGGTGAGGTCGTGCCCGGCCATCGCTTCGCGCAGCTTGTTGTCGTACTGGTCACGCTCGCTGGCCCACTTGGCGCGCTCCACGCGCAGGTCGTGATCGTCGAGCTGGGCCAGCGGCTGGCCCTTGGCGACGGTGTCGCCGGCGCGCACGAAGCTGGCAGAGAGAAAGCCTTCGAATGGCGCGGCGGCGACGCGCTGGATCTCGCCCTCGGTAACGGTCTTGGCGGAGACGCGATACGGCACCGGCAGGAACACCAGCAGCGCCAGCACCAGCGCTGCGGCCAGCGCGCCGACCTTCCACAACAGATAACGCGGCCCCAGCAAGGCGGCCAGGAAGCGCCGCGCTTCGTCGCGCAAACGCTGCCACGAGCCGCGCTCCGCATCCACGCGTTGGGCGATCACTGACGCCAGCAGCGCGCCGAAGGTTTCCATCCACTTGCGCTCGTCCTCGCCGAACGGCGTGGGCGCTTCGCGCTCGATGGTCACCACCGCCACGCACTTGGCCTGCTGGGTGATCGGCAGCGAGAGCAGGCGGCCGGCGCCGGTGCGCTGCAGGAGGGCGGTATGCGCGCGGAAGCTGTCGGGCGCATCGTGCTCGGGTGCCGCCGCTTCCACGGCCTGCGCCAGATCGCAGGCCTCGTTCATGGCGGCGATATAGGCATGCACCAAGGGCGAGGATTTTTCGAACGTAGCCGCCTCCGACAGTGCCGCCAGCTTCACTTCGCCATGGCGCATCAGGCCGATCGCCACGCGCGTGCCGCCGAAGCGCCGGCGCAGCTCGTTGCTCAAGTCGAACAGCGCCTGCTGGAAGCGCTCGTGGCGCAATGCGATGGCGACGGCCTCCAGCACGCCCAGCGAACGCACGCTGGCGGCCAGTGCGGCATCGTGCTCGCGCCGCGCGAACAGATTGCTGAGCCAGGCGCTGCCCCAATGCAATTCGCGCAACAGCAGCGGCAGGGTTTCATCGTGCGCGCTCAGCTCCAGCACCACCGAGCCGGCCATGCGGTCGTGCACCGTCAGCGGCGCGGCCACATGCCACAGGCCGGCCGGCTCCGCGCAGGGCTGCACCACCACGCGCCGTTCGGCCAGCGCGCGTTGCACCGCTTCGCCCATGCGCGCCATATCGCTGTTGGCCTGCGGAAACACCGCGATCGGCACGAAGTTCTGCCCGTTCGCGGATTCCACCAGGATCGCCGCCTGCGCGATCACCGCGAACTTGTCGCGCAGCACCGCCAGCCAGGCGTCGCAGAATTCCGCCGAGGTGCGCGCGGTGATGAAGCGCGTCCAGCCGTCCAGCGGCAAGGGCGTCGGCGCGGAAGGATCGGGCGTGACGGGCAGGGCGTTCATCGCGGCGCGCGCTCCGGGTTGAGCGAGGCGGTGGTGTTCATGCGCGCCGGCACGAAGCACTGATCCAGCTCGTCGATATCGGCCACGCTCAGGCCGCCGAGCGTGGCCCTGAGCTTGATGTACGACGTGAGCTGCTGGTAGCGGCCCTTGCGCATGTCGCGGCGCGAGGCGGCGATCTGCTGCTGTGCGGCCAGCGTGTCGGCCGCGGTCTTCAAACCGCGCTCGCTGCCGCGCTCGGCCACCGCCAGCGCACGCTGGGCGGAGGCGATGGCGATGCGTGCGGCATGCGCCTTGGCCAGGCCCGCGCGCCAGGCGAGAAAAGAACTTTTCACGTTGAGGACGGCCTGCCGCCGCGCGGCTTCCAGGTCGTCGCGCGCCTTGTCGCGCAGCGCCAGCGCCTCGGCCACCTTGGCCGACTGCGTGCCGCCGGAATAGATCGGCACGTTGAGCTGCAGGCCCACGGTGAAGGTGCGAATGCCGTAGCCGGCCTGGCCGGGAAAGTTGCCGACGTTCTGGTCGGTGTTGCCATAGCTGGCCACCATGTCCAGCGTCGGCTGGTGGCCGGCGCGCTGCTTGCTCACTTCGTCTTCCGCCGCGGCGACGGCGCGCGAGGCGGCGCGCAGGGCCGGGCTGCTGCTGTCGACCTGGCTGAGCCAGGCGTCGAGGTCGCTGCCGATCAGGTCGGGCAGTTCGAGCTGGTCGTCCAGGAAGGGTTGCTGCAGGTCTTCCGCCGGACCTACCCATTGTTCGAGCGCGGCCAGCTTGGTGGCGTGATCGGCCAGCGCCGACTCGGCATCGGCCGCGGCTTCCTCATACTTGGCGTGCGCATCCTCGGCTTGCGGCTCGCCCTGCGCGCCGAGTTCGACGGCGCGGCGCGAGATATCCCACTGCGCACGCAGGGCATCGCGCTGCGCGGCGGTGAACTCCACCGCATCGCGCGCTTCCATCAGGTCGAACCAGGCCGAGGCCAACTTTTGATAAAGCTGCTGCTCGGTGTCCTTGAGCTGGTACTCGGTCTGCCGTTCCACTTGCTCGGCCTGGTGCAGGCTGGCGGTATTGGCCGGGCGCCACAGCGGCTGGGTCAGGCTGAGCTGGCCGGTGTCGCCGTGGTAGCGGTCGTGCAAGGTGTGGGTGACCTTGTCCAGCGTGTCGTAGCGGCGGCGGTTGCCATTGCTGCTGGCGGTGGCGGAAATCTGCGGCAGCATCGCGCCGAAGGCCTGGCGCGTGCGCGCCTGCGAGGCGTCGAGGCTGGCCTTGGCGGCGCGGTAGCCGGGCTCGCTGTCGTGGGCGATCGAGAACAGTTCGCCGAGCGAAGTGACGTTGTTGGCCGCGAAGGCAGGCAACACTACGAACAGACTTGCGCACAGCAGGGCCAGGGGCAGCGCGCGGCCGGGCATCGGCGATCTTCCGAGACGTACCGGAACCTGCTCTCTCGCATCATGACTTTCGCGTCGCACCTCAAATCCCTTCGCTGTGCCCTGAGGGAGAGGACGGTCCGTCATGGACCGCAACGGCCAGGCGCGCACCGGAAATCGCACGGTGCGGGCTGACGTTATTTCCAACGATTTCCCCCTGAAGCACGGGCATTTTGGCATTGGCCCGGGGGTGTGCCAAGGGCTGGGATGTTCAGGTTTTCGCAAGGTCTTGCGGTGGTGCCTCGCGGCACTTCGCACGCACGGACTTGCGCTACCATCCCGCCTCATTCACCAGCGCGCGGCGCATCCAGCGCCAGTCTCAGGGGGAGTCATGAAGCGCATCATGGGAGCGGCCGTACTGGCGGTCGCCTTGGCCGGCTGTCACACCACCGGCCAGAAAATCACTTCGCTCGATCCGGGCAACAACCGCGACCAGGTGGTCGCCACGCTAGGCCGTCCGGACGCCTTGAGTACGATGGGCGACTTCGAGGTCTACACCTATCTGGCGCGCCATCGCTCACGCGTGTCGGTGACGCACACCGACTACACCGTGGTGATGAAGGAAGGGCACGTGGTGCAGTTCGGGCCGGGCCTGGCGCGGCGCGAGGGTTTGCACAATGTGGTGATCGTGCCGCCGGAATCCTGAGGGCAGGGCGATGCATTGGCATCGCCGCGCCGCGTTTTCTCAATGCGATGGTTGAGCCGCCGGCCCAGGCGATGGTTGAGCCGACGGTTCGGGCGATGCCTGGTCCGTCGGCTGCGGCGACACCTGGTAAGTGGGAAAGCCTTCGGGCACCCGCTCGTCGCGTGGCACCGCCTTGCCGATCAGCTTCGGATCCGACAAGCCTTCGACCTGGCCGGGCGTCTGCCCGTCGCACAGGTGCGTTTCGCTATGGCCGCGGTTCTCGACCAGCACGCCGCTGCTTTCGTAGCCGCCGGGAGAGCTCGTCTCCGAGAAAACCGTGAAACGGGTCCGGCCGTCGCTGAGATGCAGATAGTTCAGCGTGCCGCCTGCGCCATTGCTCGCACGGTTGCCGCTGGCGAACAGCCGCGGCGGCACGGGTTCGGCCTCGTTGGGGAAATCCGCTTCCAGATTGCGCTCGGTACCGTAGCGGTAGCGCAGTTCGTCGTAGGTGTCGTTGCCGGGTTTGCCACAGACGGCGATCTGCTTCTGGCCGGAGGAGCAGGCGAACAGCGTGGTCTGGCCGGCGGGGCAGAGGCTGCCTTGGGTTGGCGTGTCGGAAGGAGATTGGGCACGCGCATCCGGGAAGGCTGCCAGGGCCAGGCAAATCAACGCGGGTGCAAGTGCTCCCGGGTGATACTTGCGATCCATTTTCATGGCGTGCTGTCCTTTCCTCGTGTTTCAGCAATGCTGAAGGTTTGCCTGCCGGCACGTGCCGAGCGCGCTGCTCAACCGCCTTCGCCGGCAAACATCTGCGCCTCGACCCGAGGCCAGGTCGAAAACACCTGGATGACCCGTGCCTCGCCCTGACGGTTGACGATCGCTTGTGGCACGCCGCCAATGTTGATCAGTTTTTCCGGCCAGTCGGGCAGCTTGCCCGCATAAGCAAGCTTGCCGTCGGCGACCGAGAATACATAGGTCGGCCGATTGCCGTCGCGATCCTTGCCATGGGCTACGAACACCAGAGACCAGTCCTTACCGTCCACCGCCCTGGCGTGGCCAAGCTCCGCAGCAGTGAGATGGAGGCCGGCCGCTGCAGCTGCTGCGATGCCGGCATCTGCAGACATGGCCCCTCGCTCCAGCTCGTTCAGTTCGCGCCATGCCGCGTTAGCCGCCGGCTTGGCCGACACCAGGAAATAGGTGTCGGATGAGGACTTGATCGCCTCCTGCGGAACTTCCACTTGTATCGCCGAACCGTTCTCCATGGCCTTGGCGGAAAGGCAGGGACTGGAGCGGCCATTGATCCATATCTGCTTGCCGTGCGCGCAGGCCTCGACGAATGCGGCACGCGTCAGCGGCGTGACCTTGAACGAGCGTAGGACCAGATGGTCATGGACGATATTGCCGGAAAGCACCAGGAACGCGCCGTCGAAGCCGGAGTCGCCATCCATGTCGGCGGCATGCAGGCCGCAGGTGCTCATCATCAACCCCAGGGCGAGTACCCATCGCATCACCTGCCGCCTGACTGTACTTGTCACGAAACGTTCCTCTGGAAAGCCTGATGGTAAGCAGCGAGGCCGCGGGTATGCACCCGCGGCCTCCTTCGCTCAGTTCACTCGCTTGATCGACAGCCCGCTTTGCGCTGCGAGGTCGTCCGGCGCCAGCAGCGGATCCGCGAGCAGGGTGTTCCACCAGGCACTGCCGACGTTCTCCGCGTTGCCGATCGCCGATGTGCCATAGCCCTGCCAATCGATCGACTGTGCCGTGTCGCTGGTGGTGCTGGCACGCAGGACCACGATATAGCCGCCGGTGTTGGCAGACCATCCATAGGTTTGCGCACTTGCGGCCACCATCACGCTTTGCCCGTTCCAGCAACCGCCGCTGGCCACCACGTTGAGGCTGACCGTCGCCGTGGCACTGAGCTTGCCATCGCTGACCGTGTACGAGAACCCGTCGGTGCCGGTATAGCCATGGGCCGGACGGTAGGTGTAGCTGCCGTCGTAGTTGCGCGTCAGCGTGCCATGCGATGCCTTGCCCAGGGTCAGCGTCAGGCAGTCGCCGTCCACGTCGCCGATCAGGCAGCCGAAGTCGATGCACACGCTGCCGTCCTTCTGCAGCTGGAAGCTGGCGTTGCGGGCGGTCGGCGCGTGGTTCACCGGCGCCACCGTGATGCACACCATCGCGGTGTTGGAATCGACCGTGCCGTCGTTGTCGCGGTAGCTGAAGCTGTCGGTGCCGTACCAGCCCTTATTTGGCGTGTAGGTGTAGCTGCCGTCCGGGTTGAGGCCGAGCGTGCCGTGGCAGGGGCCGCAGACGATGCGTGCGGTGAGCTTGTCGCCGTCCGCGTCGCTGTCGTTGGCGAGCAGGTCGATGCGCACCGGCGTGCCGGCATTGGTGGTGGCCTGGTCGTCGCGGGCGACGGGCGCGTGGTTCGGCGCCAGCACCGTGATGGTCACGGTGGCCGGGGCCGACTTCAGCTGGCCGTCGTCGGCGACGTACACGAATGTATCCATGCCCACGAAGCCCGCCTGCGCGGTGTAGCTGAAGCTGCCGTCCCAGTTGCGCGCCAGTGTGCCGTGCCTGGGCGTGGCGGTGACCGTGGCGTGCAGGCTGTCGCCGTCCACGTCGGTGTCGTTGGCGAGCACGTCGATGCGCGTGGCCTGGCCGGTGCGGGCGATGACCGCATCGTTATTGGCCACCGGTGCCTGGTTCACGTGCGCCACGCGGATCCACACCATCGCCGGATTGGAATCGAACTGGCCGTCGTTGGCGGCGTAGGTGAAGCCGTCCAGGCCGTACCAGTTCGCATCCGGCGTGTAGGTGTAGGTGCCGTTGGCGTTGAGCGCCAGGCTGCCATGGCTCGGGCCGCACAGGATGCGCGCGGTGAGCGGGTCGCCGTTGATGTCCCAGTCGTTGGCGACCGGATCGATCTTCACCGTGCTGTTCTCGTTGACGTAGGCCGCGTCGTCGAAGGCCAGCGGCGGCAGGTTCGGGCCCAGCACCGTGATGGTCACGGTGGCCAGGTTGGAATCCGCCTTGCCGTCATTGGCGACGTAGGTGAACGTGTCGGTGCCGGTGTAGCCGCAGTCGGCGGTGTAGCTGAAGCTGCCGTCGGCGTTGTGCACCACCGTGCCGTGTTTCGGCCCGTTGACCATGCGCGAGCCCAGCGCGTCGCCGTCGGCGTCCGTGTCGTTGGCAAGCACGCGGATGTTGGCGGTCTGGTTGTTGTGCACGCGCGCCGTGTCGTTCGCTGCCACCGGGGCCTGGTTGGCGGAAGCCACCACCAGGCGCACCGTTGCCACGTTGGACAGCGACTTGCCGTCGCTGGCCTGGTAGGTGAGCGTGTCGGTGCCGGTCCAGTTGCCGCTGGACACATAGTTCAGGCTGCCGTCCGCGTTGCGGGTAAGCGTGCCGTGCGCCGGACCGGACACGATCACCAGCGACAGTGGATCGCCATCGGCATCGGTGTCATTGGACAACGGATTGAAATTCAGCGGCAGGTTCTGCTTGCCGTCGAACGTATCGTCGTTGGCCACCGGCGCATGGTTGGTGGCACGCACCGTGATGGTCACCGAGGCCAGCGCCGAATCGACCACGCCATCGTTGGCGACGTAGCTGAAGCTGTCGGTGCCGCTGAAGGCCGCGTTCGGCTTGTAGGTCAGCGTGCCATCCGCATTCACGGTAAGCGTGCCGTTGGCCGGCTGGCTGACGATGCGTGCGCTCAACCCTGCGTTGGCGGCGCGGCCGGAACCGGCGTTGACGCCCGTGCTGTTGTCGATGTCGCTGTCGTTGGCCAGCACGTCGATGGTCACCGGCACGCCCTGGTCGGTGGCGGCGGTGTCGTTCACCGCGACCGGCACGTGATTTACCGGCGTCACCGTCAGCACGATGGTGGCCACGTTCGAATCGACCGTGCCGTCGTTCACCTTGTAGGTGAAGCTGTCGCCGCCGGCGTAGTACGTGGTCGGCGTGTAGGTGTAGCTGCCATCGGCATTGCGTACCAGCGAGCCATGCGCCGGACCGCTGACGATCGCCACCGACAGCGGATCGCCGTCCACGTCCTTGGCATGGCTGCGCGGATCGAGCGCGACGGCGCCGTCCTCGGCCACCGTGGCGCTGCCGTCCTGCGCCGTCGGTGCGTGATTCACCGGCGTCACGGTCAGGGTGATGGTGGCCACGTTGGAATCAGCGGTACCGTCGTTAACCTTGTAGCTGAAGCTGTCGCTGCCGCGGTACAGCGCATCCGGCACGTAGGTGAAGCTGCCATCCGCGTTCTGGGTGAGCGTGCCGTGCGCCGGGCCGGTGACGAGGATGGCGGTGAGTGCATCGCCATCGACGTCGTGGGCATCGCTGCGCGGGTCCAGCGTCAGGCTGCCGTCCTCCAGCAAGCTGGCGTTGGCATCGGCTGCGGTCGGCGCGTGGTTGATCGGCGTCACGGTCAGCTTCACCGTGGCGACGTTCGAATCCACCGCGCCGTCGTTCACCTTGTAGCTGAAGCTGTCGTCGCCGCGGTACAGCGCGTCCGGCACGTACTGGTAGCTGCCGTCGGCCAGGCGGGTGAGCGTGCCGTGCTGCGGGCCGCTGACGATCACCGTGGTCAGCGCATCGCCGTCGACATCGCTGGCGGCGTTGCGCGGATCGATCGCCAGCACGCCTTCCTCGGCCACCGTGGCGTTGATGTCGGCAACGGTGGGTGCGTGGTTCACCGGATCCATGGTGAAGGTCAGCGTCGCCACCGCCGAGCTCAGCTGCCCGTCGCTCAGCTGGTAGCTGAAGCTGTCGGTGCCGCGGTACAGCGCATCCGGCGTGTAGGTGAAGCTGCCGTCGGCGTTGAACTGCAGCGAGCCGTGCAGCGGGCCGTTGACCAGGGTTGCCGTCAGCGCGTCGCCGTCGACGTCGGTGCCGTAGCTCAGCACCTGGCCGCTGTAGGCCTGTTCCTCCGGCGTATGCAGCTGGGCGTTGACCGCGATCGGCGCGTGGTTGACGTGGATCACCACCAGGCTGACGGTGGCCACCGGGGAATCCGCGGTGCCGTCGTTGGCCACGTAGGTGAAGCTGTCGTCGCCGTAGAACAGCGCGCCCGGCGTGTAGGTGTAGGTGCCGTCAGCGTTCTGCGTCAGCGAGCCGTGCTGCGGCTGGTTGACGATGCGGTAGGTGAGCGTGTCGCCGTCCACGTCGGAGCCGAGCGGACGCAGGTCGATGATCGCATTGCCATCCTCTTGCAGCGTCACGTTGAGGTCGTTCGCACCCGGCGCATGGTTCACGTGCGCGATGGCGAGATCGACCGTGGCGAGGTTGGACTGCGCCTTACCGTTGTCGAGCAGGTAGGTGAAGCTGTCGTTGCCGTAGTACAGCGCGTCGGGCACGTAGGTGAAGCTGCCGTCGGCGTTGAAGGTGAGCGTGCCGTGTGCGGGCCCGGTGACCACGGTGGGCGTGGCGCCGGTGGCGTTGACGTCGTTGCCCGTCACGTTGAAGTTGACGGCGCTGTCCTCCTGGTCCTGCACCAGGTCGTCGTTGGCCTGCGGCAGGCCCATCAGGGCCACGTCGCTGACGGTGACGTGGCTGCCGGCGGGGCCGAAGCCGATCAGATCGAACGACAGGTTCACTGCGGTGCCGGCGGCGATGCCGCGCAGGTCGACCAGGTAGGTGCGGCTGCCGTCGGCGTTGGTGACGTAGCTGACGCCCTGGCCGAGATACGCCGTGCCGTCGCCCTGCAGGTTGAGCATCGATGCGGTGTGGCTCAGGCCGATCGCGCCGCCGAGCGAGGCGCCCGTGGCCGCATCGAGCAGGGCGGCTTCGAAGGCGTCTTCGGGCATGTCGCCGGGATTCTGCAGGGCGATGCCGCTGACGGTGAAGCGCAGGAAGGCGTTGTCCGCAGTGACCACGAAGGCCTGGTTGATGCGGGACTGAGTGGTACCGCTCTCGTAGAGAGTGGCCTGGCCGGTGCCGACCGACACATTGCCGCTCGCGGTCCAGTCGGACGAATCGGTGAACTGCCCGTTGCCCAGTGTGGCGTAGACGACGGGCTGCTGGCCCGCCTGGGGAACGGACGAAGCCGCTGCGCCGCCAGTACCGGGGGCAACTTGCTGGGTGCCGTTGACGGTTGCCTGCAGGGCGGCGGCCGCTGCCGCCTGCTTGGCGATCAGTGCCTGGATCGCCTGCAGCGACAAGCCGGCCGGGAGACGGCGCACGCCGGGTTGCAGCGTGGTCGACATGATGTCGTCCGCCGCATCGGATACGTCGCTCAGGCCGAGTAGGTGGCCGTACTCGTGCAGCACCACGGTCAACAGGTCGTACTTGCCTACGGCAGCGCTGCCGGGCCTGGCGACCCACACGCCCGGATCGGAAGTCGGCAGGAAGTCGTCGTTGTTGCCTATGTCGGTGTAATACCAGCCTACGTTAGCCGCGGTCGGATCGATGCTGATGGCATGCTCGATCGTCTGGCCGAGGAGGCCGCCCTGCAATGGCGCGACCTCGCTCTGCGACTGCGCGGCGGCGCTGGCCAAGGCGGTGCCACCCACGCCCCACAGTTGCGAGGCCGAGCCGAGGATCTGCGTGATGTCGTGCTGCAGCTGGTCGGCGTCGATGCCGACCGTTGCGCCGGAGCCATCGGGCTGTCCGATCGTGCCCGCTTCCTGATGGCCGCCCCAGGTCGCCGTGAATGCCTTCGCCGCGGGCGGGGAGGTGGTGACGTGGAAGTGGTTGTAATGGCTTTCCGTCACGCGCACAAAATCGCTGCCCAGGCCGAGCGTGGCAACCAGCTCATTGATGCCGATCTTGATGTCGGCGAACTGGTTGAGCGTTTCGCCGATGAACATGAAGTCCAGAAGGCCCGAGAAGAGCGAGGACTTCATGGCCTCGTTGACCATCGGAATGGCGTTGTAAAGGAAGTTGTTGCTGGACGACAGCAGCATCAGCGAGGCGATGTCATTCCACATGGCCTGCTTGTCTGCGTTTACTCGCGCATTGCTCGACCACGTCACGCCGTTCCAGTACGTAATGATCTGCTGGACCGTGGGTTTGATGACATGGCCCTGGGCGTCGTGCTGCACCGGCATGTCCTGCACATTGGCATTGGTGTATGCGCCAGGATGGGCGTGAGCCGAAACAGAAATGGCCTTGATGTCCTCGGCCATGCCCACGTCAAAGGCCATGCCTACGTCGTGGCTGCCGTGCGCTGCGGGCGTATGGAAGTAATTGGAATCGGCTACGCCGTTGTAATAGAGCTGCGGATTGATCTGCATTCCCGCATTCGTCTGCGCCTGGGCCGTTTTGTGCCACGCCAGCATGTCGTCGCGGATCCAGCTGGTGCCGAAATGCTCGAGATTGTCCTCGCGCTCGTCGGTCATCCAGCTGGTGCCGGCGCTGTCCCGGGCGCGGCCAGTTGTCGGGCTGTTTACATCGTAGGAGCCGCCCAGCGAAGTCCAGATGTCCATCCAGTGCGGAGCGTTCCACGCGTTGAGATAGCTGAAGAAGTGGCTGTCGGACGCGCCGATGGAGAAATTAGTCAGATAGGCATGAAGCTCTCCACGCGCATGCGCACCACCGGCCCTGTCCCGCCCATGGTGATTGTCGAGATGGGCGGCCGTATCGCCGTTGTAATTGACGACCTTGTCGAACAGATTGAGCGCTTCGACAAACTGCGTGGTCCATTTGCCGTTGACCGCAAACTCGTAGGATTTGACTTCCTGCAGATTGCGGTCGCCCTGGCCGTCCGGTGCGTTGCCTTCGCCGTAGGCGGGGAAGCCAAGATACTTCAGCCGCTGTTGCACCCGCCACAGCATCAGCGGTGAGCTGTTGCGGTCGAGCGTCGAGCTGGCTGAGGTATCGAACGCCGAATAGCCCGGGTTGCCAGTGCTGCGGTCGCCGAAGATATCGCTCTGCGTCGCCTGGCCATTGGTGTTGGTCGGGTCGTCGTAGTCGTTGATGTTGACGTTGAGGCAGAACGTCCGCTGCGCGCCGTTCACGGTCACGGTAAACATCAGCGAGATGGTCTTCGCCGGAAGCTTCTGGCCGAGGCGCAGGATGTTCTGCACTTCGCTGTCGGTGATCTGCGGCGCAATGAACAGCACGCCTGAATCGGCGAAATGCCACTTGCCGTCCGCATCCGCGCTGCCGCTGTCGATGATCGCCGTGGAGGCCAGCGCATTGGCAGGGTTCAACTGTGCGGGGTCGGTGACGAGCATGCCGTTGAGCGGCGCGCTCATCAACTGGAAGTTACCCAGCGTAGCGCCGTTGCCGACCACGCCATGCACCAGCGCGCTGAGGTCGAAGCGGCCCAGATCGCCATAGCGCACGGGAACGTTGGTGATGCCCTGCAGCGAATTGCTCTGCAGCGCGTTGCCGTCGATCTTGATGTTGACGATGTTGTCGGTGGCGACGCCGAAGGTACCGCCGCTGTTGTCATAGCGCACCGGCGGCACGCTCACGGGAGCGCTGCGCGCCGGGCTGTCGCGATCCACCGGTACGTAGGGTGCGCTCTGGTTGGCAAAGCTGTGGGCGAGGGCTGCCGTGGTCAGGTTGTGTACGTCCCACACCAGCATGCCGAACGAGATCGGATCGGTGATGGTCACGCCCGAATCCATGAAGTTCGCGAACAGCTGCT
This sequence comes from Dyella sp. 2RAB6, assembly GCF_052115385.1. Lineage (NCBI taxonomy): Bacteria > Pseudomonadati > Pseudomonadota > Gammaproteobacteria > Lysobacterales > Rhodanobacteraceae > Dyella > Dyella sp. 2RAB6. The sequence goes on from NZ_JBFRGP010000002.1 coordinate 289,348, forward strand.
TGCCGTCGGCGCTCATGGTCAGCTTGTCCAGCGACAGGCCCGGAATGGCCGTCGTCGAACCCAGGAAGATCGGGTTGGCCGAGAACGGATTCTGGATGATGGAGATCTTGCCGGAGGCCGGGATGAGCTGATAGTTCGGCAGGTCCAGCGTGATGCCGCCGGGCATCTGGATGAACGAATCCGATTCCGAGCTGGATGGCAGATCGTAGTCGGCGATGAAGGCGAACTGCCCGTCCGGCGTGACGGCCACGCCCGACGGGCGATGCACGATGACATCGAAGGCGCCGTTCGCGGTGCTGCCGGACGGCGTAAGCGGCAGTGTGGTCGCTGAGGGCTCGCCGTTGAAGTTGCCGGTCTTCGGATCCAGCGCCAGCTTGATCGACTGCGCGCCGCTGGTGCCGCCGTTGAGATCGCTCATCACGAACGTGCCGGGCGTGCTGCCGGCGGTGATGTACAGCGGGGCATAGCTATGCGTCAGGCTGGCGCTGCCCAGGACTCTGGAGCTGCCTACGGTCACCGCGCCGCGGTAGTGGCCGGTCGCCGGATCCACCGTGAGGTTCACATTGTCGGTGAACGAGTTGAGGTCCAGGAAGAACGCATTGCCTACCGAGGTCACGCGCCGCGCCGAAGCTATGAAGACCTGGCCTCTGGGCGCGGTCGCGCCCAGGTAGCGGCCTCCGCTGATGGCGATGTCGTAGATGCCGCCGGGATCGCTCGCTGCGTCGATGCCCAGCGTATCGGGCAGGGCGATCTGCTCGATCAGGCTCAGTGGCTGGAACACCTGGGTCTGCGGCTGGTTCTGCGCGTTGGTGTAGGCGTACTTGTACGCATCGATATTGATGCGCCACAGGCCGTTGGCGGTAACGCCGTTGTTGTAGGTGCCGCCCACCGATACGTACAGCCAGCCCTGGTTGATGACCAGCGCCGAGATATCGCCGGTGCAGCCCGGAATCTGGATCGGCGGGAACGCCGCCTGCGACAGCGTATCGATCACATAGATGCTGCCGCTGCGGCCGGCGATGAAAGCGGTGCCGCCGTTCGCGCTGATCGCGATCTGGTTGCTCTTGAAGCCGCCGATCGGCGCCGGAGCGTTGTTGGCGATCGGGCGCAGGTCGAGCTGGCCCAGCCTGGTCAGCTGGGTCGGGTCGACGACCTGCGAACCGGACGTGGACGGGCCCTTGTAGAAGTACACCTTCGAGTTGTCGGTCGTGATCACCACGTTGTTCACCGGCATGGCGATGGCGCCGCTGACGGTGACGCGCGGATCGGGACCGCTGTGCGCGGCGGTGGCGTCCTGCCGGACTATGCGCAACTGCTCCAGCGACAGCGCGATATGGCCGGCGAGATTGGCTGGCAAGACGATGGTGAGCGTGTCCAGCCCGTTCGCTGACTGCACCTGGCCGGCGGGCAGCGCCCATGCGTAGTTGCCCACGCCATTGCCCTGGCCCGGCTGGGCGTTGAGGTATTGCGTATCCCAGGTCGCGTCGGTGCCCAGCGGACTTAGCCATGCATAGAGCTGCCCGTTGGGGCTGCGCGATGCCAGGTTGTAGCCGGTGATGACCAGGGTGGTCTGCCCCGGTGCGGTATTGCTCAGGCTCAGAGAGGCGATCGTGGGCGCCTGTTGCACCGGCGTGACCGGCGGCGCGGGAATCTGCGGCAGGTCAGTGCTGTACCTGCCGGTGGCCTGGTCGACGGGGATCTGCGTCTTGTAAGTGGCGCCGTAGGTGTAGCTCATCACATATATCGGCAGCAGCGGATCCACTGCGCGCAGCATGCTGTTCCAGACGGCGCTGGACAGGTCCGCACCCGGCGACCAGATGTCGTAGCCGATGCCCACATTGGTGGCCTTCAGCGCACCCGTGCTCGGATCGCGCTTCACCGCACTGGCCACCAGGAAGGTGCCCGAGCCGGTGATGCCGGGGAATGGTGGCGAGGCGGTGCGCGCGACGCCGCTGGCATCGACGAAGCCGTTGTCGACGATCCACCAGGTGTCGTGCACCACGCCGAGTTCGTCGGTAATGGTGCCGCGCTCCAGGAAGAACACCTGGTCGCCTACCTGCAGGTTGTCGTCCAGGGTAACCGGCACGGCGAACTGGATCGGCTCGGAGGTGTTCTGCGTGCCCAGGTTCAGCTGGAACGCGGCGAGCGTGCGCACCTGATCGGCCGGCGGCGCGTTCATGCCGGCGACGCTGGCGACATCGGTGAGGGCGACATCCTGGATCGCCACGTTGGTGTCGGTACCCAGGGCACCTGAGCCGAACATGGCCACCACGCCGCTGTTGGTCGACACGGCGCCACCATCGGCGCCACTGATCTCGACGCCTGCGGCGGTGCTGGCCTGCGCGGCGTCCACGTGGAGGTCGACGTTGAACTGGCCGACCACCTGTTCGTAGACGTTGCCGTCGGCATCCACCTCGCTCTTGAGATGGATGACATAGATGACTACATGCCCCGGCTTGAGCGCGGTGACCACACCGGTGGCGGAGACCGTCGCGATGCTCGCGTCCGAACTGAAATAGAGCGTGCCGTCGTGAGCATCCTGATGCGCCTGCGATACGTCGACCATGTTGCCGTCGTCGCCGGGAATGCTCACATGCAGCTGGCGCGACGCGCCGGGTGTGAGCGTGACGGTGCCCGGGTAGACCTCAGGCTCCAGCCCCAGATCTTCTTGCGGGCTCTCGGCGTCGGCATCGTCGGAGGTATCCGGCGGTAGAGCCTGGGCGGCGTTCACCACCTGGTAGGCAGAGACGACATGGCCGTCCGCGCCGGTCCAGCTCACCACCACCAGGGCCGGGCCCTCCGACTTGGCGATGACGATGCCGCGCGCATGGTCGATCTGGATCGGTGTGCCTTGTGCGCCGATGCCGCTGAGGTCGCCCGCCTGGATGGAGAAGTACGACGGCGATGCCGATACGTCGACGCCGGTCTGGTCGGCGAAGTCCGCGGTGATGTGCAAGGTCGCGCTCTGGCCGGCCTGCAGGCCGGGCACCGGGTCGACGTGGATGGCCAGCAGCGGCGCGCCGCTGACCTGGATCGGCAAGGTGATCGGTGCGCTGCTGGCGTAGCCGTCGTCGGCCACTAGCACCACGCTGGCGCCGCCGGTATAGCCCGGATCGGGCATGAACAGCAGCGAGCGGCCGTCTTCGCTGAGCGTGGCGGTGCCGTGCGTGGCCGAGAGGATGCGCCAGAACACGTCGTCGCCATCGTTGTCGACGGCCAGCGACGAGAGCGGCACGCTGATGCCGAGTCCGGCGTGAGTGAGCGGAGGCGTTGCCGGCAGCGCTTGCGCGACCGGCGGCAGGTTGGCGCTCCAGCCGTAGTTGGCGTAGAGCAGCTGGCGATCGGAGGTGCCGACCTGGCCGTCACCGTCGAGATCACCGGCGGGCAGTCCGCCGCTGGCGTCTTGATTCCATAGTGCCGTATCGGCGCCGTCCACGTGGCCATCGCGATTGAGGTCACCGGCGATACCGATCGTCACACTTGCGCTGCCCTGGCCGATGAGCCGGATCAGCTTCAGGCCGGCCGCGTCGATCCGTACCAGGAAGGTGTGGACGCCGTTGACCAGGGTGGTGCCGAGGATCTCGCCGCCCACCACGTCCAGGCCGGCCTGCGGGTCGCTGAACTGCGCACTGATCGCGACGATCAGCACGCCCTGCGCACCGGGCGATTTGATGGTGGAGGCCAGTTCGCTGTCACGGATCTGGAACGCGATCGACGTCGGCTGCGTCGCGGACAGGGTGCCCGACCACTGATTGGCGGTGCTGTTGCCCAGCCAGCCGGCGGCGGTGCCGAGGTTGGCCACCGGCACGTCGGCGTAGGGCTGGCCGGACGAGCCGTAGCCATACGGGGTGCCCTGGCTCGCGCTGTCGAGCGCGCGCGCCAGCACCAGGCGGCCAGCGCTGTCGTAGCGATAGATGATGGTGCGGCTCACATCCGCGGACAGTGGTCCGCCGATGCTGACCACGCGGCCCGCGCTGTCGCGGATCACGCTCACGCGTGCGCTGCCGCCGACTAGCGCGACGCCGGCATCGGAGACCAGCCACTGCACGCCGTCGGCGAAGGCGACAGCGGTGAGATGGCCTTGCGCATCGAGCGAGTAATGGGTGCCGTCCGGCGCCGTCAGCACGTAGCCGGCCGGTTGCCACGGCAGGCCGGTGATCTGGTCATACAGGTGCGAGCCCAGGCGTTGCAGGTGCGCGGCATGGGTCGCCTCCAGCGTCCAGCCCTGATCGGTGCCGAAGCTCGCGTGGTATTCCACCGGCGCGGCGGGATCGGAACCCAGCCGGATCGCTTCGGCGTTGAGGGTGAAGCCGAGGTTGCGGATCGCCGGCAGCGCGGCCGAGAGATTGTCGGGCATGCTCAGCCAGACCCTGGCGCCGATACCCCAGGCGGCGGTGGCGCCGCTGGCCGTGGTGGCGGACTGGTCGCTGATCAGGCTGGTATCGAACCCGCCCAGGCTCCAGTTGCCGATGTCGCCGCCGAGGCCATCGCCGAACTGGCGATTGATGGTCAGGCCGTGTCCGCCAAGCACGTAGGTGACGTCGGTGGCCTGGCTGCCGAGCGGGCTCTTGTCCGCCGTGTCGACGACGAAGCGTGCGTCGATTTCGCTGGTGCGGCCGCTGAGATCCCAGGCGCTGAGGCGCACCTGGTACACGCCGTTGCGCAGCAGTGCCGGATCGAGCGAAGCCAGCTCGAACGACTGCTGCGTCGCCTGAGCGGCCAGGTCCTGGCTGGCAATGGTGCGCCAGGCGCTGCTTCCGAGCGGAGCGATTTCCAGCTTGTAGCCCATCAGCTGCAGGTCCTGCACGGAAGCTTGCAGCAGCGTGGGCAGCGAGATAGCGGCCGGCTGGCCGGTGATGGCGCCGGTCGCCAGCGCACCCTGCCACGCCAATACCGGCGCCGCGGTGTCTGCCGGGTCGCGCACGCGCAGGACGCTGTCCTGGGTGCGGGTGAAGCCGTCGGCATCGGTCACGCTGACGCGCACGTCGATCAGGCCCGGCTGAGTCGCCTGCAGGCGCAGCCGGCCAGAGTTGTCGAGGGCGACGGTTTGCCACTGGTCGCTGCCGATGCCGGTACCCTTGATCTGCACCACCGTCTGCACGATCGGGCTGAAGCTGCTCGAACGCACGGTGACCAGCACGTTCTGCCCGGGCAGCAGGGGTGCGCCGGGCAGCGCATCGATCAGCACGTCGGGCGCATTGGCTGCGGCGTCGGCCACGGCGCGCAGTACGAAGGTCCGCTGCACGGTCGCGCGGCCGTCGCTGGCGATCGCGGTGACCACGAAGTCGCCTTCCTGGCCGGGCGCCGGCGTCCAGCTCAGGCGGCCATGGGCGGCGTCGTAGACGGCGCCATCCGGAAGCGCGTGGAAGGACAGGCTGAGACCCTGGGTCTGGATTGTGCCATCGGGGTCGCTGGCGACGATGCCCGTGCCCTGGCGGCCGAACTGCACCGGCAGGACCAGGGTCTGGCCGATCAGCGTGGCATGGCTGCTGACCGTCAGCGTGGGCGCGCGGTTGGTATCGAACACGCGCACGTGCACGGTCTGCGTGGTGGTCAGCGTGCCGTCGGTCGCCTTGAAGGTGAAGGCGAAGTCCTTGCTGCTGCCGTTAGCGTTGTCGACCGTGTCGAAGCCGGGCGTCCACTCGAAATAGCCGGTGGCGCTGTTGAACTGGATGCCCGCGGGCGTGCTGTCGTCATAGATCAGCGACATGTTCACCGGGTCGCCGTCGGCGTCGAGGCCGCGCAGCGTCATCGACAGCGTGTCGCCCTCGCTCACCAGTTGGAGCGGCATCGGCAGGATCACCGGCGCCTGGTCCACGTTGGCGACATGCAGTTCGAAACTGCGGGTGAAGGTGGCCGAGCCATCGCTGCCTGTCACGCTGAAGCGGTAGGTGCCCGGGCTGGTGCCGTTGAGGTTGTCGCTTTGCGCGGCGAAAGGTCCGGGCGTCCAGCGCACGGTCGCGTGGCCGCCGGTGGAGGCGCCGGGCACGTCGAACACCATGCCCGGCGGCAGGCCGGCGGCGGTCCAGCTGATCAGATCGGCATCTGCATCGCTGGCGAACAGGTCCATCGAGAAGGCACTGCCTTCGCTGGTATTCAGCCGCACCGGTGTCGCCGGATCTGGCGCGTCGGCGACCGCCTGCCCATTCACCTGGATGCCGAGCAGCTGAGGCGCGGCATCGGCCTGGCGGACCAGGATGCGAATGGTGTGGCGGACCACGTTGGGCAACGGATTGGCCGGGTTCGTGTAGCCCTGGTCCTGCGGCGGCAGGCCGCTGTCGGTCACTGTGAAGGTGATGTCGTGCGGGCCGATATCGTCGGCTGTCGGTGTCCAGGTCAACAAGGCGTGTCCGTACTGGACCTGCATCGCCAGCTGGGCGCCCAGCGGCAGACCGTCGGCACTGATGTGCAGAGCGTCCTGGTCCGCATCAGCGATGGTGATCGGCAGGCTGATGGGCTGGCCGGCCACGGCGACGATCTGCTGCGGCAGATTGAACACCGGCGGCTCGGTCACGCTGCGCGCGGTGAACACGAAGCTCACCGCGGAAGCAAGCACGCGGCCCGGATCGCCGTCGCCGTTGTCCTGGGCCACCAACGTGATGGTGTAGTCGCCGCGATCGTTGTCGCCCGGTGCGAAATGGATGACGCCGGTGACGTGGCCGTCCACGCTGGACGGATTCTGGGTGTAGGTGGCGAAACGCGGCAGGCCGTTGATGGTCAGCTGGATCGGATTGCCGTCGACGTCGGTGATGTCCACCGGGATGTCGAGCGTGGCGCCCTTGTCGACGGTGACGTTGGAGATCGGCGCGATGACCGGCGCGCGATTGGTGTCGGCCACCACGATCGGAATGGTGACCTGGCTGGAGGCCGGCGTGCCGGTGCCGTCGCCGTCGTCGGTGGCGATCACGGTGACGTGATAGGTGCCGGCCTGGGCGTAGCCCGGGGTCCACACGATCTCCAGCGTATCGGGATCGAACGTTGCGCCCGCGGGCAGACCCAGCACCTGATAGGTCACCGGCGAGGCGTCGGCATAGCCGGAATCCACCAGCTGTCCGTTGCTGGAAAGACGGATCTTGGGTGCATAGCCCGGATGATCGGGGTCGAAAGCGAACACGCTGATACGCAGCGCCTGGCCTTCCGAGGTGTTCCAGGTGTCGCCCACATTGGCATCGAACTGCGGAACGCCATTGGCGTTCAGCACATTCAGGGAGATCGTCCGCTGCACGCTGCGGACCTGTACGTCGCCGCCCGGCAGGGTGTACGTCGCCGTGAGGGTGACCGCAGCGGTGTAGCTACCGTGCTGATCGTAGCCCGGCGTCCAGCTGAGCCAGCCGGTCTCGGTGTTCAGCTGCATCCCGTTCGGCAGCGAGGCTGCCGAGTAGCTGAGCTTGACCACGGTGCCGTCGGCGTAGGTGGTGCCACCGGGCAGGCTGCCCGCCAGCTGCAGGGCGAATGCATCGCCTTCGCGCAGTGTCTGCGCCGCGACCGGCGCCAGCACGGGGGCTGCCCAGGTCTGCGCGACGATCACGTCGACCAGCTCCGTGACGGTGGTCTTGCCGTCGCTCACGGTGATCCGCACGTTGCGGTAGGTGCCGGCCTGGTCGTACGTCGGCGTCCAGCTGAGGGTGCCGGTCCGGGCATCGAACGAAGCACCCGGCGGCAGGTTGCCGACGCTGATGGTCAGCGGGTCGCCGTCGGGATCCGAGGCGACCACGGGCAGCGACATGGACTGTCCTTCGTCCAGATAGATGGCGTCCGGCGCGTTGATGATCGGTGCGCGGTTGCCGCTCGCGACCGTGATGTGCAGTGTGCGCAGCACGGTGCCGCCGCGGCTGTCCTGCACGCGCAGCACCACGACGCTGTCGGCCAGCGCGTTTGCGCCGGGTGTCCAGCTCAGCGTAGCGGTGGAGTGATAGATCCCGCTGCCGTCCACGCTGTAGGTGGCCGGCGGCGTCAGCAGCAGGCCCGGTGGCGCCTGCACGACCTCCCAATAGAACTGCGTGCCGTCGCCGTCGAAGGCGTCGACCTGCGCGCTCCATGTCTGGCCGATGGTGGCCGGCTGCGGGAAGGTGTCCGGCGCGGTTGTGGTGCCGACCGGCGTGATGCCCGGCGGCAGGTTCGCCTGCGGCACCGCGTAGACGCCATGCCCCAGGTTGTACTTCGCCAGGTCGGCCAGGCCGCCGCCGAAATGGCTGGCCGGCACCACGCTGATGGTCTGGTTGGTCAGCGTGGCGCCCACCGCCAGCTTGCCGCCCAGGGCTTGCAGCGCGCTGGTCAGATCCAGCACCCACAGATCGGACTGATCGCCCGTGCCCTGCGTGGCGCCATTGATGCTCATACCGAAATACGCACCCGGATCGAGCAGCAGCATCAGCGGGCCGTGCAGGTCGTCGGTGCCGATGTTCTTCAGGCTCACGTCGTAGCTGACCGCGCCGGTGCTCTGGTCGGAGCGCGTGTTGCTGAAGGTCAACTGCACCTGCGTGCTCATATCCAGCAGCGCGGTAAAGCCGCTGACGGTGTCCTGACCGATGCGCAGCTGCGCGGCGCTGCGCAGGTTGCCGCTGATGGTGAGCTGGTAGTGGCCGGCGGGCAGGCCGGAAACGTCCAGATAAGCGGTGTGCGTGGCGGCATCCCAGCGCACGCTGTTGGGGGTGATGGTGGTGGCGCCGATGAGCTGGAAGTTGCTGGCGTCGAGCACGCTCGAGGCATCCGTCAGCGCCGACTGCGCGTCGCTGCCCAGCCACATGTCCTGGTCGAACTGCACGGCGATCTGGCCGACCGGCAGCGGGATCAATGCACCATCCGGCACGCTGGTAGCGATCACCTTCGGCGCCTGCGCCGGGGCGATCACGTCGATGTGATGCGTTTCGGCGACCAGGATGCGGCCGTCGGCAGTGGTGAGGATCGCCTCGCCCTGGGTGCCGCCGCCGGCGAGCTGCAGCACGCGGCGGGTGGCCAGTTCGATCGTCCACACCGAGGAGCCGGTGGTGGTGTCGGCGATGCCGGCCACCTGCACGTGCTGCGGCAATGCACCGGAAGCGACCAGCATGCCGTCGAGCAGCGAGCCCGGCGCACCGAAGGCGATGCTGTCGACCACGCCCTTGATGCGGTATTCCAGTTCCGCACGGCCGAGGGTGATGCCGCTCATCGGGAAGCTGATGATGTCGGTGCTGCCGTTCGGATCGGCGGCGGTGATGTCGCTGCCGGTCCAGCGCACGCCCCACAGGCGGCCGTCCGGACCGAACGCGAGGTCGCCGACGCGGGTGTTGCTGAAGTGCTGCCAGGCCTTGTTCGGATCGGTGGCGTTCGGGTGGAACACCTCGATGCCGGCGCCGTCGGAGACGTAGATGTCGCCGGTGCCGGGCTGGATCGCCAGCGCATGCGTCAGCGGCTGCTGGCTGGGGCCTTGCATGCGGCGCAGGATCGCGCCGCTGCCGGCATCGACCTGCAGCAGTTCGTTGCCGGTCATCACCCACAGCTGGCCGAGCGCGTCGACCGCCATGTCGAGCACGGGCTGGTCGAGCACGAACAGCGGCGTGGTGCCGTGGCCGCCGTCCTTGCCGTAGCGATAGACCTCGTTGCGCTGCTGGCCGGCGCTGACCAGGATCGACTGATCCGGCAACTGCACCATCGCCATCGCACCGATATCGGCCGCGCCGGTGGCGAAACCGTCGGCGAAGCCGCGCACGGCGAACGGCGCGAGCACGTTGCTCAGGTCGCCGGCATTCACTGCCGCGACCGCACCCGGCAGCATCTGCGTGGCCTGCTGGAACAGCGGGTTGTTGTAGTAGTTGCGGTCCTGCGGCGCCTGCGGCACCTGCGCGGTCTGGTCCACGCCGGGCGTGACGCCGAGGCCGTCGAGCACCTGCTGGCGCGCGCCGTCATCCGGCAGCACGGCATTGCTGACCGAGGCCGCCTCGCGGTTGCCGGCCAGGTCCGTCGCCACGGCGAGGAACTCGTAGTGGTTGCCGGCTGCGCCGGTGAACACCGCTTCGTTGGTGCCCGCGGCGACCTGGCGCTGCCAGATCTTGAAGTCGCCGCCGTTGGTGGCGACGTAGACGGTGACGAAGCGGATGCCGCTGGCATCGTCCTGCGCGTTCCACTTCACGTCGTAGGTCGGCGCACCCTGGGCGTTGTTGCCCAGCGAGGTGACCGCGACGGTGGTGCCGGGCGCCTTCGCGTCCAGCGTGACGTTGAGCGTGGCGCTGTCGATCGGCGGCGTGTCGTCGAAGAACACGCGTGCCTGCATGGCGATCTTCGCGCCGGACGCGGCGCCCGCCGTGGCAGCCACGGTGAAGCTGACGAAGCCCCCGGCATTGGTGCCGGCGAGCAGGCCGCGGCTGGGGTCCTGCATCACTTCGCCGGTGATCGGATCGATCGCCTGCAGCAGCCAGGTGGCAATGCCGGTCTCGGCATCGACGCCCGCACTGACGCGCAGGATGTAGCCCTTGCTGCCGCTGAAGTCGAAATCGCCCTGGAAGTTGGCGCGGTCGGCGGGAATATGGATATTGATGTCGCCGATCTTCAGATCACCCAGGCGCACCGAACGCGGATCGAGATCGGAGTCCAGCGGCGACACGATGCGGATCTGGCCCACGCCCTGGCCGGTCGGATTGCTGAAGGCGAAGGTATACGGCAGCGGCGTCGACGCCGGCACGTACACGCTGCCGTCGGCGGCGACGGCCTGGCCCTGCGGACCTTGCACGCTGATCGCCGCGTTGGTGGCGCCGGCCTGCTGCGCCACCAGCTGCAGGTACTGGGTGAGGTTGAGGCTCTTGCCCGGCAGCGGATTGAACTTGTCGTCGAGCAGGCCCTGCGCGCGCAGGTATTCCAGCTCGGCCTGGCTGCCGACGAAGATCTGGAAGTTCTCGAACTGCAAGGTGCGGCCGGCGTGCTGGTCGTAGTCGGCCGGATTGGCCAGCGCGGGCACCGGTACCTGGATCTCGTCGCCGTCGTCGTCGGTGCGCGTCTCGTAGTGATCGATCGGCCCCTTGGCCGCGTTCGGATCGCCGGCGAACTTGGCGGTATCGCCGTACCACTGCTGCACCTTGGCGAAGAAGCCGAGGATGTCGGCCTGGGTGCGGTAGTTGTCGCCGCCCTTGGACATCAGGATGCCGGCGGCGAGGGTGGCGTTGAGGCTGACCACCTGCGGGTTGGTGGTGATCGGCGGCGCCTGGTCGGCCGGCAGCAGCATGCCGGCGCTTTCCAGCGCGGCCAGCCAGCCGTTGACCCACTGCGCGGCGTCGGCGGCGAGCGTGGCCAGGTTGCTCGGCGCGCTGGCGTCGGCCAGCACGGCGGTGCGCAGCTTCAGCGCATAGGCGGTCTGTTCGGCGATGAACTCGGCGCGGGTGAGCGCGGTGGCGGCGGCCACCACGTTCATCTGGAACGACTCGGACAACGCTTCGATCTTGTAGAGGATGTCGTCCGGATCGGTCGACAGGAAACGTGCGGTAAGGCCCTGGGAAATCTTGTCCAGGCCGCTGACGCCGGCATCGAGGATGCCCTGCGCCTTCCAGTCCGGGCGGGTTGCGTAGAGCGCGTCGCGCAGGCCTTCGAAGTCGCGGTTGATCCAGGCGGTGAGGCCCGGATAGGTCTGCAGGCGGAAGCTCATGCCGACGAAGCCATGCGCGGCCACGTCGAAGGCATAGCCCGGCGCCAGGTTGTAGCCGCTGGTGTTGAGCGTGCCGTCCAGCGACGCCCACGGGATATCCGTGCGCGGCAGGGTCGAGCCGGTCTGGCCGTAGGCCTGGTTGTTGGCGGGCGAGCCGCTGATATTGCCGAACGGCGAGCCGCCGACGTTGGAGCCGAAGATCGCGTAGGGCAGGTTGAGGCCGTCGATCAGGTACTGGTTGTAGCCCATCTCCACCGCGCCGACGTCGAAGCGCACGTACGGCGTGTCGACGTTGGTCAGGCTCTGCAGCGAGACCGAGTAGGTGGCACCGTCGCCCGGATTGAGATTGCGCGGGCCGCCGATGCCGATGGTGACGTCGTCCTCGATGCCGCGCTGGACCAGATAGCGGTTCGCCTCGGTCACGCTCTGGCCGTTGGGATTGATGACGGTGACGTCGTACAGGCCCAGCGGGAACTGGCGCGTGTCGAAGATCGCGCGGATGTGCGTGGCGTCGAGCACCTGCCAGCGATCCGGCTCGGCTTCGTACACGCCGGGGCGGCTGAGCTTGGCCAGGGCGCCGGCCTGGAAGGCCGAGCCGTAGATGTCCAGCGTGACCCAGCGATGGTCGTCGTCGCTGACGCCACCGTTGTCCGGGGTGACCTTGGTGATCGACAGCGGCAGCAGGTCGGCGCGCAAGGTCGCCGGCACCGCATTGCCGCTGCGCGAGCGCACCAGGATGTAGTAGTCGCCGGCCAGGGTGCTGGGGATCACGGCCTGCTGGTCGGCCGCGGATGCATTGCTGTAGGCCGCGTCGTAGGCGTAGGTGGTCGGGATGTCGCCGTAGCGGATGTACAGCTCGTTGTCGCCGCTGGCGGCCATCGAATCGAGCATCACGCGCAGGGTCTGGCCCGCCGCGACGGTGACCTTGTACAGCTGCACGTCGCCGCTGGACAGCGTGGTCTGCAGCGGGCTGGCGATGGCCAGCGGCGGCACCTGGGTCTGGATGGTGGCGGCCGAGGCGGTGAGGTTGTTGGCCTCGCCCGGCGCCATCACCAGGCCGTTCGGGCCGTAGCTGATGCCGCCTTCGTAGACCTCGTTGTAGAGGTCCGGGCGCACGATGATGCGCCAGTGGCCGTCTTTCAGCGGCGGCAACTGCGCGGTGAGCTTGCCGCTGTAGCTGGCGCCGCCGGCGAGGTCGCCGCTGTGGGTGACCTTGCCCAGCAGGATGTCGTCCAGGCCCCACACGTTGTCCATCGACAGATAGATCGCGTCGGTCCACTGGCCATAGGCCGGGTTGGTGGAGTCGTTGACGATGCTGTAGTTCACCGTCACCGAGTCGCCCACCTGGGCCTGCGGCGGCACGGTGACGTCGGTGACCTTGAGGTCCGCCGGCGGCGGCGTCTGCACCAGCATCGGCTGCGGCGCGGCGGTGGCGTTGTTCTGGTCGTTGCCGAACTCCAGCACCTGGCCGTAGGGGCCGGCGCCGAACGCGCGTGCCGGATCGGTGATCACGAATACGTAGTAGGGACCGTCGAGGTCGCGCGGCGCGGTGACGGTGAAGCGTCCGTCATAGCCGGCGCCGGCGCTCAGGCCGCCGCCATGGCCGAGATAGCCGAGATAGCGGTCCTGGTTGACGTCCAGGAAGCGGTCGCGCGAGAGGTAGATCAGGTCGTTCCACTGGCCCTGGTCGCTGGGCGTGTCGCCGCCCGCATTGGTCACGTGGTAGTCGACGCTGAAGCTCTGGCCGGCGACCACCGTGGCCGGCGCGCCGACCAGGCTGACCTGCAGGTCCGGCGGCGTAGCCAGGGTGATCGGCAGCGCGATCGAGGCGACGTTGTTGCCTTCGTTCTGGAACTCCAGCACCGCGCCGGGGCCGTCGCCGGTGACCACGTCGAGCCCGTCGCGGATCGAGCTGGGCTCGCTGTAGTACCAGTCCTTCACCGTGGCGGTGTCGGTCTTGACGATGATGTTGAAGTTGCCGCTGATCGACTGCGGCAGGTGGAAGGTGGCCGACATCGTGTACGACTCGCCCGGCTGCAGGAAGCGCGGCTTGCCGTTGGCGTCGAGCAGCGAAATCGGCTGCACGCGGCCCGGGTTGCTGTACAGCGAGCCTTCGATCAGCGGGTCGTCGGTGACGTCCAGCGAGCTGTCGTTGGACAGGTAGACGCCGTCGTTCCACTGGCTGACGCGGGTGGCGCGGTTGCCGCGGTTGGTCACGGTCCAGGTGACGGTGAGCGAATCGCCGGACTTCGGCGCCGGGTTGGACAGCTGGATGCCGTCGATCTGCAGGTCGGCCTCGCGGTAGGTGATGTCCAGCGGGCTGCTGCCCACGTTGTTGTTATTGGCGCTGCCTTCGTAGACCGAGCTGGCGTAGAGGTTGAGCCCCCAGCTGTTGTCGCCGCCGTTGAGGATCTCGTCGGCGGCGCGCGGCGGCAGGCCGGAGCTGTCGGGGCGAGCGCTGTCGGTGATGACGTAGATGTAATAGCGCCCGTTGGTGCCCGCCGGCAGCGCCACGTTGAGCGTGGTGGTGTAGCTGGCGCCCGCGGCGAGGCCGTTGGTGTTCTGGTGCTCGAACTTGCCCAGCGCGATGGCGCGGCTGGGGATGAAGGTCGGGTCGGTGCTGATGAACACCGAATCCTGCCAGCTCACCGTACCCGGCCACACGGTCTGGCCGTGGTTGGTCACGGTCCAGCTGATCGGGGTCAGTTCGCCGGAATAGTTCTGCGGCTGCACCTGCACCGAGCTGACCTGCAGGTCGGCCGGATGCGGGATCACCGCCGCCGCCAGCGGCGTGGCGTTGTTGTTTTCGTTGAGCTCGCGCACCTGGCTGAAGGCGTCGGTCTTGACGATGATGTAGCTGCCGCTGATGTCCGGCGCCAGCAGCACGCTCTGGTTGACGGTGTACTTCTCGCCGTTGTTGAGCGTGCGGTTCTGCGTGTAGCTGCCGATGGTCCAGACGTGCGTGGCCTTGCTCAGGTCCGCGTTGTCGGCCACGTAGATGGTGTCGGTCCAGCCGCCGGTGAACAGGTCGCCCTGGTTCTGCACGGTGTAGCTGAAGTTGACGGTGGTGCCGGCGTCGATGCTCGGCGGCGCGACGACCTGGGTCACCGTCAGGTCGGGCGGGGTGATGCCCAGCACGCTGATCGGTCGGCCCTTGTAGTCGTTGTTGTCGATCTGCGTCGCGTCGTCCGGATTGATGTTGGCGGCGAGCGTGTCTTCCAGGATGGTGCTGTAGGTGTTGGTCCAGACGGTGATGTAGTACTGCCCGCTGAGCGTGCCGTCCGGGATGGTGACCTGCAGGTCGCCCAGGTAGTCCTCGCCCACGGCGAGGTTGCCGGTGTGGGTGGTGGAGCCCAGCAGCACGTCGCCCTTGTTGGCGCCCGGGCGCTTGGGATCCTTGGCCAGCCACACCGTGTCGGTCCAGCTGTTGACGTCGGCGGTGGCGCCGCGCGTGGTGGCGCTGCCGAGGTTGCTGACCTTGTAGCGCACGTCGATGCTGCCGCCGTGCACGGCCTGGTCGGGCGCGGTGACGCCGCTGGTGACCAGGTCGGAGAACGGCACCGGGTCGATGTAGAAATGCACCGCCTTGCTGTTGTTGCCGTCGCTCGGGTACTCGTCGACGTTGTTGTCGGCGTCGGCCACCACGATCAGGTACGCGTCGCCCGGGAAGCGCAGCGGGATGCTGATGCTGCCGGTGATGTTGGAGTAGCTGGCGGTCGGCGCCAGCGCGCTGCCGTTGTCGAACGTGCCGACCAGCTGGTCGTCGCCGCTGAGCGTGCCGTCGTGCGACAGGTAGACCTTGTCGCGCCAGTGGCCGTTGGCGGGCATCGTGCCCAGGTTGGTGACGGTGTACTGGATGCCGACGTTGGTGCCGGCGGTGACGTGGTCGGGAATGGTGACCGCGCCGACCTGCAGGTCCGGACGTGGCTGCAGCGCGATCGGCGTCGGGTTGCTGGCCAGCAGCACGTCGTTGCCGGCGGCCGCGCCGTACTCGTACACCTGCGCGCCGCTGCCGCCGAAGTTGGCATTGGTGGTGATCTGCAGGCGATACAGTCCTTCGATCTTCGACGGCAGGCGGATCTGTTCGGTGCGCTTGTAGTTTTCGCCGGCCTTGAGCGGGCGGTCGTAGGTGAAGCTGCCGAGCACGATGGCCGCACCGGTGCCGCTGGCGGGCACCAGCTTGATGGTGTCGACCCAGGGGCCGATCGCGTCGGCCTGACCCTGGTTGCCTACCGTCCACGTCACGTCGGCCAGGCTGCCTTCGAGCAGGCTGCTGCCGTCGGCGGCGAGGCTGTCCGGCGAGGACGGCGCGATGCCGGCCGACTGCACCAGCAGGTCGGGCGACGGCGCCAGCGTGACCGGCACGGCCGCGCTGTGGCCGGTGTCGTTGTTGCCGTAGACGAACTCGAACGGCCCGCCGGTGCGCACATTGATGTAGTAATTGCCCTGGATGCCGTTGGGCAGGGTGACCGTGATGCTGCGCGTGTAGCTGTCGTTCACCGCGAGCTGGCCGATGTGGTTGGCGCTGCCGAACTGCGCGATCACGCCGCTGCCGTCGGGGTTGGAGCTGAGCCAGACCTGGTCCGACCATTCGGAGCTGTCGGTGATGCCGATGCCCTGGTTGCTCACCGTCCAGGTCAGGGCCAGCGGCTGGCCGCTGACCGGGGTGCCCAGGGTGGAGACGGAATTCACCTGCAGATCGGCGTACGGCTTGGGCATCACGTCGACGTCGTGGCCGAGCAGGGCCGTGTCGTTCGCAGTGTTGCCGTTCTCGAACACCTGATGGGTGGCGTCGGTGACCACGAACAGCTTGTAGCGGCCGGTGGTGCCCGGCGGCAGCATCACGCTGAGCGCGCCGTTGTAGCTGGCGCCCGCGGCGAGCGCGCCGTTGTGCACGACTTCGCCGATCACGCGGTCGTCGCCGTTGCCGAGCACGCCGTCGGTGGACAGGATCACCCGGTCCACCCACTGCGAGCTGCTGCCGGCGCCGGTGCCGTTATTGCTGACCGTCCAGCTCACGTCGATGGTGGCCGGGTCGGCGATCAGAGTGGACGGCGCCTGCACGGCGCTCACCGCAAGGTCGGCATAGGGCGCCAACTGCACGGTGAGATCCTGCTGCGCGGTGTTGTTGGCGCGGCCATGGTCGTCGATCGCGCTGGTGGCATCGGTGACCACCACGATCTCGTAATCGCCATTGGCATCCAGCGGCAGCTGGATATCGGCGAAAGCGTCATAGCTGCCGTTGCTGGCCAGCGGGCCGCTGTGGGCCAGCTCGGCGACCTGGGTCAGCATGCCGTTGTGCGACAGGAACACGCGGTCGAGCCAGTTGCCGGTGGCAATGCCGCCGCTGTTGCCGACGGTCCACTGCACGTGCAGGTTGCTGCCGGACAGCACCAGGGTCGGGCCGCTGACCTTGCTGACGGACAGATCCGGACGCGCCACCACCACCGGCGTGCTGGCCGACGCGCTGTTGTCGTTCTCGCCGTCGCGCTCGTACACCGTGTTGTCGGTGTCGGTGCGCACCACGTAGGTGTAGCTGCCTTCGGTGAAACCGGCGGGCAGGGTGAAGGAGATCGTACGTGCCGCGCTGGCGCCGGCGGCCAGGCCATCGGTGAAGAACTGGTTGGCGACTTCGATCTGGTGGCCCTGGCCATCGTCCAGGTACACGCGATCGCGCCACACGCCGGTGGCATCGCCGGTGCCGGTGTTGTGCGCGGTATAGCTCAGGCTGACCGCATCGCCCGGACGCACGGCGGCCGGGCCGCTGACGTCGCTGACGGTGAGGTTGGCGGAAGGCGCCAGGGCGATGTGCAGCGGCAGCGTGGTGGCGCTGGCATTGTTGCCGGTGTGGCCGTTCTCGCTGACGGTGTTGTTGAGGTTGGTGGTGACCAGGATGTAGTAGTCGCCTACCAGGTCGCGCGGCAGGGTCAGGGTGGCGGTGGCGGTATAGGTGGCGCCGCCGTTGGCGAGCACGCCGGCATGCGTGACCGAACCGGCCAGCACGATGTCGTCCGCCGAAGGCACGCCGGTGCGCGACAGCACCACGCGGTCGTTCCACAGCGCCAGGTTGGTCGGCGCGTTGCCGGTGTTGGACACGGTCCAGCTGACCTGCACGTTCTCGCCGCTCAACGCGGTGGTCGGCGCAGTGACCGAGACCACGCCGAGGTCGGCATACGCGGCCGCCACGGTGATGGGCTTGGCCACGCTGGCGTTGTTGCCGCGCGTATCCGGTTCCAGCACTTCGCCCTGGCCGTCGGCGCGCACGGCCAGGAAGTAATGGCCGTCGTTGAGCAGCGGCAGGTTGATGGTGGCGGTCTGCGTGTAGCTGTCGCCCACCGCCAGCGCGCCGTTGCGGCGCACGCTGCCGATCACGATGTCGTCGGCATTGCCGATGATGGCGTCGGAGCTGAGCACGATCTCGTCGGACCAGGCATCGCCGGTCGGCGCCTGGCCGTGGTTGGCCACGGTCCAGCTGATCGTCACCGGCTGCCCGCCGATGCCGGTGGCCGGCGTGGTGACGCTGTCCACGCGCAGGTCGGCGTACGGCACGGCGGCGGAGACCACCGCGGTGGCGGCGCTGTTGTTGCTCTCGGCGTCGTGGCTGAGATTGGTTTCGTAGAGCACGCCGACGCCGGCCGCGTTCTGGTCGGCGGTGACGGTGATGCTCAAGTTGCCGGTGCCCTTGAGGCCATCCGGCAGGCGGAAGGTGAAGCTGCGCAGGCGATGTTCGCCGGGGCCGATCGGGCCGTTGACCTGGCCATTGACCAGGGCGCTCGGGTCGTACACCAGGCTGGTGTCGAGCACGCTCATGCCGTTGTCGACGCGGCTGACCGTGATGCGGTCGTTGAACGCGGTGCCGGTGGCGCTGGCGCCCTGGTTCCAGTCTTCCCAGGTGATGGTGACCAGGCCGCCGGCCTGGATGGTGGTGCTCAGCACCTGCAGGTTCTGCACCTGCAGGTCCGGACCGACCGCCTGGTCGATCTCGGCGACGTTGTTGCTTTCGCCGGTGCCGTTGGCGTTCGCTTCGGGGATCTCGCCCAGGCTGTCGGCGATCACGCGGATGGCGAAGTTGCCCGAGGCATCCAGGCCGGTCGGCCAGGTGAAGCTGGCATTGCGCTGGCGCGTGGCGCCGGCGGCTAGCGGGCCGGCGTCGAGCAGGTCGCGCAGGGTGACGGTGGCGACCACCTTGCCGGTGGACAGGTTGCGCACCTCCAGCGTCTCGCTCCACGGCTGCGCCACGGCGACATTGCCCTGGTTGCCGACGGTCCAGCTGACGTTGACGGCCTGGCCCGGCTGGAATGCGCTGGCCGGCTGCAGCTTGAGATCCTGCACGGTGAGGTCGGCGTACGGCGACAGCTCCACCGTGGCGGTGATGCTGGCGGCGTTGTTGCTTTCGGCATTGCCGACGTTGTTGCTTTCCTTGATGACGTTGTCGGCATCGGTCAGCACGGTGATGCTGATGCTGCCGGCTGCGTAGGAACCGTCGGGCAGGCGGATCTGCTGGTGGCGCGTGCGCGCCTCGCCCACGCCGATCGGACCGTTGGCGGCGTCGGCCGCGTCATACGGCACGCTGATGTCGGCGAGGATCACGCCGGTGGCGATATTGCGCACCACGATGCGGTCGTTCCAGTTGCCGCTGGTCGGCAGCACGCCCTGGTTGGCGACCACCCATTGCACGTCGACGGTCTGGCCGGTCTGCAGCGTGCCGGCGGGCGAGACGTTGACCGAGGTGACGGTCAGGTCGGGCGCCGGGGTGACCACCAGGGTGTCCAGCACGGTGACCGGCGCGTCGGGCACGCGCACCACGTTGAAGGAGACATTCGGCGAAGGCGTGCTGGCGTAGTTGGCGGTGGCCAGCACCAGGGTGTAGCGGCCGCCGACCAGCAGGTGGCCCAGGTCGATGCCGCTGCCGTTGAACTGGTAGCTGTAGTTGCTGCCGTTCCAGCTGCCGTAATCGCTGCCCATCGACTGCTGGTAGAACACCGTGCGGCCGAGCGGGTCGAGCAGGGTCCAGCTCGGCACGATGCCGCTGCTGGTCGAGCTCAGGCCCGGCAGCGCATCGAGGAAGTAATGCCCGTCGGCGGGCACGTCGATGCTGTACAGCTGCATGCTGCGCGCATCGAGGGTGGTGCTGACCGGCGTGCCGGGCGTCACCGGCGTGGCCGCGGATGCGTCGAGCATGCGGAAGCTGAAGGGGTTGGCGCTGCTGTTGCCGCTCCATACCGTCAGCACGTAGTCGCCGGCGGCCAGCAGGCTGGCGAAGTCGTAGTTGTAGTCGGAGTAGTAGTAATAGCCGAGCTGCTGGTTGAACAGCTGCGAGCCGTTGGCATTGGTCAGCCTCCAGTAGGCGCCGTTGGATGCGCTGAGCGCGTCGAACGCCACCACCGAATCGTGGTCCAGATGCAGCGTGTACTGCTGCGGCACGCCTGTCGCGGGCGCGCTGCCGTTGACCACCGTGCCGGACTGCAGCGCGGTATAGCCGGCCTTGATCGCGAAGCTGTAGTTGATCGAACTCCACGGCACGTAGCCCGGGTTGTCGATCACCAGGTAGTAGTTGCCGGCCGGCACCGACAGCGTGCCGCTCTGGTTGTACATCGAGCCGGCACTGATCTGGTTGCCGTAGGGCGAGACCAGATGCCAGTTCAGATAGGTGAGCTGGCCGGATACGTTGAAGGGATCGAACCAGAACTGGCTGGCCTGGGCCAGGTTGAGCTTGAAGATCTGCGGGCCATTGCTGGGCGTGTAGGTGCCGGTGGTCAGCACGTCCGGCTGCAGCGCGGGCACGGTGGCGAGATCGATCGTGCTGAAATTGATCCAGCGCGAACCGGCGTTGCCGTTGAGATCGACGAAGCGGAAGGTGTAGTTGCCCGCGCCCGGCAGGATCACCGCGCGATCGGCGCCGTAGGGATCGAACGAATAGAGCAGGGTGCCCTGGCCGTCGTAGACGTCCAGGCGCGCGCTCTGTCCGGACGGCATGGTGATCCACAGCGAGGTGGGCCCGCTCGCCTGCAGCTGGTAAGAGAGGCTGCCGTTCTGCATCAGGCCCTGCACCGCGCTGCCGACCGGCAGCGGCGGCAGCAGGTGCGAGGTGCTCAGGGTGAAGGCATAGGTCTGCTCGCTGGCGGTGCCGTCGTCTTCCGTGTCGCGCACCAGATAATAGGTGCCGCTGCGCGGGAGGTTGGCGATGCTGCCGGCACCCTGCACCTGCTGCAGGAAATGGCCGAACTCGTCGTACAGCGACCAGCTGAAGTTGTCGCCGCTGTCCAGCGTGACGGTATCGCCGCTGGCGGCGTTGAAGCGGAACAGGTCGGCATTGCCGGTGAGGGTGTTGCCGCTGGCGGGAGTGCCTGGGGTCAGCGTGGTGGCGCTGCCCAGGTCGAGCAGGCGCAGGCGTGCGCCGTCGTAGCCGTACGGAATGCTGTCGATGACGAGCTGGTAGTCGCCGCCTTCGAGATCGAACGCGGTATTGGCCTGCGCGCTGCTGCCCTCGCCGTTGAGCACGGTCTCGCCATGGCGCGTGATGTGCCAGTTGAGATAGCCACCGTTGCTGAGATAGCCCAGGTCCAGCAGCAGGTGCGTGCTGCGGTCGAGATGGAAGGCATAGGTGCTCGGCCCGGTGGGCTGCAGCGAATCGCCGAGCTTGACCAGCACGCGGCTGAGCTCGAACTGGAACGCCACCGGCGTGGCATCGCTGCCCGCGACGGTCTGGTACACCAGCAGGTAGCGGCCGCTGGCGCTCAGCGCCACGTCGGCGGCGCTGGCCAGATCGCCGCTGGCGCTCACGTTGCCGCTGGGGTCGAGCAGGATCCAGCGGCCGCTCAGGCTGCCACTGTCCAGCGGCGCCACGTGCAGCGTGTCACCGCTGCTGCTGTCGAAGGCGTAGGTCTTGGCCTGGCCCGGGACGATGCTGTCGTTGAGCGGCGCATCGAGCGCGAGCGGCGCGGCCGCGGTGGCGTCGATCAGCGCAAGCGACAGGTGGCTGGCGTCGCTGCCCTTGGCGCGCAAAGTCAGGCGATAGCTGCCGGCGGCGAGGGTGAGTCCTTGCGCCGCGGCATCGCCGGGCAGCCACGTGCCGGAGCCGAGATAGTTTTCGTTCTGGGTGAGCTGCCAGTCGTAGCCGGCGCCGGTGTTGGCCAGCGCATCGAGCAGCAGGCGCGACGGCGTGGTGACGTTGAGGTCGTAGTAGACCGTGTCGGACGCAGCCTGGGTGTCGATCTGCAAGGTGTCGCCGATCTGCACCGTGCCGTTCGCGGCGGGCTGCGCGCTGGCCAGGGCGAAGCCATAGCTGGCGGGGCCGGCGGCATCGGCCGCGGCGGACCACACCAGGTAATAGGTGCCGTTGGCGGCGAACGCCGGCAGCATGTCGTTGCTGGAGGAGCTGTCGCCCCACAGGTACTGGCCCTGCGCATCGTAGAGCTGCCAGGCGCCGGCGCTGCTGCTGCCGGCCTGCGGCACGAAGTACAGGCGCTGCCCGGCCTGCGCCTGGAAGGCGTAGGTCTGCAGCTGGCCCGGATTCAAGCTGATGGTGGTCGGCGTATCCAGCGGCAGCGCGATGGCATCGGCAACGCTCTGGAACATCAGCGTGTAGCTGTAGTCGCCGGTGTTGCCGGAGTTGCTGCTGCCGCCTTCGCTCATGGCTGCCGCGAAGGATTCGCCACCGCCGCCGCTGCCCTGGACCACGACCGGAATGTTGTAGTGGCCCTTGGGCAGGAACAGCGTGTAGTAGCCATTGCCGTTGAGCTGGTAGGTCCGGTCCAGCACCTGGAACTGGGCGCTCACGCCGTCGCTGTAGCTGGGCATCCACAGGCTGATCGTCTGGTCGTGGTCGACGTCGATGCTGTAGATCTTGACGCCGCCTTCGGCCGGCAGCGTGTCCGACACGCTTTGGCCCGAGACCAGCGGCGTGGGTGCGGCAATGTGCAGCGCGGCGGCGGTGGGGTCGCTCAGGTAGGTATTGGTGAGGGCTGCATACCAGGTGCCGTCGTGGTCGGCGTGCACCACGTAGTAGTCGGCGTTGCTGTTGATCCAGTACTGGTTGTTCTGGTTCAAGCTGGCGTCGTAGATCAGCACGTTGCTGCCCGGCGCACCGTAGATGTAGTAGTCCTGTCCTGCCTTGACCTTGAAGCCGTACATGCCCAGCACCGCCGGCACGGTCAGCGCGCCGTCGGCGACGGCGACCTGCGCCTGCGTGCTGGCGCTGAAGCTGAGCGTGGTCGAGCCGTCGAGCGAAGAGTCGATTTCCAGCGTGTAATCGCCCGCGCCCACCAGCTGCGGCTGCGCGAAGCCGCCGCCGGACGTGTCGAAGTTGTTCGCCATGACCTGGCCGCTGGCGTTGAGCACGCGCCACCGGATGCCCCAGCTGCTGGCGACGCCGTTGATCGAGAGCAGCGCCGCCTGGTCGAGCGTAAAGGTGTAGGTGCGCGAGTCGTTGTTGCTGAGGGTGATGCTGCTGGTCTGGCCCAGCGTGAGCGGCGCGCTCGGCACCGTGGGCGTATCGGTATGGCTGAGCAGCGTATTGCCGAAGGTGGCCGTCAACGGTCCATTGGCCTGGGTCACCACCAGCGCGTAGCTGCCGCTGGAAGACAGCGCGAAGCTGGCCAGGTTGAGATTGCCGTAGGCCCAGCCCGAAATCGGGTAGTGGCCATCCGGCCCGACCACGTACCAGTACGCCTGCGGCGAACCGCCGACCATGCTCAGCTGGTTGGAAAGCTGGATGGTGTCGCCGGCGTTGCCGGTGAAATGCCACACCTGCGCGTCGGACGCCTCGGCCAGGTCGGCCGAGGCGGTGGTGCCGGACGACAGCTCGGTCGCGGTGTCCAGGTTAATCAGGCGGAAGCTGGGTGCCGTGCCGTCGGTGGCAGTGCTGCCGACCGCGCCATAGGCGTACATGCGCAGGGTGAAGTGGCCCTTGGGCAGTGACAGCACGCTGGTCTGGCTGTTCGGCAGATAGACGTTGCCGTTGGTCCAGGAATGCCCGGCGTCATCGACGATGTCGAAGTAGATCGACTGATTGGCGACGTTGCGCGCGGAGGCGATGAAACGCGCCGGCGCATCGAGGCTGAAGCTGTAGCCGGCGCGGAAGTTGCTGGTGGCGTCCAGCACGATCGGCTGGGCCGCGCCCACGGTCAGCGGATAGACCGGCGCCGGAACGAGTGTGGCTTCGGCGGTGTAGGCGAGCGGATCGGTGGTGTCGGCATACACGAGCAGCGTGTAGCTGCCGGCCGACAGTTGCTCGCGATAGAAACTGTTGTTGCCGGAGGCGACCTGGAAGCCGCCGGCGTTGTAGAGCACCCATTCGAAGTCGGCATCCGTCGCGGCGGCGGTGACGGCGCCGAAGTCGAGGTAGTCGTTGCCGCTGATGGTGAAGGTGTAGGCGGCCGCGCCATGCGTCGCGTCGAACTGGCCCTGGGCGCTGTTCGCGCTGTCCAGCGCCGGCGCCTGCGTCAGGTCGGCGAGCGCGAAGCTGAAGGTCTCGCCAGTGAAGCTGCCGGTGATGCGGATGTCGTATTCGCCCGCCGCCAGGTAGTACTGCTCACCGCTGCGGTGCGTGTCGTAGGGGTAGCCGTTGTAGTAGATCTGGTACTGCACATTGCCCTGGCTGGCCAGGGTGCGCAGCACCAGGCTGGCGGCATGGTCCAGGCTCAGGTGATAGGTGGTCGGGGTGTTCGGGTTGCCGGCGAGCACGCCGTGCACGATCTGGCCGGGCTGCACCAGCGGCAGCGTGGCGGTGGACGCCACCACGTTGCAGGCGACGTCGGCGCCGTTCGGATCCTGGCCCTTCAACACCAGCACGTAGTCGCCGTAGGGCAGGGTGGGCAGGTCGGTGTCGGCGCCGTCGGTCTCTTCGGCGATCAGGTTGCCGTAGCTGTCGAACAGGCTCCAGCGCAGCGACTGCGTGTCGGCAAGGCCGAACGCCAGGTGCAGCGCGGTGGGCGTGGCGAGCGTGAGGCGATAAGCCAGCGCGGCTTCGCCGCCGGCGATGGTGGCCTGCGTACCCGCGGCCGGCAGGGCCGGCGCGTCGGACAGGTCGAGCAGTTGCAGGGCGAAGTTCGCGCCCGGGCTGTCGCTGCGGATCCACAGCTCGTAGCTGCCGTCGGTCAGCGACTGCAGCGACGGCGCGCCGTTCTCCACGTCGAGCGAGCCGGGATTGTTGTTCTGCAGCCACGACAGCGCAGGCACGCTGCCGGCAGGCGCCAGGCCCCACTGAATGCCGCCATCCGAACCGAGGTTGTGCAGCAGCACGCGCATGTCTCGATCGAGCGCGATGCGGTAGACCGAGAAGCCGGTGGCCGCATCGGTGCTGCCGATAAGCGTGTCGCCCGGGTGCGCGAGCGGCAACGCGATCGTGTCGACGTGCAGCGCGAACGCCGCAGCGGTGGTGCCGGTGCGTGCCAGCAGCAGCCGGTAGGAGCCGGTGCCGAGCACGGGCGTATCCACGGCCGTCCCCGCCACGCCGGAGGCGAGCAGGTTGCCGTTGACGTCGTACAGCGACCAGGCCAGCGAGCTGTCGTCGCTGCTGTCCAGCGCGATATGCAGCGCAGCGGAGCTGTTCGCCTCGTAGCGGTAGACCAGTGCCGCCTGGCCGGCGGCGAGCTGCCCGCTGCTGCTGCCGCTGGGCAGGGCCGCGGCGGTGGCGGTATCCACGGTCTGGAACGCATAGCTGGCCTGGTCCGCGGTGGCGGCGATGGTCAGCACGTAGTCGCCGCTATTGGGCAGCGACGCGTAGGTGCTGGCGTCCTCGTCGGCCCACGGGCTTTCGCTGGAGGCGCCGGCCGGAGTCAGGCGCCAGTGCACGCCGTGCGAGCCGAGGTCGCGCAGCAGGTTGGCGATGGACAGCGTTTGCGCGTAGCCGATCGTCACGCGATAGCGTGCGCTGTCGCCGACGAAGTTGAAGCTGCCGCTGATCGAACTGCCCCAGGCCAGCGGCGGCGCGGGCGGCGCCTGCGTCTCGCTGGAGCTGATGGTGTAGTCGCCGGCCGCGCCGTCGATCACCAGATAGCGCTGCGTGCCGCTGGCGACGCTCTGCGCGATCAGCGTGGGCGCCAGCGCGCCGCTGCCGGAGGCGACCAGCTGGCCGCCGGCGTCGTAGACGCGGATGCTCGCGCCGTTCGCCTGCGCGGTGCTCACCGCGAGCTGGATCACCGACTGGTCGATGCCGGCGGTAAGGCGGTAGACCAGGGCGTGGCTGTCGGTGGCGCTGACGCTGGACTGCCCGATGGCGAGATCCGCCGCGCCGGCCAGGTCGACGATGCGCACGCCGTAGGCGCCGAGCTGCGAGGCGTCGTCGGCCAGCACTTCCAGCGTGTAGGTGCCCGGACCGAGCAGGCAGGCTGCAGCCGTACTGGTATGGCCGGTCTGCACCAGGTGGCCGTCGGCGGCACGGATATTCCAGCGCTGCCCGGCATCGCCGAAGCCGTCGACCAGCACGGTGGACGGCACGGCGATGGCGAAGGCGTAGCTGTCCGGCACACCCGCCGCGCTGCTGTGGCCCAGCACGTCGGTGCCGAGGGTGAGGCTGCCGTTTGCCGGCGTGGTCAGCGAGGCGCTGTAGCCGATATCGGTTTCCGCACCATCGCCGGCGCCGGTGAGCTGCAGCTGGTAGCGGCCGTCGTGCGGCAGCTTGAACAGCACGTCCTGGCCGGCCGTCACGTTGCCGAGGATCAGCACGGCATTGCCGCGGGCATCGAGCAGGTTCGCACTGACGCTGCCGCCACTGATGCTGTCGATATGCAGCTTCAGGTAATCGCCGGCCGCGCCCTGCACGGCATACAGCATGCCGGCGCTGGACGGTGCGATGACCGCCGTCTGCGCCGTGCCGAGGCCCAGCGCCGCGGTGGTGGCGAAGTCGAACAGGTTGAAGGCGAACGCCCCGCTGGCTTGCCCGGTGGGGATGATGGTGAGGCGGTAATCGCCCGCGGCATTGAGCGGCAACAGCAGGTCGCCCGAGCCGTCCATGCCGGCGCCGCTGGCGACATTGCCGTTGGGGCCGACCAGCTGCCAGGTGATGTCGCTGCGGTGGGTAAGGCTCTGGAACAGTACCGTGGTCGGCGCGCTCGGCGAGAAGTCGTACTCGTAGCGCTGGCCGGGTGCGGCGATCGTGCCGCTGACCGGCGTGCCGGCCACCAGCGGCTGCACGGTGGTGAGCACGTGGCGCAGCACGAAGTTGTTCACCGTGGTGTCGGCGCTGGCGTTCCAATAGTTCTGCCAGGTGACGACGTAGCTGCCGGCGGCCAGATGGAACGGCGTGGGATCGTTGTAGTTGCTGTTGCCGCTGGCGAGCACCTGGCCTTGCGCGTTCTGCACCTGCCACTGGTCGTAGTTGCCGTCCTGCGGCACTTCCATGCGGAAGTCACCATTGGCGGGCACGTCGAAGCGGTACGGCGCCGGCAGGCCGGCGAACGGCAACGCGACGGTGGTCGGCGTGTCGACCGCCAGCACCGGCATGCTCGCCTGGTTCTGCAGGTTGAAGTGGAAGCTGCCGGTGGACAGATTGCCGTAGGCCACGGTCAGCACATAGGTGCCGGCGGGCAGGTTCAGCAGGTTCTGGCTGGAGTAGCTGAAGTCGCGCTGCGAGACCTCGGCGCCGCGCGGGCCGGTGAGGCTCCAGCGCAGGTAGGAGCTGTTGTTGACCGGCAGGTTCATCAGCACCGAGGTCGGCGCGTCCAGGGTGAAGCTGTACTGGATGCTCTGGCCGGGCTGGGCGATGCTGCCGGTGATGTCCGCGCCGAGCGTGAGCGCGGCGTTCTGGATGCTGCGCCGGCCCAGCGTGAAGTTCATCGGCTGCGACTTCGGCGCGCTGTTGCCGACGTACGGCGTGACCACCAGCAGATATTCGCCGGTATAGGTCGCGGCGATGTCGGCATAGTCGTAGCCGTTGTAGATCGAACCCGACGCGATGACGGCGCCGCCCGGCGCCAGGATGCGCCAATCGGCATTGTTGGACTGCGAGCTGGGATCGCCCTGCAGGTAGAGATGGTCGCCCGCATTCGCGTTGAAGCGGAAGATCTGCGTCTGGTCGGTGACCAGGGTGGTCTGCACCGGCGTGCCGGGCTGCAGGTCCTGCGCGACGTCGCGGTCGAGCACGCGGAAGGACAGGTCGGTGGAGCTGTCGCTGGTGTTGCGGAACAGCAGCGTGTACTGGCCCGGCGGCAGCAGCTGCGCGCTGCCCTGGTCGTAGCTGGCCGACTGCCAGCCGGTGAGGTTGCCGGCGGTGGAGCGCAGCATCCACTGCAGGTTGGACGGATTGCCGTTGGCGCCGGCGAGCACGTCCGGCACCACCACCTGCGCGTGGTCGAGGGTGAAGCTGTATTGCGCGATCGACTGGCGGCCGCTCAGCGTGGCCTTGGCGATGTCGTTGAACGACAGCGGCGCGGTGCTGGTATCCGTCGCGCTGAGAGTGAAGGTGTCGCGGTCGGTGGCGTAGCTGTCGTAGTAGTAGCCCAGGTCCAGCAGCGTGTAGGTGCCGTCCGCCGGAATATGGAAGAGATTGCCGACGTTGTCGCCGGACTGCGCCTGCAGGGTCTGTCCCTGCGGGCCGACCAGGCGCCAGGTGGGGCTGTAGCCGGAGATGTAGTCGGCATTGAGCAGCAGGGTCTGGCCCGCGCTGGCCTGCACGCGGTAGCCGGTGGCGCTGCTGCCCGGCGAGCGCTGGGCGATCGTCTGCTGGCCGAGCTGCAGGCTGGGCAGGGTGGACAGGTCCATCGCGCTGAAGGCGTACGCACCGGCGCTGTAGCCGCTGGACGGCGCGCCCTGCAGGGTCAGCGCATAGTCGCCGGCGGGCAGGGTGAGCAGCTGGTCGCCGCTGGAAACCCAGGTGTTGAATTCGGTGCCGCGCGGACCTTGCAGCGTCCAGTAGGTGTTGCCGGACTGCTGCGCATCGAGCAGCAGCTGGGTGGTCGCGCCGAGCGTGAAGCGGTAGGTCTTGGTGGTGTTCCACGCCGCCAGCGCGCCGGCGGTGACGCTGCCCAGGCTCAGCGGATCGCCGGCCGGCAGGGCGGTCGGCGCGGTGTTGCCGGTGTTGTCCAGGCGCGCCTGGAAGCTGACCGGCGTGGCGTTGTCGACATAGCCTTCGACCAGCAGCGTATAGCTGCCGGCATTGGCCAGGCTCACCGCCGCGCTGTCGCCGGACAGCCCGCCCGAAGCCACCGTGCGCCCGAACATATCGACGATGCGCCACGCCGCGCCGCCGCCCGTCGCGCTGGCCGCATGCACGGCCACGCTGTCGCCGGCCGCTGCATTGAACTGGAACGCGGTGCTGCTGTTGCCTGGCGACAGCGTGCCGGACAGCGGCGCGCCCTGTGCCAGTGCGGCGGCGGTGGACAGGTCCAGCAGGTTGAAGGCGAACGCGCCGGTGGCTGCGCCGGAGCCCTGCACGGTGAGCGTGTAGTCGCCCGCCGGCAAGGCCAGCACGTTCTGGCCCGAGTTGCCGTCGGAGTAGTTCAGCGAGCGGTTGCTGACTTCCTGTCCGCGCGGGCCGGTCAGCGACCACAGCATGTCGTTGCGGTTGGACAGCGCATCGAAGGCGAGCTGGGTCGCCGCGGCCAGATGGAAGGAATACACGGCCGACTGGCCGGCGAGCGGAATCGAACCGTTGACCGCGGTGCCCACGCTCAGCGTCGCCGGCAGATCCGGCACCTGGTTGAGCTGGAAGTTGTAGCCCAGGGTCGCGGTCGGCGAGTTGTAGATATAGCCGTCGAGCATCAGCCAGTAGGTGCCGGTCGAGGCCACGGTGAAGGGCGCCGTGTTCGATCCGAGATAGCTGCTTTCCACGGCATTGCCGTAGGGATCGAGCAGGCGCCAGTTGGCGCTGCCGCCGGTCGGCGACTGGCTGCCGAAGTACAGCTTCTGTCCCTGCGTCAGCGCGACCTTGTAGATCTGCGAGCCGGTCGGCTGGTCCAGCGTGCCGCTGACCTGGGTGTTGGTGGTCAGGGTCTGCGCGGACGCGTCGGTCAGCATGCGGAACGCGTAGCTGCCGGCCTGGCCGTTGTAGCCGCGCACCGTCAGCGTATAGGTGCCGGCGGACAGCTCGAAGGCATTGCTGGCTTCGGATTGGTTCTGCGGCGCGACGATCTCGCCGGTGGGGCCGCTCAGGCCCCAGTTGAAGTTGTTGCTCAGGCTGTCGAACACCATCTGGGTGTCGGCATTGAGCGTGAAGCTGTAGTAGTTGGTCTGGCCGGGCTGGGTGACCGCGGTGGTGGTCTGGTCCAGGGTCAGCGCCAACTGCGGATTGACCACCGGGTTGAGCGTGAAGCTGTAGTTGACCGGCGTGGTGTTGGACGACATGCCTTCCACCAGCAACAGGTACTCGCCGTTGCTCGGCACGGTGAAGGCGTCCGGGTCGTTGCCGATGCTGTAGTGCGAACCGACCTGGCGGCCGTACGGATCGATCAGGCGCCAGTAGGCCGAGCCGCCGCTGATGCTGTTGCTCTTGAAAAAGAACTGCTGGCCGGCGTTGGCGTCGAAGCGGTAGACGCTGGTTTCGTTGCCTTGCACCAGCGAGTCGGACACCGCCGTGCCGGGCGTGAGGTTGGCGGCCGCGGTAGCGTCGACGATGCGCATGGCGTAGCTGCCGACGGCGTCGGCGGAGCCGGCCACGGTGAGCGTATAGGTGCCGCTGCCCAGATCGAAGGCGGGCGTGCCGCTGTAGTAGTTGCCGTCGTCGGAGAACTGGCGGCCGTTGACCACGGTGCCGTTCGGGCCGGCCAGCGTCCAGTTGAGATCGGAGCGGTTGGTCAGGCTGTCGAAGACGACGCGCTTGGTGTCCTGCACGGTGAACTGATACTGCTTCTGCTGTCCCGGCGCATCGAGCGAACCGTTGATGGACAGCGCGGCGGGATTGACGTCGCCGGAGAGCAGCACGCGCGGTTCCAGTGCTTCGAAGCGGATCGCCGGTGTGTTCGAGGCGGGGCTGGTGTCGGCCGCATCTGCCGAGAGGGTTTCGTTGAGCTTGCCGTTGCTGTTGCCGTGCGACTGTTCCATGTTGCCCTCTTGGCAGGCCCTGCCGCGCATGCGCGGTGGCCGATCGACGTTGAAAAGCGAATAGGTCCGATGCTGCTTGCCGGCGCCGCGCGAGGCGTCGCCGCTGAAATGCTTGGGCTGGATCGTTGGACTACTTGGCCAGGGTGGCCTTGCACTTCACGCCCGACGGGATGTCGAGCTTGGGATTGGGCAGGTCCATGAACACCACGAAGGTGCCGCTGGCAGCATCGACCATGCGGTCGACGCTGATCACCTTCGCGTTGTAGTGGCTGCCCGCGGGAATCTCGGGTGCGATGCTGGCCTCCATGCCGGCGGCGGGTTCGCCGAACGCGCGCAGCGGCATCACCACGCGCACGCGCAGCGGATTGAGCTGGGCGATCTTCAATACGGCGTGCTTGGTGGCGCCCGGCTCGAAGATTTCGCCGGGCCACATCATCTGGTCGACCACCACGCCGTCGAACGGACTGCGGATGGTGCGCAGCGCGAGCTGGCTGCTCTGCTGCACGTATTCCAGGTGCGCCACCTCGCGGTTTTCCTTGGCGGAAACCAGTTCGGCCTGAGCTTGTTTCAGCTCGGCCTCGGCGTCGTCGCTGTCCTGTCTGGACATGAGTTTTTCCGCTGCCATGTCGTGGCGGCGGGTGAACTTGCGCTGGGAAAATTCGATCTTGCTCTGCGCCTGCTGGGTCGGGCCCGCAAGTTGCGACTTGTAATGCGCAAGATCCGCCGCCGCCTGTTCCGCATGCGATTCCAGCGTCGCCAACACCTGGTTGTGCGCCACGCGGTCGCCGCGCTTGACCAGGACGCGATCGATCAGGCCGCTGACGGGCGCCCCCAGCTCGACCGTCTGGGTCGGCTCGATCAGGCAGTCGTAGGACGGGTTGGCCGCCCACGCCGGAGCTGCGCACCAGGCCAGCAGCGCGTAGAGAGGGAGCCGATGGCGGTGGCGGTACGCACGTGCGCAGGCACGTGCGGTGCGCGGGCGGCTCCATGCCCGGCGGCGGCCCGAAGGCTCAGCCGTAAGAGTCATTCCTTTGTCCCCCTTCAGGGGCGAACGCCGCCGACGAGCCCCCTGTGACCCGTCCAAGCGTGTTCGCGCTCACAAAAACTAGCGGCTCGTTCCTGCGCCCACAAGGGGCTGATCGACGTAAGTTTTTGCGGTTTTCGCGGCGCTCGGGGATGTGCCTGAAAGGCTTGGATTTGTCAGTTCGGACCAGGCCGGGCCAGCGCGGCGGAAGCCTCGGCGGCCAACTGGCGGTCGGAAATATTCCTAGGCCGCGCGCCCCTTCGTTTCACGCCTCGCTATCGAATCCTGTGTTATTCGACCGCGGCCATTCCATCAGGGGGAATGCCTTGTTCGACGTTCGCGACGCGTGCTCGCGCCGCTTGGCGTGGGTCTCGCCCGCGCGCCTTGTCGTGCCGCTCGCCTGCATGGCGCTGGCGGGGTGTACCCAGGTGCGCGTGGTGGAAGGGGGAAAAACTTCTGTGTCTTACCGCTTCGGCGTGCTGCGGCTCGAGCCCGATCCGCACGCGCGCCTGCTCGTCGTCGAGACCACCGGTTTCGGCGTAGTGCCGGTGGCCAATGGCACGTCCGTCGGTTGGACGCGACAACTGCTGGTTACCAGCAAGGATCCGCAGCAGTGCCAGCTCATCCTGGTCATTCGCACGACCGAGGAAGCAGCAGCGATCAGGCAGCAACTGCAGAAGGGTGGTGGCTCGTTGGAGCACGTCTGTGAAGTCAACACACATCAAGGGGGATGACATGGATCTTCGTTCAAGGATGGTGCTTGCGGCTGGACTGTTGGCTTTGACGGCCTGCTCGCCGTTGCCGCAGGCGGCGCTGGTGTACTCGTCGCGGGTGAGTTTCGGCGTGACCGTCACGTCCAATCCGGCGAGCGCGTCGGGGGCGACGCTGAGCATCGGCTATGACCAGCTGGATGCCGCCTATGTGCCGGTGTCGGTGGCGGGGTCGAACAAGGCCGGCACCTCGGACCTGGTGCTGGAGCAGGTCCGCGCGAAGTATTCGAATTCCAACGACCTGGAGCCGCAGAGCGCGGATGCGGCGAACCTGGCCAAGGTCAACGACTATCTGAAAGCGGCCAAGAACGCGGAAACCACCAAGGGCTCGATCCAGGCGCTGAGCAGTCAGAAGACGCCGATCGATCCGCTGAAGAGCCAGCTCGTCCTGGCTACGTCCCGGCTGACCCAGTTGAAGGCCTCGCGGCTGGACACCAGGGAGGCGGCGAGCCAGTTGCAGGATGCCAAGGGCCAGCTCGCCACCGCGCAGGCGAGCAACCAGACCATCGATAGCCAGATCCAGCAGTTGGCGCCGTCGTTGACTGCGGCGGAGCAGGAAGCTTCCGCCAAGCGGCCTGCGGCGCTGGAAGCGGCGAAGCAGCTTGGCCTGGTGCGGGAGGATGCCTTGTCGGTGTATGGCCGGTTCGATGGCAAGAGCGATGCAGGCACTACGGCGGTGGGTCTGGCGATCGGCAAGGTGTTCTCCACCGGTATCGCGGCGCAGAGCCTGGCGGAAGGTGCGGGGCGGGCGGCGGCAACGGATGCGTATACCAATTGCCTGGGCGCGGCGATGGCGACGGGGAGTGACACCGACAAGCAGGCGCGGGCGCAGAAGTGTACGGAGTTGAGTTTTTCGCAGACGGGTGGGGCGCGGTGATCCGGAGTGTCGAGACGTAAAGCCCCTCTCGCGTCGGCGACCCGAAGGTAGTCCCCGTGGGAGAGAGGGATGAGGGTGCGGGCGGAGTGGTGCGCTCGACTCCGCCCGTACCCTCATCCGGCTGCCGCCACCTTCCTCGCTCCTCAAGGCCGGGCACATCCCTGTGCCCTCCCCGCGTGCTCCCGGTGGGAGAAGGGCTCCAGTTTATGGACTGGCGTGATGATGGGTCTGGTTGCATTTTATTGCTGCACTGCACTGGTGCAAGCACATCTTGTGCGACTGATCTTGGTGCACGAATAGCCGCCTGAATCGGCCATCTCTTCCACAAACACCTTACTTTCAGCGCTTTCCTCGCATGGCACACGTGTTGCATAGCAACACGGCGTGCTCCCGCGGCCAGCACCACTTCACCCGCGGGATCGATTCGTTCTCTGCGGGGAGAAGCGCATGTCGGGCAAGGCGATCCGGATCGAGCTGCTGCAATGGCGGACGCCGCAGATGCGGGCGTTCCATCTGAGCTGGCTGGCGTTCTTCGTGTGTTTCTTCGCGTGGTTTTCCGCCGCGCCATTGATGCCGCTGATCCGCGGCGAACTGCACCTGAGCGCGGACCAGGTCGCCGATATCAATATCGCCGCGGTCGCCGTCACCATCTTCGGACGGCTGCTGATCGGGCCGCTGTGCGACAGCTTCGGGCCGCGGCGTGTCTATACGGGTCTGCTGTTGCTCGGCGCGCTGCCGGTGTTCGGCATGCTGCTGGTGCACAGTTATGAATCCTTGCTGGTGATGCGACTGGCCATCGGCATGATCGGCGCCAGCTTCGTGATCACGCAGTACCACACCTCGGTGATGTTCGCGCCCCAAGTCGTCGGCACGGCCAATGCGACGGTGGCGGGTTGGGGCAATGCGGGTGGTGGTGCGGCGCAGGCGGCGATGCCGTGGGTACTGGCGGGTGTGATCGCGTTGGGCGTGGGGCAGGGCCTGGCTTGGCGCGAGGCGATGCTGCTGCCCGGGGTGCTGATGGTGGTGGTCGGCATCTTGTACTGGAACTGCACGCAGGACACCCCGCAGGGCGATTACCGCGATCTGCGCAAACGCGGCATCGCGATCGACGGCGGCAAGCCTGGCGGCTGGGCGGTGTTCCGCGCGGCGGCGCGCAACTATCGTGTGTGGTTGCTGTTCGTCACTTATGCCGGGTGCTTCGGCATCGAGTTGTTCGTGCACGGCGTGGCGGCCAGCTACTACGTGGATCGCTTCTCCTTGAATCTGCGCGACGCCGGTCTCGCCGTCGGCGGCTTCGGCTTGCTGGCCTTGTTCGCGCGTGCACTCGGCGGCATCGCTTCCGATCGCCTGGTGCGCCGGCATGGCCTGCCGGCGCGTGTGCGCCTGTTGTGCGTACTGATGTTCTTCGAAGGACTCGGGCTGCTGTGGTTCTCCACCGCGCACAGCGCCGGCGTGGCGGTGGCGGCGATGCTCGGCTTCGGCCTGTTCACGCATATGGCCTGTGGCGCCACGTATGCGCTGGTGCCGTTTATCGATCGCAAGGCGCTGGGCGGCGTGGCCGGCATCGTCGGCGCCGGCGGCAACGTGGGCGCGGTGGCGGCGGGTTTCCTGCAGAAATCGCTCGGCTCCGTGCAGCTGACTTTCATGTACCTGGGCGGCTTCGTGCTCGCCGGCTCGCTGTGCGCGCTCGCCGTGCGCTTCAGCCGCGAACACGTGGCCGAGGAGCGGGTACTGCGGCAAGGACCGGTGGATGCGCCGGTGCCGGCGCTGGCCATCGACTGAGGCGACGCGCATGACGATGAGACTGGTGGTGATCGGCAACGGCATGGTCGGGCACAAGCTGCTCGAGGAACTGGTGGCGCTGCGCACGCCCGGCCTGGACATCACCGTGCTGTGCGAGGAAAGCCGGCCCGCCTACGACCGCGTGCACCTGTCCGAATACTTCGCCGGGCGCAGCGCGGACGAGCTGTCGCTGGTGACGCCGGGCTTCTTCGATCACCCGGGATTGCATCTGCGTCTCGCCACGCGTGCCGCGCGCATCGATCGCGCCTTCAAGCGGGTGGCCACCGCCGACGGCGAAGTGATCCCCTACGACAAGCTGGTGATCGCCACCGGCTCCACCCCGTTCGTGCCGCCGATCCCCGGCAACGACCGGCCTGGCTGCCTTACCTATCGCACGCTCGACGACCTCGCCGCGCTCGCCGAATGGGGCGCGCAATCGAAACGTGGCGTGGTGGTCGGCGGCGGCCTGCTTGGCCTGGAATGCGCCAAGGCGGTACGCGACATGGGCCTGGAAACGCACGTGGTCGAATTCGCGCCGCGCCTGATGGCGGTGCAGGTGGACGACGGCGGCGGCCGCATCCTGCACCGGACCATCGAGGAACTGGGCCTGGTGGTGCATACCGGCAAGAACACGCAAGCTATTGTCGATGGGAGCGGCATTGACGGCAGCAGCGCACGCCACGCCATGAAATTCGCCGACGGCAGCACGCTGGAAACCGACCTGATCGTGTTCTCCGCCGGCATCCGCCCGCGCGACGAACTGGCCCGGCAATGCGAGCTGGGCGTGGGCCAGCGCGGCGGCATCATGGTCGACAACTTCTGCCGCACGCGCGACCGCGACGTCTACGCCATCGGCGAATGCGCGCAATGGGGCGGCAAGGTGTTCGGCCTGGTGGCGCCCGGCTATGACATGGCGCGCGTGGTGGCCACGCATCTGCATGCCTTGCTGACGCGCGAGGAAGCGCGCGACCTGCCGGAATTCGCCGGCGCCGACATGTCGACCAAGCTCAAGTTGATGGGCGTCGATGTGGCCAGCCTGGGCGACGCGCACGGCGCCACGCCCGGCAGCCGCAGCTATCAGTTCAGCGACGAGCGGCGGCACGTCTACAAGCGGCTGGTGGTCTCCGAGGACGGCAAGCGCCTGCTCGGCGGCGTGCTGGTCGGCGATGCCGCCGAGTACGGCACGCTGCTGCAGATGATGCTCAACGGCATGGAGCTGCCGGAGTCGCCGGAGTCGCTGATCCTTCCCGCCTCCGACGGCAAGGCCAGGCCGGGGTTGGCGCTCGACGCGCTGCCCGCGTCGGCGCAGATCTGCTCGTGCAACAACGTGTCCAAGGGGCAGTTGTGCATGGCGGTGGCGGAAGGCGCCACCAGCATCGGCGCCTTGAAGGAATCCACCCGCGCCGGCACCACCTGCGGCGGCTGCGTGCCGCTGGTCACGCAGATCATGAAGGCGGAAATGGCACGCCAGGGCCTGGCGGTGACCAACCATCTGTGCGAGCACTTCGCCCATTCGCGGCAGGAGCTCTACCACCTGGTGCGGGTCGAGCGCATCCGCCGCTTCGACGAACTGCTCGCGCGCCATGGCCAGGGCCTGGGTTGCGATATCTGCAAGCCGGTGGCGGCCAGCATCCTGGCCTCGTGCTGGAACGAATTCGTATTGCAGCAGGAGCACGCATCGCTGCAGGACAGCAACGATTATTTCCTTGCCAATATCCAGAAGGACGGCAGCTACTCGGTGGTGCCGCGCATGCCGGGCGGCGAAGTGACGCCGGACGGGCTGATCGCTATCGGCCGCATTGCCAAATCGTATGGCCTGTACACCAAGCTCACCGGCGGCCAGCGCGTGGACCTGTTCGGCGCGCGGCTGGAACAGTTGCCGCTGATCTGGGAAGAACTGATCGAAGCGGGCTTCGAATCCGGCCACGCCTACGGCAAGTCGGTGCGCACGGTGAAGTCCTGCGTCGGTTCGACCTGGTGCCGCTACGGCGTGCAGGATTCGGTGGGTACGGCGATCGACCTGGAGCATCGCTACAAGGGCCTGCGCTCGCCGCACAAGCTGAAGTTCGCGGTGTCCGGCTGCGCGCGCGAATGCGCCGAGGCGCAGAGCAAGGACGTCGGTGTGATCGCCACCGAGAAGGGCTGGAACCTGTACGTCTGCGGCAACGGCGGCATGAAGCCGCGGCATGCCGAGCTGCTGGCCGGCGACCTGGATACGCCCACCCTGGTCCGCTATATCGACCGCTTCCTGATGTTCTACATCCGCACCGCCGACCGCCTGCAGCGCACCAGTGTGTGGCGCGATGGGATCGAAGGCGGCATGGACTATCTGCGCGAGGTGATCGTGCACGACAAGCTGGGTCTCGCCGCGGAGCTGGAGGCGGAGATGGCGCTGGTGGTCGACACCTATGCCTGCGAATGGAAGCGCGCCGTCACCGATCCGCAGGTGCGCGCGCGTTTCCGCCACTACGTCAACAGCGAGGCCGGCGACGACCAATTGGCGTTCGTGCCCGAGCGCGGGCAGATCCGGCCGGCGACGGCGCAGGAGAAACTTGCGTTGCGCGGCATCCCGGTACTGGTCGAAACGGAGTGATGCGATGACGATCGAAGCAGCGGGCTGGATTTCCATCTGCGCTATCGGCGACATCGTGCCGTCCACCGGCGTGTGCGCGCGGGTGGGCGATGCGCAGGTGGCGGTGTTCCGTGTCGGCGAGGAGCTTTACGCCATCGACAATCTCGACCCTTGCTCGGGCGCGTCCGTGCTGTCGCGCGGACTGGTCGGCAATCTGGGCGAGCGCGTGGTGGTGGCCTCGCCGATCCAAAAGCAGCATTTCGACCTGCGCACCGGCGAGTGCCTGGAAAAGCCGCAGCAGGCGGTACGCACCTGGGTGGTGCGGCGGCACGGCGACCAGGTGCAGGTGGGGCAAGGCGGCGCATGAGCGAAGCGGTACGCACCACCTGTCCTTATTGCGGCGTCGGTTGCGGCGTACTGGCTCATGTGGATGCGGACGGTGCGGCGCGGGTGGCGGGCGATACGGCGCATGCGTCCAACCTTGGGCGCCTGTGCGTCAAGGGCGCGGCGCTCGGCGATACGCTCGGGCGGGAAGGGCGTTTGTTGCATCCATTGCTGCGCGCAGCGGATGGCAGCATGCGCCGCGCGGCATGGGACGAGGCGATCCAGCAGGTGGCGGACGGGTTCTCGCGCGTCGTCGCGGAACATGGTCCGGATGCGGTGGCGTTCTATGTTTCGGGGCAGTTGCTGACCGAGGACTACTACGTCGTCAACAAGCTGGCCAAGGGTTACCTGGGCACCGCCAATGTCGATACCAACTCGCGCTTGTGCATGTCCTCTGCGGTGGCAGGACACAAGCGTGCGTTCGGCGAGGACGTGGTGCCGGGTTGCTACGAGGACCTGGAGCAGGCCGAGCTGGTCGTGCTGGTCGGTTCCAATACGGCCTGGTGCCACCCGGTGTTGTTCCAGCGCGTGACGCATGCGCGCGAGGGCCGCGACGCTCCGCGCGTGGTGGTGATCGACCCGCGCTTCACCGCCACCTGCGAAGGCGCGGATCTGCACCTGCCGATCCGCCCCGGCACCGACGTGCGCTTGTTCAATGGACTGCTGTCGTTCCTGTTCCGGCACGGTGTGATCGATCCTGCATTTATCGATGCGCACAGCGAGGGTTTCGACCAGGCACTGGCGGCGGCCGAGGCGGAAGCGGGCGATCCGGCCGAGGTGGCGCGGCAGTGCGGTCTGCAGGCGGCCGACGTGGTGGCGTTCTATCGCCTGTTCGCGCGGCACGAGAAAGTGGTGACCTTGTTTTCGCAGGGCGTGAACCAGTCCAGCAGCGGCACCGACAAGGTCAACGCCATCATCAATTGCCATCTGGCCACCGCGCGCATCGGCCGGCCGGGCATGGGGCCGTTCTCGATCACCGGCCAGCCCAATGCGATGGGCGGGCGCGAGGTGGGCGGGCTGGCCAATATGCTGGCGGCGCATCTGGAGCTGGGCGATGCGGTGCATCGGGATATCGTGCAGGCGTTCTGGCAGTCGCCGCGTATGGCCGAGCGGCCGGGCCTGAAGGCGGTGGAGCTGTTCGACGCGGTGGGCGAGGGACGCATCAAGGCGCTGTGGATCATGGCGACCAACCCGGCGGTAAGCCTGCCCGACGCCGACAAGGTGCGCGCCGCACTGGCGCGCTGCGAGCTGGTGGTGTGCTCGGACATCGTCGAGCGCACCGATACGAATGCCTTCGCTCACGTCCTGCTGCCGGCCCTGGGCTGGGGCGAGAAGGACGGTACGGTGACCAGTTCCGAGCGGCGCATATCGCGCCAGCGGACTTTCCTGCCGGCGCCGGGCGAGGCGCGGGCGGATTGGCGCGTGGTGTGCGACGTGGCGCGGCGGATGGGTTTCGAGCGGGGTTTCGATTTCGCCAACCCGCACGAGATTTTCGTCGAGCATGCCCAACTCACTGCTTTTCGCAACCGCGAGCCGATGGCCGACGGCGTGCCGTCGGCGTATCGGCGTCTGCATCTGGGCGCGCTGGCGAAACTCGATCGGCAGGCCTACGAGGCGCTGGCGCCGGTGCAATGGCCGGTCTCCGAACAGGGCGTGGGTACGCCGCGCCTGTTCGCCGACGGCCGCTTCAGCCATGCCCACGGCCGCGCACGTTTCGTCGCCACCGCCTCGCGTCCGCCGGTACATGCGGTGGATCGCGAATATCCGCTGGTGCTCAACACCGGCCGCATCCGCGACCAGTGGCACACCATGACCCGCACCGCGCGCTCGCCGCGCCTCAATAACCATATCGGCGAACCCTTCGTCGACATGCATCCGCACGATGCGCTGCGCTGCGGCGTGCGCGAAGGCACGCTGGCGCGGGTGAGTTCGCGCTGGGGTTCGATGGTGGGGCGGGTGCGCCACGGTGGCGGCATCCTCGCCGGGCAGGTGTTCGTGCCGATCCACTGGAGCGATCAGTTCGCCTCGGACGCGCGCGTCGGCGGCGTGGTGAATCCGGCGGTGGATCCGGTCTCCGGCGAACCGGAGTTCAAGCACACGCCGGTGCGGGTCGAGCCGTTCGCGGTGCGCTGGTATGGCTTTGCGCTGGCGCGGCAGACCTTGCCGGCCTCCGCCCTGAGTTACTGGACGCTGATCCGCGGCGAGCATTTCCTGCGTTACGAGCTGGCCCATCGCGAGCGGCCGCTCGATTGCGATGCGTGGGCGAAGGCCTGGCTGGGCGTGAGCGATGCAGCGGCGGATTGGCTGGCGTTCGAGGATCGCGAGACCGGCGTGTATCGCGCGGTGCACCTGCGCGATGGCCGCATCGAATCCTGCCTGTTCCTCGCCGCGCAACCGCACCTGCCGTCGCGGCAATGGCTGTCGTCGCTGTTCGCGCGCGAGCGGCTGGAGCCGGATGACCGGCTTGCCCTGCTGTCGGGCGAGCCGCCGGGTGGTGGCGGGGACCCCGGGCCGGTGGTGTGTTCCTGCTTCGGCGTGGGGCGCAACAGCATTCTGCAGGCGATCCGCGCGAACGATATGGACCTGCCGGCGCAGATCACCGCCGAGCTGCGCGCGGGTGGCAATTGCGGTTCCTGCATTCCCGAGTTGCGGCGGCTGATCGCCGAAACGCGGGCGACGTCCGCGGCATGAAACGGCAGGGAAGCGGCTGGAGGAGACACTCATGAAGCTGTATCCGCTGTTTGCCGATCTGAACGGGTTGCCGGTGCTGGTGGTGGGCGGCGGCAGTGTGGCCAGACGCAAGGTGGCCGCCTTGCGCGAGGCGGGTGCGCAGGTGCGCGTCGGTGCGCCGCGGCTCGAGGCGGAACTGGCCCGGTTGGCAGAGGGCGGCGAAGTGACCTGGTTGCGCGGCGAATACACGTCTGCCTGGCTCGACGAGATGTGGCTGGTGGTGGCGGCCACCGGCGAGCGCGCGGTCAATGCACGGATCGCGGCCGATGCCGGTGCGCGGCGCATCCTGGCGAACGTGGTCGACGATGCCGTGCTGTCGCGTTTCCACGTGCCGGCGGTGATCGATCGCGCGCCGCTGATGGTGGCCATTTCCACCGGCGGCGCGGCACCCGCCCTGGCCAGCCGCGTGCGCGAAATGCTGGAGCGCGTGCTGGACCATGCCCTGGGCCCGCTGGTGGCGCTTGCGCAGCGCCATCGCGGCGGTATCGCGCGGCGCTTTGCCGATCTGTCGGAGCGCCGCGGCTTCTATGGCTGGCTGCACGACGGGCCGGTGCTGAAGCTGCTGCGGCGCGCCCGGCCGGTGGACGCGGAGCGGGCGCTGCTCGATGCGCTGCGCACGGAGCTGGCCATGCCGCGCAAGGGTTCGGTGATCCTGGTCGGCGCCGGTCCCGGCGATCCCGGCCTGCTGACCTTGTCGGCGCTGCGCGCGCTCGGCCAGGCCGATGTGATCCTGCACGACCAGCTGATCGGCGCTGAGATCCTGGCCATGGCGCGCCGCGATGCGGAACGCATCGACGTGGGCAAGCGCTGCGGCGGCCGCCATGTGCCGCAGGAGCAGACCCATGAACTGATGCTCGCGCATGCCCGCGCCGGGCGCCGGGTGGTGCGGCTGAAAGGCGGCGACCCGTTCGTGTTCGGCCGCGGTGGCGAGGAGCTGGCCTTCCTGCGCGGCCATGGCATCGATTGCGAGATCGTGCCCGGCATCACTGCCGCCGTGGCCTGCGCCGCGTACGCGGGCATCCCGCTGACCCATCGCGAGCATGCGCAGTCGGTCTGCCTGGTCACGGCGCATGGCAAGGACGCGGCGGAGACGCTGAGCGACGCCATGCTTGCCCAGCCGCGGCAGACGCTGGCCGTGTACATGGGCGTGGAGCGGATCGGCATGCTGACGGCGCGATTGCTTGCGCATGGCCGCGATCCGCTTACGCCGGTGGCCCTGATCGAACACGGCAGCCTGCCGCGGCAGCGCGTGATCGCCGGTGAGCTGCACGATCTGCCCCGGCTTGCCAGGGAGCATGCGGTGGGCACGCCGGCCTTGCTGATCGTAGGCGAAGTGGCTGCGTTCGCGCGCGAGCACAGCTGGTTCGGCAGCCTGGTGGACGATGCGCCCATCGCGCCGCCGCAGTTGGCGTGCATGGAGGTGGCCTGATGGCGGTGCCCGAACAGGCCCTGGCGGGGCGGCGTATCGCCGTGCCCGAATCGCGCGAGCTCGACGTGTTCGCGACCCTGCTGGAGCGCCGCGGCGCTACGGTGCTGCGTTGTCCGCTGGTGGAGATTCGCGACGCGGCGGATCCCGCGCCGGTACTGGCATGGCTACGCCGCTTCAACGACGGCGGCTGCGACGACCTGGTGCTGTTTACCGGCGAAGGACTGCGCCG
The DNA here is from genome assembly GCF_052115385.1 of Dyella sp. 2RAB6. Classification (NCBI taxonomy): domain Bacteria; kingdom Pseudomonadati; phylum Pseudomonadota; class Gammaproteobacteria; order Lysobacterales; family Rhodanobacteraceae; genus Dyella; species Dyella sp. 2RAB6. Next base: position 331,734 of record NZ_JBFRGP010000002.1, read on the forward strand.
GCTGCTCGGTGTGCTGGACCAGCATGCGCCGGAGTGGGGCGAGCGCTTTATCGCGCGGCTGGCGCGGGTGCGCATCATCGCGCGTGGCCCCAAGCCAGGGCGCGAGCTGCGCGAACTGGGCCTGCGCCCGGCGCTGGTAGCGGAACCGGCCACCACGCCGGGCGTGATCGCCTGCCTGCGCGAGCTGGACTTGCGTGGACGCAACGTCGGCGTGCAGCTATACGGCATAGAACCCAATGCGCCGTTGATGGCATGCCTGGCCGACCTTGGCGCGCAGGCATGGCCGGTGGCGCCTTATCGCTACGCCGATGCAGCCGACGACGCCAACGTGCTGGCCATGCTCGAAGGCATGCGGCAGGGCGAGCTCGATGCCATCGCGTTCACCAGCATCCAGCAGGTGGCGCGGCTGTTCCGGCTGGCCGGCATGCATGGGCACGAAGATGGCTTGAAGGATGCCTTGTCGCGCGTGGTGGTGGCCGCGGTCGGGCCGGTGGTGGCGGATGCCCTGGCGCAGCATGGCATTCGCGTCCATGCGGTCCCGTCGGGCAATTACTACATGAAGCCCTTGAGCACGGCCTTGGCCGAGGCTTTGGCGCGCTGAGCCGGCGGGGCCTGACTTCTGGGGGAGGCAGCGGGAGTCACGACCTTTGGCAGGGGGCAGGCGGGGCGCAGGTATTTATCTTCGGCACCTTAGCCCGTCGACGCGAGTGCGCCATGCAAGTCCGAACCCTGCTGCTGTTCGTCAGCGCCGTCCTGCTTGCAGGCTGCTCCTCGACGGCAAGGCGCGTCATGGAGGAGAGCCGCGTCAAGGTGCATCAGGAGCCGCTGGAACTGCGCAGCGAGGCGAACGTGCCCAAGGCGTATATCGATGTGACTGGCGGGGTCACCATCGACAAGGAGCCGCTGGCGATCACGACGGAGCAGCGCGCCGCCATTCTCGATTATCGCGAGGCATCGCTGGCGATCATCGATATTTCCTTCGATGCAGCGTCGCGCCTGACCAGGTACGCGGTGCCGCGGTTGTTGCTCGGGTCGATGATTCATGGCTCGGATGGCGCATCGCGCGGTATCGATGCGGATGCCGAGAAAATCGCGCACTCGCCGGCGTTCTGTGCGGCGCTGGATAAAATGCGCCAGACGCAGGATGTGATGGTCGCCAGGGAGGAAAGCTTGCGGCCTTATGCGCGGCTGACGGCGCAGAACGTGCTCGATTGCCAAGCGGGGAAGCCGTATCGGTATTCGATGTGAGCGGGCGGCAGCAGGCTGCCGAGCAGACATACCCCCTCTCTCTCCAGGGTGTACAGACCGTCCACATGGTGGACGGGTGTTCGGGGACATGGTGAACACCTTCAAACTGGTCCCGAGTTCCCTCACGAAGACCTCAGGTGCGGCGGCATTGGCACCGACACGATCGGCATCGGCATCGGCATCGATGTCATGGCCAATGCCAAGCTCGACTTCGTATGGGCCAGAGGTACGGGCGGCACCTACTGCGCGCGCATCACAGGCGGCTCGGTCTCGGTCAACGCGACGCACTACTTCAAGGTGTCGTTCGATCCCGCGTGCGGCGCGGGCACCAAGTTGCAGCTGTACATGGGCAACGTGCTGATCGGCCAGGCCGACCCGTGCGCACCATCGTCTAGCAATCCGAGTTCGGCGATCAGCATCGTTCGGTATGTCGTGGGCAATAGCCTGTTTTCACTGGCTACATCGACGAACTACGCTTCACTCAGGGCGTCGCATTGCCCGGCAGCACCATCCCATCGACGCCATTCCCAGACAGCTGAGCATTGCGGGTCGGTTCTCAAATTGCTCTAGGCGAAAGATGACAAGCGAGAACTTGCGGGAGCTACGGCGCTTGGCAATCCTTAGTTTTCACGATGCCTCAACGGAATAACTTGCTGTGCTGGCGATATATTTCGGTTGACCATGCCATAGCCCTCTCCAACGATTCGGCCTCGAAAGGGGGTCACACTTGGAAGGGAAGACATTTCATGGAATTTGGCATTCGTTCGACATTGCTTGCCGCTACAGTTCTTGCCGCATCTTTCGCCGCCACGCAGGCGCACGCAGGTATCTCGTCCACGGCCCAACCTCATCCCAACTTGTTGCCGAGCTGCGGCGAGGGCGACCCGAATCCGCCTATTCAAGATGTAGTGCGCCTTAGGGCCGCGAGGACACTAGGGGCGACCCCAGAGGAGATTCACGCCAGGTTTGCCAGCGTCGTCGAAACGAATTTCTCGCAAGGCTCGACGTCCCTCATCCTCTCCAGGTTGTCGGATAAGGAGCTTGCGGGCATCGCTCGGGTCTATAAACAGTCGAATGCCGGTTTACCGCCGAAGCTTCTCGACGTCTTCGCTTCTCGACTCAGCGCAAAGGAACTGGTGCGCGTAGCAGGCACGTTCGGCGTCAGTGATGTCTCCGCCGCCGTCCAGCGCTCCGCATCGCCGTCGGTCGCCACCCTTTACACCGCGCGCGTGGCTGCCGGCGAAGTGAAGGTTCCAACGACGGTCATGCCGATGTCCGGCCCCGCACCCACTCGCTACATGACGTTGGAGGAGATTTACTTAGAGTTCCGCACGGCGCCCGTGGGCAGTCTCGGCGCGGGTGCGGCTCTGTCGGAAACGATCATCTACGCTGGCGGCCAGGTTGCCGCCGCGGCGGGCATCGGCTGGGAGATTGGCACACAGGTTGGCAGTCTCATCCAGGAATATGACCCGTCAGCGTGGGACGCGATCGGCGGCACGACGGCTGGTGTTGTTGAGCGTGTCCAGAACGCCGCCAATTCCATCACGAATAGCACCGGCGTTCAGCGCGGCATCAACGAACACGCGGCTGACGGAATGTTTCAGTATCCGGTATCGTCCAGCAACGATCCCTATGGCGACTGGGATGACACCTATGACCTCGGCGCGGACGAAGGTGACGGCTGTTTCAATTGAGGGTTAGCAGATGATTGCTCAATGGCTTGGGCTTCCAGATAGACGCAGCGAGTGGGTATTCGCTTTGGCACTTCTTTGCATCATCGCGTGCCTTGGCGCGGCAATAGTCGGGCCTCCAACCAGGCGGTTCGATCTTTTGATCTTGGCAAGCCTTACCGGTTGGCTCGGCGCGCATCTGCTGAATCGCTCATGGCGTGGCCTGTCGAAAACTCTGCCGGAGATATACGAGGAACGCCTACAGAAAGGCGTGCGAATGTCGTTCGCTGCGAAGTTGCTCAGCCTGCTTTGCATTGGCCTCGCGGTGATCGCGTTCGTCACTCTGTATAAAGGCTAGAACACGGGGCGTTTGACCGAAGGGCGGCCGTAGGGTCGCCCTTCGCTTATGGGGCAGCCGGGATCAGTTCTAAGGACCTGAGACACTGCCGAAGTAGGCTGCATGCTTGGTCCGTTTCATGCCGGCGATGCCAGAGCCCAGAGCCACATCGGGTGGAAGGTGTGGCGCATGGAGCTTGTCCTGGATAGGGACCGCAGACTCCTCCTGGCCGAACGAACCCTGGTACGAACGCCGACCTGACCTCGGTTGGGTGGGTTTCCCTGGCGGCAATGCAGTTGCCACAGGTGAAACGCCACCCATCCGCCGTTTATCTCACCCGCCCCGGCGAAATATCGCGACTCGCTACACCTCATCCGGCTGCCGCCAGCTTCCTCGCTCCTCCACGCGAAGAGGGCACATCCCTGTGCTCTCCCCGCGTGCTCCCGGAGGGAGCAGGGTTTGATATCGGGCGTATGCTGGAAACCTGTCGCCCCAGTACTGACCCCATCGCCTTGCCCACGAAAACCCACCAGGCAACGCAACTCCGCTCCAGCCTCCCCGGCGTAGAAGCGCTGTCGCTGCTCAGCGAACACAGCTTCCCCCGCCACGCCCACGACCAGTTCGGCCTCGGCATCATCACCTCCGGCGCGCAGAAATCCTGGAGCGGGGTAGGGGCAGTGGAATCCGCGGTCGGCGACGTGATCATGGTCAACCCCGGCGAAGTGCACGACGGCACACCGATCGGCGGTACCCGCGGTTGGCAGATTGCCTACCTCGAACCGGAGCTGGTGGCACGCGAACTGGCAGCGGAATTCGGCGGCGCTGACGTCATATGCCAACCGGTTGCGCATGACCACGCATTGGCAAGCGCAGTAACGAAGCTATTGGCGGCGCTGCAATCTCCTGCATCGAGCGGTGAGGCCGAAGAGCTGCTGCTGGCCTGCCTGGTACAGGTAGTGAAGCAACACCGCCTCAGCGGCCCACGCCTGCCAACCACCTCGCCCTCGGTCGCACGCGCACTGGAATGGATCGACGCGGAGCCCGCTGCCGGGACTTCCTTATCCGAACTGGCCATCTCGTGCGACGTCAGCCGCTTCCAGTTGATCCGCGGCTTCCTGCGCGACGTCGGCACCACCCCGCACGCTTACCGTATCCAACTGCGGGTACGCCTGGCACGCCGCCATCTGCGCCAGGGCCATGCCGTCGCCGAGGCCGCGCAGCTCGCCGGCTTCGCCGACCAGAGCCACCTGACGCGTGCTTTTTTGCGCCAGTTCGGCATCACCCCGGGCCGCTACCGGGACGCGCTGGGCTAAGCCCCGCAATTTTCTTCAAGACCCGGCAAACCCCATCTGCGATGGTCGCGCCTCCCTGATGCCAAGGAGAGACCGCATGAGCATCGCCTTCCTGCTCACCTCATTGCTGGTGGTCGCCTCGCCCGGCACCGGCGTGCTCTATACCGTATCGACCGGCCTGTCGCGCGGCACGCGGGCCAGCCTGCTGGCCGCGCTCGGTTGCACGCTGGGCATCGTGCCGCATATGGCGGCGGCGGTGTTCGGCCTGGCGGCGGTGTTTCATGCCAGCGCTTTCGCCTTCGAACTGCTCAAGTACGCGGGCGCGGCGTATCTGCTGTACATGGCGTGGCGCACCTGGCGGGACCGCAGTGCGCTCGATCCTGAAAGCGCAACCGGCGCACGCTCGCCTTTGCGCATCGTGACATCGGCGATCCTGCTGAATCTGCTCAACCCGAAGCTGCCGATTTTCTTCCTGGCCTTCCTGCCGCAGTTCATCGCCAGGGACGACCGGTCGCCCATCGCGAGCCTGCTGCTGCTCGGCGGCATCTTCATGCTGATGACCATGATCGTGTTCGCGATCTACGGCGCCTTCGCCTCCTTCATGCGGACGCGCGTGCTCGCGCGTCCGCGGGTGACGACGTGGTTGCGCCGCGTGTTTGCCTTGGGATTCGCCGGCCTGGGATTGAAGCTGGTGTTCGCCACCACCCGGACGTAATCAACGGGGGAGATGCGCCCCGTGAATGTGTGAGCGCGTCGACAACAGGCCCGCCCGGGTCGATGCATACAATGTGTATAGTCATTTCGAATCGGGCTGCGCAAAGCCCGCAGGGGCTATCCAGATCGCTCGCACCGCCTTGTATGTCACAGGCAAGGTCGCTGTCTCGTCCAGTCGTCAGGTTTCGCGGCCGCCCGTGCCGCGAAGCGCAGTCCATTCATGGTCGTCGTCTTCATCCACGGTCGGCATCGCGCCGCACCGTGTCCCTAGGTTGAAGTTCACAAGGAATCCGCCATGCATCTGGCACGTACCGTTCTTTACTCGCAGCTCTTCGCCGTCTTCGCGATGGCACAGGTGCCCGCCGCGGCACATGCGGCAGCGCCTGGCACCGATCCGCTGAGCCACTACGCCAGCGCCGCCACCGCGCTGACGGCGCGGCCCAACGACGGCTCGGGCTACTGGCCCGACTTCTCCAATACCGGTTATGCCAACACGCCTGCCAATACCGGCGGACTGGGGCTGGGCGCTTATCCCGGGCACCTGACCGACTACGCCGCGAGCATGAGCGCGAGCAAGCCGATCATCGTCACCTATCCCGACCACAGCGTGATTTCGTTTACGCGCTTTCTGGCGTCTAAAGTAGTGATCTACGGCGACGACCTCACCTTCGTCGGCTGCCTGTTCGAGGGCAAGAGTCCCAACGACAACCTGGTGCAGCTCTACGCGTCGAGCAAGATCACGTTCCGCTATTCGACCTTCAAGCCGAACGCCTATGTCTTGCCGCCGGGCAACAACGGTACGGTGTCGTCCTCGCATACCACGCCCGGCACGCCGTTCAAGCAATCCTGGCAGCTGGTGACCACCATGAACGAGGCGGTGGCGACGATGGATCACAACGATATCTGGGGCAATGCGGGCCTGGAGATCACCACCGGCTTTCCGGACCGCCCTTCGACCTGGACCAACAACTACATCCACGACGCCGCGGACACCTCGCACAACGTCTACCACCACGACGGTATCGGGCCGCAGAGCGAGGGTGACGGCGGGCCGATGATCATCGACCACAACACCATCGCCTCGCTGGGCAATACCAACGCGCTGGCGCTGCAGGGCGACGGCGTCTACGACCACATCAGCTTCACCAACAACTACGTATCCGGCTATGGCTACGCGCTCAGCTTCGGCGTGAAGAACAACGCCACCAACCTGACCGTGACCGGCAATGTGTTCTCGGCGGAACTGAAGGAGTTGTGGGGCCCGGTCTACGGCGGCCTGTGGGGCGGCACGGCGCAGGGTTCGGTGTGGCGCAACAACGTCTATCAGGCGCGGCTCGGCGATGGCAATACCAACCTGTCGCCTGCGGACAACGGCCGCTACTGGTGGCCGACCGACGATGTGAGCCACGCGGAAGACTACGCGGATTGAAACGCAGGGGCCGGAGGGTGTTCGAAGACACCCTCGCGGTTGGCGCTAGGCGTCGGCGCCGATCGTTTCGGCCGGGCAGGCCGCTGCGCCTGGCGTCGTCCACGGCTGGCGCAGGATGTCCCTGGCGGCGCGCCATGCGGCATCCTTGCGCAGGCCCAGCTCCATGACATCCGGCGGCACAGCGCAATCCGGGCGCACGCCGCGGTCGCGCGGCAGGCCGGGCCAGGCAAAGCGGAATTGCAGCAGCGGTATGTGCAGGCTCATGCCGCTGTTGGGCAGGTCCAGCGACCAGCGGTAGCCGCTGGTATTGCCCTCATGGGTTCCGCCCACCTCTTCGCCGACGAAGACGGCGCGCCGCACGTGGAACAGCATCGAGGCCAGTTCGGCGCCGCCGGAGAAAGTATTGCCCCCGGCCAGCACGACCAGGCGGCCGCGATACACCGGCGACGCACGCTGCCAGCGCGTCATCAGGCCTTCCGGCGGAAGATTGCGCCGGGTCAGCCGGCCATTCGGCAGGCGCCGCTGCGTTTTCATTTCATCGCCGTCGAACACTTCCACCTCGTACGGCCTGCCGCTGGCATCGGCGACCGCGATGCGGCGTCCGCGTGCCTCCACCGCCGCGTATTTGTGCAGTGGCGGCTCCACCAGGTACGAGAACAGAATGCTTTCGTTGGGTTCGGAACCGCCGCCGTTGTCGCGCAGGTCGAGGATCAGGTTGGCGGCGCCGCGCCGGTGCAGCTCCTCGAACAGCCGCTGCATGGTGGCGGCGAAGTCGGCGCCCGCCGCGCGGTATCTCTTGTTGCTGAAGGTCGGGACATCGAGATAGGCGGTGCTGGCATCCAGCCATTCGAGCGTGGCCACGTCTGGCGTGGCGGCCGATGCGCGTTCCTTGCGCAAGGCGGGAGCGACTCCGGCGACGTCACGCTCCAGCAGCTTGCCGTCAGCCGTGCGCAGGACCAGGTGGAAGTTCGCGCGCGAGCCGGTCATGCGGTACAGCAGCTCGCCATAGCCCTTGCCCGAGGCCTCGCGCAGGATGCCGGTGCGAATGGTGCCGTCGCGCGTGGCGGCGAACATCAGCTCGTCCGCCAGCGCCTGCGTGTTCTTGCCGTCGATGGACACGATGGCGGTGCCTTGCGGTATGTCGCCGGCCTCGCCGTAGCCGTCGATGACGTAGGCGCCGCGTTCGGTCCAGTGCACCGCCAGCGGCAGCAGGGCCGTATCCCGCTCGTGCTGTTTCATCGCGACGCTGGGCGCGAGGCTCATATGGCCTTCGCCGATCCGTGCCAGCAGCGGCATCAGGATGCGCCACAGCTCTTCGCCGCTCGAAACGGTGCCGATCCTGGCGCGCGCGGCGTCCTTGGCGCGCTGCCAGTCCGCGCGCGATTGATGCCAGTAGATGTCGGGCAGGGCGGCTTCGAGCGCGGACAGGGCCAGCTCCAGGTCTTCGCTGGCCTGGACCGGCGTCAATGCCGTGGATGCCGCCGGACCGGGTTCCGCTGCCGTGGCGGGGACGGCGCCGCCGATGGGCGACGCCATGATGGCCAGGGCCAGGGCCAGCGCAAGCCCGCGCACGCGGCGCCGTATCGGTGCCACTCAGAGATGCTCGCCCGCCAGCGCGCGCTGCAGGAACTCGTAGCGCGCCGCATCGCGGTCGACGTGCGTGCGCGTGTCCGCGCCGATGGTCTGGCGCAGCAGGCCGCCGTCCTTGTCCGCCGCGGCCGGCCAGTGCGGCAGGCCCGGGCCGTTCGGCGTGCCGGTCTTGATGAACTGCGCCCAGTACGCCTGCATGGTTTCGGAGACCTGGCGATCGGCCTGCGTCCACGCATACACGGCATTGCCCGGCAGGTTGCCCAGCGCGTATTCGATCTCGCCGCTGTGCACCGCGCCGGCATCCGGGCCGGCGCTGCCGTCGCGCTTGGCCGGGCGTGCCTGGTTGAAGAAGTAATAGAACACCGGCGCCTGCCCGGTCTGGCGGTGGACGCGCATCCACGCCCAGGTCGAGTAGGCGATGAACCGGTCGCCCGCGAGCGCCGTGCCGCTGGCCTTGATCTGCGCCTCGTTCGTGCCGGGATAGAGCTTGAGCGCGGCATCGGCGTGTTCGCCGAGCTGCTTCTGTACCGCGGCGCGGTAATGGGCCGGATCCGGCGCGGCCTTGTCGAGCAGGTTGACGTAGCTGCCTTCCTGCGAGTTGGCGCCGAGCAGCAGCGGGATATGCGCCTGTTCGCCGGCCGCGTAGATGGCCGTAGGCGAGCGCGGGAAGAAATAGCCGTCGATGGTGGGGCCGAATTCCGGCACGTCTTTCTGGCCGGCGGCATCGAGCAGCGACTGTGCGCTGGCTTTGCGCAACTGCTGCAGCGAGCTTGCGTTCACGCGCCGCGCAAAAGCGCTGCCTTCCTGCAGCGTCTGCGCCAGCGGGCGCGGTTCGAGATTGCCGAGCACGGAACCGCTTTCGCCGATCGCACCGCGCATCAGGCCTTTCGACAACGGCGACGCCATCAGCGCCGACACCGACATGGAGCCGGCCGACTCGCCGCCGATGGTGACCTGGCCCGGATCGCCGCCGAACGCGGCGATGTTCTGCTTCACCCAGGCCAGCGCCGCGGCCTGGTCGAGCAGGCCGTAGTTGCCGGCGGCGTGCTGCGGCGACTCGGCGGCCAGCTCCGGCGTGGCGAGAAAGCCGAATACATCCAGGCGGTAGTTGACCGTGACGGTCACGATGCCCCGCTGGGCCAGGGCCGCGCCGTCGTAGCGCAGCTCCGAGCCGTCGCCGCCGACAAAGCCGCCGCCGTAGAAGTACACCAGCACCGGCAGCTTCTTGTTTGCGCTATCGGCCGGTGCCCACACGTTGAGGTACAGGCAGTCCTCGCTCATGCCATTCGAGCGGAACAGCATGTCGCTGAAGATCGGGCGCTGCATGCAGCGCGGGCCGAAGCGCTCGGCCTTGCGCAGGTCCTTCCACGCGACCGCCGGTTGCGGCGGCTTCCAGCGCAGCGGCCCGACGGGCGGCGCGGCGTAGGGAATGCCCTGGAATTCGTTCAGGCCGGTTTTCGCGTCGTGGATACCCGACAGACGGCCACTGGCCACTGTCGCCACGGGCGGCGTATCCGCGGCATGCAGCGGCGAGAAAACCAGGGCGATGGCGAGCGCAAGGCCCAGGCGGCGCATCAACGGGAAAGCAGCAGGCATGGTCGAACCCTTCGGCGGCACGGTGAAGGGTTCGATCATCGCGCATCGCCGGCCTCGGTCGAAGCCCAGGGCCTATCAGAAATCGGCCATGCCGCCTTGCGTTTTTCCGTGGGTGCCTCGCGAGAGGTGCAAGCTCAGGCCGCCGAACTGACCAGGTTGCCGCTGCTGCTGCCGCTTTCGGCCATCAGGGCCGCGGCCAGCCGCGCCACCGTCTCGGCAATCTGGCCCATGGTGGTGGCTACCGTGGACTGCAGGGCGGCGATGCGCGGGGCGTTGGCCGGGTCGTTGTCCTTGTCGCGGGCCACGGCCGCACGCAGCTGGCGCTCCTGCTGCGCGAGCTGCTTCTGCAGGCGCTCGAGCTGTTTGCGCAGCACCTGCACGGTGAGGCTGCCGCCGCTGGAATCGCTGGCCGCGGCGCTGTTGGCAGCGGAGGCCTTGCTGCCCGAGGTCGCTGCGCCGAGCGCTACGTGGGTGGGAGTGCTCTTCGAAGGAGAGCCGGTCTGCGCCGAATCGGCGCCACTACGCTTGACGGGGAACGGCGCGATCGCGCCGGCCATATTGAAACTGAGATTCACGCGGGTTCCTGCTGAGGCTGCGCAGTCTGCTACGGCCGATGGGCCGTGAACTTGAGTGCCGCCAATGAAGTCGGGGAAGGGCGATCCGTCGCCTGGCTGCGCGGCCGGGGTTGCACGCGCGAGCTGAACTAGCTTAAGTTGTCGACGCAATCTATTGATTTATAAATACAAATAACGGCGGATTACATCCCCGCCGGGGGCTCCCACAGCTCGACCTTGTTGCCCTCGGGGTCGACGACCCAGCCGAACTTGCCGTAGTCCGACTCGTCCACCTTGTCCTCGACCTGCACGCCTTCGGCGCGCAGCGCGGTCAGCAGAGCATGCAGGTCGTCGACGCGGTAATTGATCATGAAAGCGGACGGGCTCGGCGCGAAGTGATCGCTGTCCGCGGCGAACAGGCTCCACGCGGTGGTGCCGCCGCCGTCGGGGTTGTCCGGTCCTTTCCAGCGAAACGCGGCGCCGCCCCAGGCCTGCACGTCGATGCCCAGGTGGGTCTTGTACCAGGCGCCGAGGGCCTTCGGATCCTTGGCCTTGAAGAAGATGCCGCCGATGCCGGTGACTCGCTTCATGTGTTGCTCCATGCGGACGGACTGAGGGCGCAGGTGGCTGCGCATGCCTTGGCGCTTGCCTCGGCGAACGCCAGGGCAAAGCGCGGCGACAATAGCGCCACCATGCCCGCGCCTGCAACGAGCGCGGCGCGGCGGTGCCGCCTTACGGCGGCATGCTGCGCCACAGATCGCTCACCACCAGCAGCGGCTGGCGTGCGGCGGTAGTGGCGAACAGGGTCAGCGTGTAGTTGAGCTGCGCGTCGCCCTTGCGGGTCGGGTCCTCGGTGGCCAGCCAGTGCTCGATCAGCCCGGCGAACGGTGTGACGAACGCCGGTGCCGGCGTCGGCGCCACCGGCGTGTCCACCGGCGGCACCATGCCGATCGGCAGCACGGTGCGCGGCACGCCCGGAATCACGCGGTACGAATAGGCACCGGTCATGGTCGCGCTGGTATCGATGCTGCCGTTGCCGCCGGTGAACAGCGCCGCATAGAACGCGCTGAGCACGGCGCCCACGCCCGCACCGGCCGGCGCCAGGCCGTCGAGCGGGAAGCTGGTGTAATCCAGCCGTGGCACCAGCGGGTTGGCGAACTTCACGGTCGGGGTCTGGAACACGAAGTCGTCGCGGGTCTTGATGCGCGCGGCGTCCTCGATCGGGGTGAGGATGCGGTTGCGCTCCACCAGCAGCGACGACCACGCGTGCTGGTGCATCAGCACGTTGAGTCCCTGCATGGCGATGCTGCGCGCGGCGATCGCCCGGGCTGCATCGAACGACAGATAGTTGCCTTCGCTGTCGCGGTAGCGATAGGCGATCACCACGTTGGCGGGCGGCGGCGAGACCGGTTGGGCGGCATAGGTCTCCGGCGCAATCTCCAGCCACGGCGCCGGCAGCACGATCGGGCCGTTGCTGATGGTGCCGGCGCTTGCGTTCCAGCTGGCGGCGACGCCGTTGATCTGCAGGTCGAGGATTTCGGCGACGGCCTCGTCCTGGCCGTTGCGGTCGAGCCGCGTATTCATGGTGATCTCGATCCGCGCCGGCGCCTCGACCAGGCCCATCGCCAGCGCCTTCGGCGCGCCCGCCGCATGCGCGGCGGCGATGGCGCTGACCTGTTGCTGGAATGCCGCGACCGCGCGCTGGGCCAGCTCGACCGTGGCTTCGTCCGCCGTGCCGGCACCGATCGCCGGCAGGCTCAGGGCCATGTCGGCCGCTACCGCCGGATAGCTGGACACGAACTGCGCCAGTGCGGTGAACAGGTCCAGTGCATTGGCGCGCGGGGTAAACACGTTGTCGATCGGCGCATTGAGTTCGATCGTCACATGCACCAGGTCCTGCGCCGCCTGGTCGCCCGCGTAGCTGAAGCGGTAGGTCCACAGCGGCAGCTGGTCGGCGCTGGCCGGCTCGTCGTGCAGCTTGTCGCCGGTCTGCAGGGTCATCGTCGGCGGCACCGGCAAGGCGCGGTTGAGCACCGGCACGTTCGAGGTGCCGCTGCCCAGCGCGTTCTCGATCGGACCGCTGACGAAGGCCAGCCACTGGCTCTGCAGATAGCCGTCGATGCCCGGCACGGCACTGCGGCCGAATTCCATATGGCTGATCTGGTAGTGCAGGTCGAGCGGGATATAGGCCTGCCCGCTGACGTTCTTGGTGGTCAGCGCGAAGGCCAGCCGCGGCGCGTAGGTGTTGCCGTCCACCGTGGTCGGGCCGAGCGGCAGGCGCGCGGGGGCCAGGGTGTAGTTCTCGTTGGCGGAGTTCGCCGCCAGCGTCGCGCGCGGCTGACCGTACAGCCGCGGCGGCAGGTCGCCGCTGCCGCCGGTGACCTGGTCCAGCCCGAACACCAGGGTCGCGCCGGCGGCATATGCCGGCCCGAGCTGCGCCAGCAGTTGCTGCCGCAGCGTGGTCTGCGCGGCCCACAGCGAGGAGCTGTCGTCCGCGCTGGTGGACAGGATCGGCGCCATCGTGGCGCTGATCGAATCGGCCAGCGATTGCTTGGCCGCCAGCACCTTGCCGAGATAGCCGTCGACCAGCGGATCGTCGGCGCCGAGCAGTTCGTCGAGTACGTAGACGGAGGTCGAGGTTGGCCCCGAAAGGAACGTATCGACCGCGTCGAGCACGCTCTGGAACCACAGGTTCTGGTCCACGCCGGTGAACGCCGAGGTGATGCTGTCGCCGCTCGGGTACTGCGTCAGCGTCGCCGAGCGATTGACCAGGGCGCGCGCGATCGGGCGCGGTGCGTAGTAGCTCGCCGCGTCGCCGATCTGGTAAGCGATGCCGCCGGTGCCGAAGCGCACCGCCCATAGCTGCCGGCTGTTGCTGTGGCCGGCGTCGTTCTGGGTACGCAGGCCTTCGCCGATGCGCAGGCGCCAGTTCGCGCCCTGGAACACGCTCTCGAAGCGCTTGGCGAAATCGGTGTAGGCGATGCTCTCGCCGCCATCCGGCTTGGGCAGCACCGGGCAATCGACGCTGAGGCCACCGGGCAGCGCGGCGATATCCGGATCGACCAGCAGCGGCTGGCGGGCCAGGCTCAGGGTGAGATCGAGCTCGATCAGGTCGCCGGCAGCGAGGCTGGCCGGATCGACCGCCAGGCTCAGCTTCGCCTGTGGCGGCGCCGGTAGCTGGCCGCCGCCGACCAGCGCAGCCAGATACGCCGCGCAGGCCGCGACGAAGCCGCGGATCTGGCCGGCCTCGGTCTCGCTCAACACGCGCAGCGGCTGGGCCAGCAGCGAGTTGGTCAGCTGCATGCCGACCGCATTGCCGGTGATGTTCGGCACGTTCTGCTTGGAGTAGTCCTGGTGCAGCTGGTAGTACACGAGCTGGTAGAGCGCGAGGTCGCGCCTGGCCTGGTCGAGCTGGCCGCTGTAGTTCTGCGTGCTGAGCTGCAGCTCGACATCGAGCGTCGCACTGCCGGCAGCGCCCGCGTAGCGGTAGTACAGCAGCGTCTGCGGCCAGCCCGAGGGATTGATCAGCGTGTCGCGGTAGCGCACCGGAATCGCCGCGCCGTTGATGGCGCCGCTGTAGCCCGGCGGCACGCTGGTGAACGGCGTGACGGTGGTATTGCCGAACAGGTCCTGCCATTGCAGCGCGATCTGTGCGGGCGTACCGACGCCGATATACGGGTTGTCCGCGGCCGGTGCATAAGGCGCATCGATCGCGGGATTGACCTTGGCGAACGTACCCAGGCCGAGCATCTGCCGGTAGCGGAAATCGTCCTCGAGCGCCGCGGCGAGGCGGTCGCGCCGGTGCGCGGCGGCGCGCAGCGGATGCGCCGGTGCGGCGCCGGCGGCATCGTTCTGCGGCCCGAACGGCAAGCCGAGCGGGCTGACGTTGAAATACGCATTGGCGGCGAAGCCGGCCGACAGCGTGTTGTACAGCGCATACATCGAGGCGCGCGCGAAGGTTTCCTTGTCGCCCGGGGTCGGGTTCGGCGGCAGCGTCGGCGGGCCGAGGTTGGCGCGTTCGAGTGCGATGCCGACATTGGCCGGCCCGATGGTGGTGCGCGGTTCCAGCCCCTGCGTATCGAGCTGCAGCACCGTGCCGGCGACCAGCAGCCTGGGCGTGGCGGCGATCAGCACCGCCAGCGCGTCGAGCGACAGGCCGTAGTAGCGCGCGATCGAGCCCAATGTCTGGCCGGGCTTGGCATTGGCAGCGACCACGTATTCCACGGTCGGGATGTAGAACACCGCGCCGAGCGCAACCGCCACGCCCGGATTGAGCTTGACGATGTCCGCGGCGGTGATCGGCGTGGCGGCGCCCTGCGAGTAATACGCCGCCAGCGTCTCCAGCGTGGTCGCCGGATTGACCACGTCGGCCGGGCCGAGCTGGCGCTGGATGCCGGCGATGGTCAGGCGCGCACCGCCGGTGACCACGGCGGCTGGATTGTCGGTGGCGAGGCGGCCCGGCGAGATGCCGTAGATCGCCGCCAGCGTGGCCAGCGAGGCCTGGCCGTCCAGCGGCCGGCTGCTGCTGCCGCCGGGCTGCGCAACCAGTTCGACGATATCGCGCTGGCGGTCGAGGTCGTCGGTGGTGACAAAGCCGTTGACGAAATCCAGCGGCGTGTCGCCGATCGACGCGGAGCCCTGGGCTGCCAGCGTGAACACGAAGCTCAGCGTCGCGGTGCCGTTGGCGTCGAACAGCGCCGCGGGCAGGCCCGCATCGCCATCGAGCACGCGGTAATACAGGTAGTAGCCGCCGTTGCGCACCACCGACAGTTCCCACAGCAGGCGGGCCAGTTCGGACGGCGAGTTGGCGATGCCATGCGGCGCTTCGATCTCGCCCAGCCGCGCCGCCTTGAAGGTGGTCATCGGATTGGCTTCGGTGGACAGGTTGGTCTGGGTGACGAAGGACAGGAATTCGGCCGCGCCGAGCGAGATCAGCTCGACCGCGTCGCCGGAACCGGCCGCCGCTCCCGTGGCCTGGCCATACAGCAGCGAGACGCTGGAGGTGAGCGACGGACCGAGCGCCGCCATCGCGCGCATCATGCCGGCCAGTTGCGCGCCGGCTTCGCTGGCCGGTGCGACCAGTTCGTAGACATTCGGCAGCGACGGCGCCAGCGCCGGACCGGACGGCACCGAGCCTTCGCCTTGCGGTGCTGCATCGGCGATCGCCTGCGCCGGCATCCGCTTGATCTGCACGTCGACGCGGGTGCCCCAGGCAAAGCTGGTCAGCGGCGTGACGGTGCTTTCCGCGCCGGAAGCCGAGTTGACCACCCGCGCCGGCGCATAGCGCGGCATGCGCTGCATCAGTTCACTCAGGCTCGGGAACAGCGGTGTCAGTGCGGACTGCCGCGCCGCCGTTTCGGCGACGAAGCCGCCGGGCAGCGACCACCACGTCGGCTGCGCCAATGGATTGCCCGGGCCCTGGCCACGGTCGGTGACCCGGCCGAGCGCGGCGCGGCCGGAGGTCGACCACAGCGCGGGGTTGCCGAGCGAGACCGCGCGCGGCGCCGTGTCGGCCAGTGCCAGCGCTTCGAAACCGGGCGCGGGCTGGAAGGCACCGGTCTTCGCCCAGGTCACCACCACGTCCAGCAGGTTCCAGGCCGAGGTGAGTTCCACCTCGGCGTTCTTGCCGGGTGCGTTGTTGAACTGCACGAAGTCCAGCGGCACGTCGTGCGACTTGTCGGCGCGCGCGACTTCGATGCTGTAGTTGCCGCCAGTCAGCGTCGACGGCGTCGGGAACTGCTGGCCGGTGAGCTGGTACAGGCCGTAGCCCGCCTGGTCGGTGCGATAGAGGAAGCGCTCCGACAGGTTCAGCCCGCTGCCCGCGGGCAGGCGCAGGCCGAACATCAGGAAGCGCGAGACCATGCCGGCGGTCATCGCCACCTGGTCGGTGGCCTGGATCGCCGACCACAGGTCATTGGCCGGCAGCATGCTGAGGTTGGCCAGCGACAGCGCGCCGCCGTCGGCATCGAGCGCGAACAGGCCGGCGACCTGCAGGTTGCTGTCGGCCAGCACCGGCACGCTGGTCGCGAACTTCGCCGCAATGCTGCCCAGCGTATCGCCGCTGGCGCAGGTGTAGGCGAACGAAGGAATCGCCAGCGCCGCGGCAGGAGCCAGCAGGTCGGCCGCATCCAGCAGGTTGGCCTGGGTCGACAGCGCATCGAGCGTGATGCCCAGCGTCCTGGCGATCGCCGCGAAGGAATCGCCCGGCGTGGTCACGTAATCGACGCTGGCGCTGCTGGCGTCGGTCAGCTTCAGCAGCACGCCGGCGCGCAGCACGCGTGCGTCGCCATTGCCGGTCACCAGCGACGGCGGCGGTGTGGTCCAGCGCGCGGGATTGGCCGCGTCGGAGTAGCGCGCGGCCACCGTGCGCAGCGTATCGCCGGCCTGGATGGTGCTGCTCAAGCCGGCCAGCGTCAGCT
The DNA here is from genome assembly GCF_052115385.1 of Dyella sp. 2RAB6. Lineage (NCBI taxonomy): Bacteria > Pseudomonadati > Pseudomonadota > Gammaproteobacteria > Lysobacterales > Rhodanobacteraceae > Dyella > Dyella sp. 2RAB6. The sequence goes on from NZ_JBFRGP010000002.1 coordinate 348,583, forward strand.
TGGTGGCAAGCGTCAGCGGATGGTCCTGGTTGGGCAGGGCCACATCTTCCGGCAGCAGGTCGTTGCCGCGCTGGTTGGCCCAGTCGACGATCCAGCCGATCGAATCGGGCGCGGCGCTGCTGTTGCTCAGCTTGTAGACATAGGCATCGAGCGCATCGAGCGCGGCCTGCAGCAACTGGCGGCCGACGATGGAGAAGGTGTCGCCGAACACCAGCGAGGCCAGCGATTCGGGCGCGTCGACGTTGAAGGCGGCGCGCGCGGCGCGCTGTTCCTCGCCGATCTGCACCGCGACCTTGGCAAAGGTGTCCGAGACCTGCTTGCGATAGGTCGGGGTGGCGGTGGCATAGGTTTCGAACGGGACCGGCTTGCTGCCGCTGCCGCCGTTCGGATCGGGCACGCTCAAAGAGAGGCCGTCGAACACCGGGAACAGCATGGCGCCGGCGGCCAGCGCGTCGCGCGTGGCCTGCGTGCTTGCCTGGGTGGTGGAGATGTCCAGGATGAAGCGGTCGGCGAGGAAGCCGAGCAGGTCGCCGGTGGACAGCGCCGGGTCTTCCAGGTCCGCCATCCGCGCGACGAAGGTTTCCAGTTCCGCGCGGCTGAGCCTGGACGGATCGCCGCCGAGCGCATCGACCAGCCACGGGAAGTACGCATTGCACAAAATGTCGAACGAGGTCTGGCCGGAAGCGGCGCCGTCGATCGAGGGCGCATCCATCGCGAACAGGAACACGAAGGCGCCTTGCTGGGTCGACGGATCGGTCGCTTTCTCCGCGGCGAGCACGGTGTACTGCGGCGCGGTGACCAGGCGCAGCGTCGGCTTGTCCAGCGCTGCGGCAAGGTGCGCGGCCAGGCGGCGCGGCTGCGGCCGCAGCTGCCGCGCGCGGGCGCGAATCGCCGCGGGGCCTTCGGTCAGCAGCTCGCGCCGGCGCGCATGCGCGGCAGCGGTGAGCTTGGGGCTGTCCCATGGCGCCTTGCTGTCGGCGCCGATCACGAAGCTGGCGGTGACGGTCATGGCGAACGACAGCGAGATCGAGATGGAGAACAGCCCGAGGTTGATCTTCACCTTGAGGCTGATGTCCACGCGCGCGGTGGCGATCAGCGGGATGGCGCGGTAGGACTCGTAGGTGATCTTCAGCGACAAGGTGATGTTGACGTTCACCGAAGCCTGGATGATCGCGAAATCCACCTTGCCGTAGAGCAGGCCGATGATGCCGACGGTGCCGCTGATCTTGAAGTAGTACTCGTCCTGCAGGCTGCCCTGGCCGGCCAGCGCCAGCTCGCGGCTGGCGGACTTGGCCGGCGAATACGGATGCCAGGCGGCAATCACGCCTTCGATGATGCCGAACACGGTCAGCGCGAAGCCGGCCTGCAGCGGTCCCTTGACGAAGTTGTAGCCGAGGCCGAGCTGCAGGCCGAGGCCGAACACGATCACCGGATTGAACGTGCCCAGCTCGGTGCGCGGCACCTGGGTGGCGGTGGCGCCGCTGAGCTTGCCGAAGTACAGGCCGCCGGAGCCGAGCACCGGCACGCCGTAGACGATCGCCGAGATCGAGAACGAGCGGCGGAAATCCAGGTTGTACGGGAAGCCGATATCGATCAGGAAATCGCCGTTGGTGTAGACCTGGATGCCGATCTGCGGCAGCACCACCGAGACCGCGCCGAAATTGAGGTTGCGGATCGAATCGGGGAAGGTGAATTCCAGCTGGAACAGGCCGATATCGTCGGTGATCTTCTTGTACAGAATGTCCACGACCAGGCCGGCCAGTCCGCCGGCGCGCGGGCCGGCGAGCGCCAGGCGTAGGCCGTACAGATTCGGATCGTTGAACACCACCTTGACGTCGACCGTCCACACCCCGGCGATCTTCAGCACGCCCATATGGCCGGCGATCAGCCAATGGTTGGCTGGGTCGTAATAGGGGATGCCTTTCTGGATCGAACCATCGTTGGCGGTCGGGTTGACCGGGTTCTGCCTGGCGATGGTGTTCGGCACGCCTTCGAGCGCGAGGATCGCTTCCTGCGTGGTGGCGAAGTTCTGGTAGCCGGTGATGCCGATGCGCTGGCCCAGCGCGAGCAGGTACAGCTTGAAGTATTCGTCGCCAGCGCCGGGCACCGGCGGCATGTTCTGCACGTCCTGGCCCTTGGCGGGATCGAGCAGGTCGCCCATGGTCCCCTGCAGAGGCGAGGGCACCGTGCCGTCGATGGCCAGGGTGACCTTGCCGTCGGTATCGCGGCGGAAGATCAGGCCCTTGATTACGATAAAGCCGAGATTGAGCGGGCTCGACAGCGTGTACGAAGCGGACAGCCGGTTCTTGACGCCGGACTTCAGCGACACGATCAGGCTCAGGCCGTCGAGCGAGATCTGGTTGAGCAGGTCCCACGGCGAGGACAAGGTGAAGTAAGGGTCGCCCAGCGTGCGCACCAGCGCCTGGATCAAGGTGCCGACCGTCCAGCCCTTCAGCGAGAAGGTGATCTGCTCCTTGCCGCTCTCGTAGCTGGCGCGGAAGCCTTCCCATTCGACGTACAGAATATGGTTGGGCCCTTCCGCGGTGGGCTGGAACTGATAGCCCATTTTCAGTTCGAGATTGATCGCGGTGTAGACCCAGGTGCCTTCGGCCAGGCCGGAGAACTGCTGGTTCGCCGGCTTGGCGCCGTCGTAGGCGATCATCAGATGCGCCGGATCGATGCCGACCTTCTGCTCGCCCAGGTCGAACAACCAGGAAAAAGTGGTGTCGATCGCGTAGGTGGTCGGCGGCTTGCCGCCCTTGCTGGCGAGCTTCGCGTCGATGGCGAAGGTCTTGAGCAGCAAGGTGCCGGGCAGGAAGTCGGGGAAGTCGTAGCTGCCGTAGGGGTCGAAGAACTGCTGGATGACCGTGTTGATTTCCACCGGCTGGGTGAGCCGCGCCTTCAGCAGCCAGTACGCCGGATCCGCGAAGCCGTCATACGCCACCAGCACGTTGGCGCCGAGCGGACCCACCGCCAGCGTGCCGCCGATGCTGGCCTGCCATTGCGTCTTGTCGCCATTCTTGTTCTGCGCGTCGCCCTGGGTCGGCGTCATCGCGGCCAGGGCGATGCGGCCGTCGGAGATCGCCAGGATGGGTTTGCCGCCGACTTCGAGGAAGCTCACCTGCACGTCGAAGCCGCTGCCGAAGCTGAAACTGCGCTCGGGGTAGTCCACCGTCGCGGTGATGTCCGACACGCTGGCGTCGACGCCGTCGGGCAGGGTGATCGCGCCGCCGGACAGCACGTCGACGAAGTCGCGCAGCGCCGCGGTGCCGGCAAAGCCCGCCTCGAACTGCAGGTCGGAGCCGAAGCTGACGGTGAACACGCCGTTGCTGGCCGGCGTCTTGCCCTTGAAGATCTTCGGCGCCAGCGTGAACTGGGTGGAGAACTGAAACGCCTGCTGCCGGGTGGCTGCATTGAACGGATCGATCAGCGTCCAGTCCAGCGCGAACGCGGTAAAGGTGAAATCCAGGCCGGTCGGCGCATCCGGCAGCGGCGTCCACGCCATGCCGGGCACGCTGCCGATCTGCAGCCCGATGCGCGACAGCTTCGGCGGCGCGCCGACAATGCCGGCGAGCGCCAGTCCGCGCAGGCTGACCGAGGTCATGAACTGCTGCAGCACCGGCGGCACCGAGGACAGATAGCTGCGGCCGCCGCTCTGCGCACCGCCCGCCAGCGCGAGCATGGTCGATGGCGTGAGCTGCGGACCGCCCGTGATCGCGCGCAGCGAGATATGGAACGGCACCCGGCCATCGGCCTGCTGCGGCAGCGCCACTTCGAGCAGGAAGGCCGAAGCTTCGCCGTCCAGCGCAAGCTCCGCGGAAATGGATAGCTGCGCGGTCTGCTGGGTATCGGCGATCTGCTTGCCCTGCGGATTGGCCGGTGGCGGCAGCGCGAGCGCGAGCGCCGGCTTGCTCACCTGCAGGTAGATCAGCGAGAAGCTGCCGTCGCTCACCGAGCCGCGCAGGTTGCCGCTGGGAAACAGCACGGTCTGGTTGTTATAGGTCGACAGGTCCAGGTCGCCGCGCAGGGTCACCAGGGACGGCGGCTTGATGATCGGATCGAACAGGGTGAACAGCGGCGTCGCCGAAGGCGGTACGCCGCAGGCGATGGCCGCGCTCTGGCGCGGGCCGTTCGAACTGAGGAAGGTGAAGGTGGCCGAGCTCACCGGCAGCAGCTTGAACTGCCAGTCGGTCATGCGCGGGAACGAGGTGGTCCAGGTCCAGCCGGCCGGCTTGCTCTCGATCGCTACCACCAGGGTGGCGCCATCGGCGGACAGCGAGAAGCTGAGCTTGCCGGTGCCGTTCAAGGCCACCCCGATGAAGGGCAGGCTGACGCCCTGCACGATGAAGCTGTCGTTGGCGACCGGGCCGACACTGCCGGGCTTGGCCGAGACCTTGAAGTCCGCCGCCGTCTTCACCTGGAAAGCCTTGGCGAGATCGGCGTCGTACGCCTTGGGCACCTGGATAGCGGGATCCGCCATGCCGGCGGTCAGGTAGGCGGCGTCGAGCGCGAACGGCGCCGCGGCATCGACGCTGGCCTTCAAGGCCGCCTGTAGGTTCTGGATCGCAGTGCTGGCCATCGAGATATCCCCTAAACGTCGGTGAACAGCGCAAAGTGATCACTGGTGCTGACGATATGGCCGTAGCGTTGCCAGGCCAGCAGCATGGTGGCATTGCCGGCATCGTAGTCGGCGGCGTCCGGCGCCTGCGGCCACACCAGCGGCACGATGGGCGCGATCTCGGCGGCGATCGGCACGCTGCCGGCCGAGGCGCCCGCAGGTACTGGCTGCACCGCCGAGAGCGGCGAGGACAGCACCGTATTCATGATCGTCGTCTGGTAGTCGCGATGATTGTCCACCGGCCATATCAGTACGTTGTCGATCGAGTAATAGGCCGCGGACTGATAGCGATACGGCGGATAGTACGAAGCCGTCGCGCCATCGGACCACAGGAAGCGCGAGGTCTGCTGGTTGCTGACCAGCGGCGGATCGTCGAGCGGATTGATATGCGTGCCGAAGTAGCCTTTCCATGCCTCCAGCGCAGCGGGTGTGCCTGGCGCTCCCGCCGTGGGGCGCAACAGCTGGCGATAGCTGTTGGTCACGGTCAGCGGGTCGAACGTCGTGCTGAGCGAGCCGTCGTCCTGCAGCAGGCCAGCATTGAAGTCGCCGCCGACCAGGCGGGTTTCATTCGTGCCCAGCGGGCCGACGATTTCGAACGCGGTCGACATGTCGGTAATGAACGAGGCCGCGCCCGGCGCATTGGCCGGTGCATGCACGCCGAACACGGTGAGGTTGCGCAGCGCGCCGCCGCTGGCCTCTTCGGTGAAGCTGACCATGAATGGCGGCCGCGCCGTGCCGAAGTCGAGATTGATGCCGGCCGTGCCGGAGGTCAGCAGGCGCAGCTGGATGCGCGCCGCCACCGTGTTCTCGTCGGTGGTCCCGTTGCCGTTGTGCAGGGCACCGGCGGGAATGGTGCGGGCGGTGGTGGTCGGCGGCACCAGGAAGGCATTGATATCCACGTTCTGGTTCAGTCGCTTGTTGGTCCCGTAGGCCTTGGCCGGGCGCGTGCCCGGCAGGATCGAGGGGCCGTCGACGCCGCCCGGCCAGATGTTCGGGCCGGTGAAGTAGCGCTTGGTGGTGCCGGTCTCGCCGCGATAGAACACGGCGATCGCTTCCTGGCCCACGTTGCCGGGCTGGCCGGCCAGCACCAGCGGCGGTACCAGGCGCCAGGTGGGGCTGATCACGGTCGGCGCCGCGGTGCGCAACCAGGTGAGCAGCTCCACCGGTGCGGTGATGCGTTGCGCCATGCGGCTGCCCTTGGTCGATTGCGCCACGGTCTCGACGATCACGATGATGTCGGGATTGGTCGCTTCGATCACGCGGTAGAGCAGCTCCGTGCGGGCCGCCGAAGACAGCGCCCAGCTCATGCCGGCGTCCGGGTCGGTGGCGCCGTCCGCGTTGTAGAAACGCTTCTGACCGAAATGCTCGACGTTCCAGAACAGGCAGCGGGTCATGGGCGTTCCTCGCCGGTGGAGATGAGTGCCGCGGGCTGGGCCGCGGACGGCAGCGCGGACACGGACTTGACGTCGTCGGCCACATATGCCGCGTACCAGCCCAGGCTGCCCGGCCGGCCCGGATCGCCGAACAGGAAGAAGCGGATGGTCGCGCTCGGCGGCAGCTTGGCAATGCCGAAGATCTTCAGTGCGATGTCGTTGAGGCTCAGGCAGTAGTAATGCCGCGGCGGCGGTGGCGGGTCCTGGTTGGTGCCGGGCACCAGCTGGCGCGACAGTGCGATCGCGCCCACCGCGACCTTGAACACGCCTTGCACGCTGAACAGCTTGGCGCCCGGCGCCGCGCCCGGCAGGCTCAGGCCGATGAACAGCGAACGCGTGCCGGCGCCACCCTTGGAGGCGGGCGACCACGCGATCAGCATGTTCGAACTGAAGCCGGCGTTGGAGGCCAGCGCGCCGGGACCGCCGAGCGTGACCTCGTAGACCACGCCGTACCACGGCGCCGCCAGGCGCTCCAGCGACAGCGGCGAGGACACCGGCAGGAAGCCGAGCTGCGCCGGCGTCTGCGCATCGGTGATCTGCACGAAGCTCTTCAGCTGCAGCGCGAAGCCGCGATACAGGCTGTCGTCGCGCGACTGGCTGGCACTGGCGTCGTAGGCGAGGTTGGCGGTGCCCGGCACGAACGACACGGCGTTCGGCGTGATGACCGGGAACGTCATGTCGATGCTGAGATTGGAGAAGGCCAGGCCGCGGCCGAGTTGCGCCGGCGCGGTGCCGGGCAGGCTGCCGAACGACAGCACGTCGAGCAGCGAGCCGTCGCTGGCGTCGAGCTGGACGAAGTCGAACATGCCCCAGATCAGGAAGCGGCTGGCCATGCTCGCGCCGTCGTCGCGCGGGCCCAGCGTGTTGAACTGCACGCGGTTGAACGCCACCGCGCTGAGCACGTTGCTGTCGGTGGCGAAGATGCTCGGCGTGGTCTGTTCGAACACGTACGCGCCGCTGTCGCCCTGCGCGATATAGCTGCCGGTGAGCACCACCGCGGCCTCCGGCAGGCCTTCGCCATTGCGGTACGCCGCGCTCACGCGCGAGCCGAACAGGCTGCGGCAGGTGAGCTGGATGCGGCTCTCGAAGCGCGTCAGCGCGCTGTTCTCGAACAGGCTGCGCAGTTCCAGCACGGTGAAGCCGAAGTCGCCGCTGACCGGGAACGGCACCGGCAGCTCCGGCGACGCGCCGGACAGTACGCCCTGGCCGTAGGCCAGGTTGCTGTAGTCGACCAGGCCGAACCAGCTCGACGGCCCTTCCAGGCTGAGCTGCTGGCCCTGCACCTTCACCCGGCTGGCATTGAAGCCGAAGTGATGCGAGGCGAAGCGGCTCAGGTCGATGCCGGCGGCCAGGCCCTGGATCTGCGGTGGCAGGTCGCCCGCGGCGAGATCCGCGGCCAGCACGATCACGCCATTCCAGTTGGGATCGGTGACGATCTGCTTGAAGCGCTGGTAGAACGGCGCGGCCGAGCTGTTGCCGTCGGCCAGCGCGATCGCCTCGGCGATGTAGTCCTGCAGCCATTGCGAGAGGCCGGTATAGGCCAGCGCATCGTTCTCCCTGCAGCTGCCGCCGACGCGCAGCGAGCCCAGGCGCCGCGCGGTCGACGGCGCGCGTCCGGAGACGGAGAAGTTCGCTTCCGGCAGCAGCGAGAACACTTCCGGGTCGGTCCAGCGGTTGGGATTGGTCACGCGCTCGGCCAGGCTGCCGGCGCAGTACTTCATGATCATCACGTTCTTGTAGGAGGTGGGCGTGGCGCCGCGGCCGACGTTGGCCGTCATGGTCCAGCCGGCGATATCGGCGACGTTGGCGAACGCTGCGGGCGCCTGCACGAAGGGCTCCGGATTGACCGCCACCACGAACAGCTGGTTGGTCTGCAGTGCCTGCTGCACCTCGATGGTCGGATGCTCGAAGGCAAACGGCAGCAGCGTGCCGTCATCGCGCTCCGACTGCGCCAGCAAGACCTCCTGGTAAGCGCCGGAGGCCGGATCGATGGTGACCAGCAGGCCCTGCGGCGTGGTGCTGGTGACGGTCTGCGCCGGATCGACCAACTGCGCGGCGGCACGCAGTTGCCAGGTGGGCGTGGCGCCTTCGTTGATCAGCGTGCGCCGGGTCGGGGCGATGATCTCGCTTTCCATGCCGGTGATCAGCCCGCTGGTGACGCTCGCGCTGGTGCTGACGCCGGCATAGGGCACCAGCGGGAAGCTGTGCGCGGGGTCGCCGGAAATCTTCGCCGACGGCGGCGTGGTGTTGAGCAGGCCTTCGGCGGTGGGCGCGCCGTACAGCGGCGCGCCTTCGGGCTCGGCGTGGTATTGCGCCGGCGGCGTGCCGGCCAGCGTCATCCAGGAGGTGAGATAGCGCGGATCGAGCCGCGGCTTGACGCAACCGCTGGATGGATTGTCCAGGTCGACCGTGGCGAACGGAAACACTGGCGCATAGCCCGGCTGCGACGGCAGCCAGCGCATCGGATTGCCGCTGGCGTCGCCGGTGACCGCGGAGAGAAAGCTCAGGCGCTCGGAGCCGAACAGTCCGCACAGCAGGTCTTCGTCGCTCGCCGTCGCGCCAGCGACCAGGCCGAAGCTGCCGGCGGGCGCGAGATAGGCGATGCAGTCCTTCGTTGCGGCCTGCACCGGCGATGCCGAGGCCAGTGCGAGCGCACCGGCCGCCAGCGGCAGTGCGGTCACCGCCGGATCGCTGCCGAGCGGCAGCAGTTCGAGCGCATGGCCCTGCGCGGTGCGGAACTGGCTGGCGAGCGCGGTGGACGGACGCAGGCCGAAGGCGGTGCGCAATGCGCCGGCCGCCAGGGCGGTGGCGCTGATCGCGCGGTTGTACGGATCGCTGGGATCGACCACGCCGCAGGTCAACAGCTTGTCGGGCAGCTTGCCGAAGATCGGATAGTCGATGCGCGTATCGGCGCCACCGCCCTGCGTGGCGCGCACGAAATAGGTGCAGCCGACCGGAAGCATGCTTGGTGCGAAGGCGATCGACGGCGTGATCTCGGCGTTGAACACGAAACTGGCGGCGTTGACGCCGCTGACCGGGATGCGCGCTTCCAGCTGCGTGCCCGGACTGACCGTGATGCCCACCGGCCGCAGGCCGCGCTGGAAGCCGATCAGGTCCTGTGCGCCGCGCTTGATCGACAGCACGAACGAGGCCGTGGCCTCGTCGGCGCGGATATACAGATTGCGCAGCACGAAGAAGTTGAGCGTGGCGCCGAGCGAGGCGTTGAGGTTCGAGGTGAGCTGGTACAGCTTCAGGATCGGGTCCCACACGAAGGCGAAACCGTAATCGCCGAACGCACCGAATGCAGCCGGCGCGGAGCTGGCCAGCCATGCCACGCCGCGCGCGTTGGGCGCGTTGGTGGCGAAGTATTTCAGGGCGTCTTCGGCGAATTTCTTCGGATCGCTGTCGAGCGCGGCCGGCCGCGTGGCGGCGAACAGATAGCTGCCGGACTGGTTGTCGAAAGCGGCCTTGAAGCCGATCGTCGGCGGCAGGCTGGTGCCTTTGAGGACGTAGCCCGACCACCCGGCGACCTGGCCGGCGGCCGCTATCTCGTAGACCGCGGTGCCGCCGATCTGCTGGTACTCCACCGGGCTGGGCATGGTCATTCCTTCGTGGCGGGTGAGGGCGCTTGCGGCGGCGCACTCCAGGTCGCCAGCGCGCCCTGGAAGTGGACTTTCGGCAGGTTCGAGGACGCAAAATTGCCGTCGAGATAGACGGCGCCGCTTTGCAACGGCGTGGCGATCTGGAAATCCAGGCGCAGGCCGGGGTCGATGCGCGCGGTGCCCACGGCAGCGCCGCGATCGGCGGTCGCGCTATTGGCGCCCTGCGACAGCGCGATCGTCAGCATGACCTGCTGGCCGCTGACGAAGCTGACCTCGGCCGATTGGGTGTCTTCCTGGACATGCGTGTCGGCGCGTATTTCCGGAGTGATCCAGACCGTGCGGTCGAGGGTGTTGGCGGGAGCTGCCGCTGCCGCAGCGACGGGATGCGCGGCCGCAGCCGCCCGTGACGCCGGCAGGCAGCCCGGCGCCTCGTGCGTGCAAGCCGCCAGGAGGAGGGCGAGTCCCGCGATCCTCCAGGCGGCTTGCATCGTCACCTGCGATCAGCGCTTGTGCGAGGCCGGCGCGCGGCTCTTGAAGGTGCCGAGCGTCTTGCCGGTCATCACATAAGTGGTGCCGCTGTCCTTGATCTCGCCGTCGAGCACGACGGTGTACAGGCCGCCGGACTGCGCCAGGTAGGTGACGGTCAGGCCCTTGAGGAAGCGCACCGTGGTGTTGCCGCGGTCGCGATCGTTCACCGCCACGTCGCTGCCCGAGGACACGGCCGGGCTCCAGTAGCTGATGTTGTTGTCGTACTGGAAGGCCAGCTGCGTGTCGTCGTTGTCATCGCCGCTGGCGCTGGCGACGCAATTGGAATTGGGCGTCAGCTTGGTGTTGACGCTCTGGCCGGCTTCGAAATCGGTGACTTTGATCTGGGCGTTCATGACAGCTCCTGTGGATTAACGTGACGCTTCGGTGGGCCTATATCCGCGAACTCGAACATGGCTGCCGGAAACGCTGCGAGCACGTGCGTAGAGTTATCGGATTCGGTGAAATTAGCTGCGGTCTTCGGTATGGCGCTTTGTGCGGCTGTTAATAAGGGCGACAGCTGCCCGCCGCCTCTTTCGAGGCGCCTAATGGAGCATTAATCGCCGGCGGCGCGAATACGCTGTCCTACGGCTATTCCGCAAGACGGTTTTGCAGCGGGTGGCCGCGTTGACGGTCCGGCCGCGAGCGCATTCGCGCGCACTGCGACAGCGCCGCCCCGGCAGGGGCAGTCGGCGTCGCCTTGCGGCGGAAAGCCTGCTCTAGGTCAACGGACTATGCGCGCCGTGAAGACCAGTCCGGCGCGAAACGAATCGCTCGTATCTATGCATGTTGCCCCCTGTTGCGAACTCACAGACGTACATTCCATGACGAAAGGTTCGCAGTCCCGAGCCGCATTCCACCGGCCGGGGACTTGCCTTTTGCGTAGCTGCAATCGGTCGCTGAGCCTGGAGTGATATCCAGGAATGTGAGCTTGGAATTACCGGTTCCCAAATGCGCGGTTACTCCCCGATCACTCGCCGACCATTGCAGAAGGAGCGTGAAGAAAACGAAAACGCTCTGTATGGATATAGCTTAATAGGTGGATTGCGCGAGGCTGACTTCATACCTTCCGTCTCATATTGCAGTTAGGTTATCGGCATTGCGCCATGACGTTACACGCGGTTTCTCTGTCGGCTTATTCGCGATAATCCATGGCATCGCAAATGATTAGGGCTCGGTCAGTCGGTGGCCGCAATCTTTTACGGCATGCGGAGTGCCGCTGATGCCACGCCAGAGATTCCTCGTCACGGCTGAAGACGCTTTATTTCCAAGCGGGTGCCGAATGCGGCACGAAGCTGCGGGCGGCTATTTGAGATTCCGCGGCAGGCCCGTATCCGCGCATAGGGAGGCCGGACGCACGGCTTGGGACGAGCTTGCTTGTATGTCGATTTGGATCGTGACAAATTGACCTGCGATCGACACGGTCGTGGTCACCGACGAGGGGCTGCATGGATATCCTGGGCTGGATCCGCAATCAGCTGGCCGATTTCTTTGGCCTCGGCGCCTGGCTGGACCTGGTCTCGTCCGGTCACTACCAGACCCTGCTTACCGTCGACGGCTTCGGCAAGCTGCTCGGCCCGATTATCCCGCTGCTGCTGGTCTTCGAATTGGCCCGTGGCGTGATCCTGCGCCGGACCCGGCGCGAGGATTATCAGGTGCCGCTGCTGGTGATGGTGCTGAACCGGTTTATCGGCAGCTTCCTCACCATCGCCATGGTCGGTTTCTGCATCGGGCTGTTCAATCGCTTTGCACCGTTCCAGGCCGGGCTCACCTGGTACGGACTGATTTACGGCTACGTGGTGTGGGAGTTGGCGCATTTCGTCTACCACTTCCTCGCGCACAAGGTGCGCCTGCTGTGGTGCCTGCATTCGACCCATCACGCGCCGGTGGCGATGAACCTGTCGGTGAACTACGCGCACATCTTTCTCGAAGGCCCGTATGCCGATTTCGTACGCACCAGCATCTGCATGCTGCTGGGGGTGAGTCCGCCGCTGCTGATCCTGATCATGATCATCGACAGCTTCTGGGGGCAGCTGATCCACCTGGGCGAGAACGTGCTGCCCAAGGGCAAGCTCGGCGCGCTTCATCGCGTGCTGCTGACGCCTTCGCACCATCGCGTCCATCACGCGCGCAACGTGCTCTACATGGACACGAATTTCTGCAACCTGCTGCCGATCTGGGACCGCGCGTTCGGCACCTACATGGACGCACGCGACGATATCCGGATCGAGTACGGCATCACCCGCCCGGTCAAGCCTTTCAGCGTGCTCGATGCTTATCTGGGCGAATTCTGGCTGCTCGGCCGCGACGTGTGGCATGCGCCCGGCCTGCACAACAAGCTGCTGTACCTGATCATGCCGCCGGGCTGGAGCCACGACGGCGACCATCACACCGCGAAAGTAGCCAAGGCCGCGCTGCTGGCACAGCAGGGCGCCGGGATGCCTGCAGCGAAACCGGTAGCGGTTCCGGCGGAGTGAGCCGGCCGTTGAGCGGGCGGCGCAGTCCGCTCAGCGCAGCGCGGCCAATGGCAGCGAGATGGTGAACACCGTGCCGCTGGTCGCTGCATTGCGCACCTGCAGGCGGCCGCCATGCTGCTGCACCAGGCTGCGCACCATGGCCAGGCCCAGGCCGGAACCTTCGGCCTGCGCATCGACCTTTGCCGCCAGCGTCGCGCGTTCGCGATAAGCCGACACCGTGAGGCGCGCCTTGAGGCGCTCCGGCAGGCCAGGCCCGGCATCGCGCACCTGCAGGATGGCCCAGCGCTCGTCCTTGCTGACCGCCACGCGCAACAGCCCGCCGGAGGCGGCGTAGCGCAGCACGTTGTCGAACAGGTTGGAGAGAATCTGGCGGACCCGATCGGGATCGGCCGTCACCGTCGCCGGCTCGGTGCGCAGGTCGGTGCGGATGCCGCGCCGCTGCGCCAGGGCGACATAGACCTGCAGATGCTCCTCGACCAGCGCGGCGAGGTCGAAGGACACGCATTGCAGCGACAGCCGCCCCGCCTCCGACAACGACAGCACGCGCAAGTCTTCGACCAGGCGTCCAAGATGGATGACCTGGCCGAGCAGCTTCTGGTATTCGCTGGACGATCCTTCGATCACCTCGTCGCACAAGGCATGCAGGCGGCCCTGCAGGATCGCCAACGGCGTGCGCAATTCGTGCGCGATGGCTGCCGCGGTTTCCTTGCGCTCGTGCTCCAGCGCTTCCAGCGAGGCGGCCATCTGGTTGAAATGCCCGACCAGCTCCACCAGTTCGCCGCTGCCCGTTACGCGATCGGCGCGCGCCGCCAGGTCGCCGCTGGCGATGCGCATGGCCGCATCGGCCATCGACGACATCGGGCGCGTCAGCGCGCGGGCAAGCAGGAAGGCCACCACGCTGGCCAGCACGGTGCAGATGATCAGCGTGAATACGACGGCCGCGGCATCGCCGTACCAGGGATCGTCTCGCCAGTAATGGCCATAGATTTCCAGTGCACGCAGGCTGCCGTCCTGGCCGGCACGGTCCAGCGCCAGCATTTCGGTGCGCAGTTCGAACGGTAGCTTGGCCAGGAACTCATGCAGCTGCAACGCCTGCAGCGCCCACAGGCTGGACAGCAGCACGGCCACCGTCAGCGCGATGACCAGGGTGACGTAGATGCCCAGGCGTACCCAGGTGTATTTCAGGATTCGGGCCATAACCGATAACCCACGCCGCGCACGCTTTCGATCAACGAGCCGGCGCCGGCCTGCTGCAGTTTCTGGCGCAGCTTGCTCAGATGCGAATCGATCACGCGCTCCAGCGCATCGCTCTCGGGCAGGCAGGCCTGGATCAGGTCCTGCCGCGCGAAACAGCGCCTGGGGTTGCGCGCCATATAGGCCAGCAGGCGGAATTCGGTGCGGGTCAAGGTCAGCGGATGCGCCTGTCCGTCGTCATCCAGGATGCTGACCAGGTGCGCGTCGTGATCGATCTGCACGCGCCCGACCTGGGTGGGACGCGCCGATCGACTGGCTGCCTGCTGCCGCCGCAGCACCGCCTTGACGCGCGCCACCACTTCGCTGGGATTGAACGGCTTCACCACGTAGTCGTCCGCGCCCACATGCAGGGCGACCAGCTTGTCCATGTCGTCGGCCAGCGCCGTCAGCATGATGATCGGCGTATCCCAGCCGCGGCGTATCTCGCGCAGCACGTCCATGCCGTTGGGTGCCGGCATGCGGATATCCAGCAGGACCAGGTCCGGCTTCATCTGCTGATGCAGCTGCAGGGCGCGATCGCCATCCTGCGCGCGCTGGGTCTGGTAGCCGTCGCGCCGGAGATAGCTGTCGAGCACGTCGGCGATGTCCGGCTCGTCTTCAACGATGAGGATCAGAGGTGCGTTTGCCACGATAGCTTCGATTCGACACGAGTAACGACCAAGTCTGTCTTGCAGAAAATTATCGTGACGCATTCGGCGCGCCTGCGCCAGCGTTGCACGAGCGCGCGCATCGATATCGCGTATCTCCATCGAATCTCCATAAAACCTGCACGCGCCATCCACTCCCGCCAGTAATTTGCATGTGTCGACGTGCTGCGTGCCGTTTCGATTCCGGTGAATTCCAGGCCGGACGTGCGCAGCCACGCGCCCGCATAACAACAACGATGTTGACGACATCGACGGATCCCCCCTAGGCCGCCGGGTTCCCCGGCGGCCATATTTTTTTGGCGAGTACCCATTCGGTCGAGGCGCTGCGCGCGCGGCTCGCGCATGAGGGAAGAGCTGGCACGACTCGTCCATCCACGAGCCTTCCACGCTTTATCCATCGAATCTCCATCCAAGGGCTTATGTTGAATTTCCATAAATTCACCAGCCTGTCGGATGGCGGGCGCACATCCGATGCCAAGGGCGAGCCATGCGGCGCCCGAATCGATCGAGCAGTCAAGCGCACGGGCGGGGAGTTGCCCGGCGCTATCCATCACTGATCCAGTTTCAACGAGGGGAGAACTATGTATTCGATGCAGCGCAAGCTCGTCTTGCGACGTTCCGCAATGGCCATTGCCCTGGCATTTGCTTTTGGCGATGCCGCCTTGGCGCAGTCCAATACCTCCGGCGCGATCTACGGCCAGATCGCCGGCGGCGCCGGCAGTTCGGTGCAGATCGAAAATACCGACAACGGCATGACGCGCACGGTGACCGTCGATAACGACGGGCGCTATCGCGCCTCGTCGCTGCCGGTCGGCCACTACAAGGTGAGCCTGCTCAAGGGCGGCCAGGCGGTCGACAGCCGCGGCGGTATTAACGTCACCATCGCGGGCAACTCGGAGGTGTCGTTTACCGGTGCCAGTCCCAAGACGCTCGAAGGCGTCACCGTGGTGGCATCGGCGCTGCCGGGCATCGACGTCTCCTCGGTGGATACGCGCACGGTGTTCACCTCCGATCAGCTGGCCAAGATCCCGGTGGCGCGCAACGTGCTCGCCGTCGCCTTGCTGGCCCCGGGCGTGATTCCCGGCGACAACCGCTTCGCCAATGCGGGCCTGGCCATCGGCGGTTCCGGCATTTCCGAGAATGCGTATTCGATCAACGGCTACAACGTCACCAATCCGCTGAACAACGAGACTTTCTTCGAGCTGCCGTTCGGCGCGATCGATCAGCAGCAGATCCTGGAAGGCGGTGCCGGCGCGGAGTTCGGCCACAGCACCGGCGGTTTCATCAACCTGGTGGGCAAGCGCGGCACCAACGAATGGAAGGGCGGCGTGGCGGCGTTCTGGCGTCCCGATTCGCTGCGCAGCGATCCGCGCAATTACTACTATCCGGAGCATCCCGATGCCGGTTCGCTCGCCCTCGGGCCGGGCCCGTTCAATCACCGCGACGATAACGGCAACCTGCTGACCGACGAGGAAGGCATCAACCGGCCCTTCGGCTCCAACGGCAAGCTGCGCCGGTACCGGGGCAAGAACACCTATGGCCAATTCGATTATTCGGCCTGGATCGGCGGCCCGCTGATCAAGGACCGCCTGTTCTTCTTCGGCGCTGCGGAGTTCACCAAGACCGACCAGCAGGGTACGCTGTCCACCAGCGATACGGCGTATTCCCCGACCGGCACGCTCACGCCGTCCAGTGCGAACAACCCCAATGGCGGTTTCCAGAAGAGCCACGACAAGGCGACCAAGTGGTACGCCAAGCTGGACTGGAACATCACCGACAGCAACCTGCTGGAACTGACCGCCCTGCAGGACAATGCGCAGAGCACCCAGCGCAATTACGGCTGGAGCAATGCCACGCTGTCGCCGCTGAGCCACAACGCCAGCGCCGACGGCCGCCTGAAGAACAATAACGAGCTGTACATGGGCAAGTACACCGGATACATCACGGACGACTTCACGGTCACCGCGCTGTACGGCGAAAGCAAGACCTTCCAGCCGAACCTGGCCAATATCC
Source organism: Dyella sp. 2RAB6 (assembly GCF_052115385.1). NCBI lineage: Bacteria > Pseudomonadati > Pseudomonadota > Gammaproteobacteria > Lysobacterales > Rhodanobacteraceae > Dyella > Dyella sp. 2RAB6. The sequence continues at coordinate 365,152 of NZ_JBFRGP010000002.1, forward strand.
CCGATTATCCGCTGGTGCGCGTGTCGCCCAATGCACCACCTGCGGTACGCAATCAGTATCACGCCTATCAGCCGCTGGGCGTGGTGCCGTACGACACCACCAACAAGACCAAGGGCTGGCGCCTGGATCTGGAATACCGGCTGGGCGCGCACGATCTGCGCGGCGGTATCGACCGCCAGACCTTGCGCTCCGCCGCGGGCGAGGCCTATGTCAATTCCGACAAGTACCGCGGCTATTGGCGCTACGGCGTAGGCAATACCGTCCAGCTGATCACGCACAAGCAGGGCGGCCAGTACAAGCTCGAACAGGACGCGTATTACCTCGAGGATCACTGGCAGGTTTCGGATCGCTGGCTTGCCTATCTGGGCGTGCGCAACGAGGCGTTCAAGAACTACAACAGCGCCGGCCAGGTGTTCATGAAGCAGAGCAACCAGTGGGCGCCCCGCCTGGGCGTGAGCTGGGACGTGCACGGCGATGCGAGCCTGAAGATCTACGCCAATGCCGGCCGCTATTACCTGGCGCTGCCCAACGGCGTGGCCATCCGTGGCGCCGGCGGTTCGCTCAATACCCAGCAGACGTTTACCTATAGCGGGATCGATCCCAAGACCGATCTTCCGCTCAACCTGGTCGCGCAGGGGCCGGCCGTTTCGCCGAACGGCGAGTTCGGCCAGCCGCGCGACCCCAGCACGGCGCATATCAAGGACCTGCGCTCGCATTACCAGGACGAATTCATCCTGGGTGCCGACCAGCAATTGACCTCGTCGCTGGTCGTGGGCGCACGCGCCACCTATCGCCAGCTGAAGTCGCAGGTGGACGACACCTCCGATCCGCATCCGGTCTGCGCCTACCTGGCCAGCCATTACCAGGACTTCAGCAGCGCCAGCGACTGCCTGGGACGGCTGACCTATCCGGGCGTGATCTTCAATCCCGGCCGCGGCGCGGAGTTCGACGTCAATGTGGCCAAGCCCGGTGCCACGCCGGTGCTGCGCCACGTGCAGCTGAGCGCGCAGGACTTCGGCATGCCCAAGCCCAAGCGCAAATACCTGGCGCTGGATCTTTACGCGGAGCATCCGTTCGACGGCACCTGGTATGGCCGCGTCGACTACATCTGGTCGCACAACTGGGGCAATACCGAAGGCCAGATCAAGTCCGACATCGTGCAGGAAGACGTGGCCGCGTCGCAGGACTGGGATTACCCGCAGTTCATGCGCTATGCCAGCGGCAATCTGCCGAACGACCGTCGCCACGCCATCCGTGCCTTCGGCTATTGGCAGTTGACGCCGGAGTGGCTGCTCAGCAGCACGGTGACGGCGACCTCGGGACGTCCCAAGAACTGCCTGGGCGCATGGTTCGCGGGCGCCGACGGCGTCTATACCGATCCGGCCGGCTATATGGGCCGCGACGGCGACAACGGGGCCTATCACGTCTGCTACAACCAGGTGTCGGCACGCGGCTCCAAGGGCACGCTGCCGTGGACGTACCGGCTGGACGTGGGCGCGCAGTGGCGCCCGGCATTCGCCGACCACAAGCTGGCATTCGGGCTGGACGTGTTCAACGTGTTCAACCAGCAGCGCGCGATCTCGATCAGCGAGACCTCGGTGGGCGGGCAGGTCGGCAGCAATGGCGACGGCAGTTCGCTGGGTGGTTCGCCGAGCAATATGTACGGCGGCATCCAGGGCTATACCGAGCCGCGCTACGTGCGGATCTCCGCCCAGTACGACTTCTCGCTCTAAGCCACACCTTGCCACCGCGCCGAACGCCATCACCGGAAACGGTGGTGGCGTTCGGCTATGCCAGCCCTGGATCAATCGGCGTACGACAGCTGCCACTCCGGCACCGGCCTGGCGGCATTGCGCGAGAGCAGCACGAACGGGGCGTTGGGTGCTTCCTGGAAATACAACGCCGTCGCCGGTGCGGCCGATGCCTCCGGCACCGGCGCAAGCAACCATTCCACTTGAGCCTTCGCCACGCGCAGCGAGGACATGGCTGCCTGGCACAGTCGGAACAGCGGAATATCCAGCGGCGCAATGCGCCAGTACGTCGGCACGTGGCGCAGCGTCCAGATGGTCCGGCGCGAGGAGGCGGCCATCAGGGTCAACAGGAAGGTTTCGGCGGTGGTGGCGGTGCTCGATACCGGCAGCCGGATCGCCAGCCGCGGCGCTTCGTCCGGATCGTTTTTCCCGCCTACGACAGCAAAGCGCACCGCATAGGGGTCGGCGCTGGCGCAGTCGGAAATATGGTCAGCGGGTGGCGTGGCGAGCTGGAACATCGGCGATCTCCGGCGAAGGATTGCATCCTGTCGACGAGGAGGGTCGCGAAATTTGAAATGAAACGCTTAGGGTCGAAATCGTTGCTGGTTATATACGGCTAGAACTAGGCGAGGCTATCGTCGCCAATCAACTGCTGCGCCATCGTCAATTTTCGCGGATACCTCGCCGCAAACGCAGGCGCTGATCGAAGAACAACGTGTACATGACCGTCGGCGATTTCGAAGCGGTCAAGAAAACCTTCGCCAGGCTGGACGAACTTCACGCCAAGGGCCAGTGATCGATCGGCGCCCTCAGCGGGCGCCGATCAGCGCAAGATCTACGAACCCACACCCGGGCAAGGCGAACCGCCCGGCTTCAGCGCATGGAATTCCACCGATAAGCCCAGATCGTCCACCGTCGGCGCCAGCACGGATTCACCCGACAAGCCCCGATACGTCGCCAACTTCTGCTGATAACCACGCTCGACCCAGCGCTGCGCGCGCCCAAGATCGGTCACGCCATAGCTCACCCCGAGAATGCGCGGACCAGCCGCCATCGCCTGCGCCGCCAAGCCCGCGCCATCCGGCTGCAGCGCCAGCAGCGCCGTCGGCCCCACTGGCACGCAGAACCCCTTCGCACCCAGCTCAGGCAGCTTCACCGGCACCGCGTGGCCGAAGCCCATCTTTTCCAGTTGCTGCCGATCGGCATCGGCGTCGGCCGACACCAGCCAGATCGAGGTGAGTTCGCGCGCTCCATTGGGGTGTTCACGCGTCACCCGATAATCGGCGGTATTGGCGGGATCGAACTGATCGGGCGCGTAATCGGCCTTGTAATCGATAAAGAAGGTATTGCTCGACAGCGGCGCCTGGTCGAACGCAAACAGTCGCCAACCCGGCTTCGCGCTGTCGGGGCCGCTGAAGAACGGCGTCACCGCATACTGCTTCGCCTGCAGCGAGCTGCGGATCGCATCGAGCGCGGAGCTGCGGAAGCCGAAGGCGCGCGAACCGGGGCCGCCCTTCAACGCCTCCTGGTCCTCCTTCATGCCCGGGTCGAACTTGGGGTCGGGCCGGGTGATGCCGAGAATTTCGATAAAGCTGCTGTCGGCCAGGCGCACGTAGCGGTTGGCCACGCCTTCGGGATCGCGGCCGGGCCGGACCTGGAAGCCGAGTTTCACCGCCATCACCGAGGTGATCTGATCGATGCCGTGGCCCCACAGCAGGATGTGGTCGAGCCGGGTGGGGGCGGGCGCCGGCGCGGCGTGTACGACGCCCAGGGCCAGCAGGCATGCCGAAGCGAACAGGGTCAGGCGCATGCGGTTCCTCATATCGAAGCTCGGGGGCGGAGGCGGGCCGCCTCACGGCGCTCTTTATGGGCGGTCCGGCCGGCACCGGCAAGGACAATTTCCGGACAAAAACCGCCAGCGCCGCCAGGCCGTCAGGCGCCCGCGCTGCGGCGCAGCGACTGCGGCGACATGCCGAAGCTGCGCACGAAGGCGCGGCGCATGCGGCTGGAATCGCCGAAGCCGGTCGAGGCGGCGATATGGTCCAGCTGCAGGTGGCTGGTCTCGACCGCGACGCGCGCAGCCTCCAGGCGCAGCCCTTCGACCACCTTGGCCGGGGTCGCGCCGATCTCCGCGGTGAAGGCGCGGGCGAAATTCCGCGGGCTCATCGCGGCCTGTTCGGCCAGGCGCTCGACGGTCATCGGCTCGGCCAGGCGCAGGCGCATCCAGCCGATCAGGTCGCCGAAGCGTCCGGTCTTGCCGCCTTGTTCCACCAGCACGGAATACTGCGATTGCCCGACATGCCGCCGCTGGTGCACCACCAGCTGCTGGGCCGCGCGCCGCGCGATGCCGGGGCCGAGGTCGTCCTCGACCAGGGCCAGCGCCAGGTCGATCCCGGCGGAAATGCCGGCCGAGGTCCACACCTCGCCGTCCCTGACGAACATGCGGTCGGCATCGAGCCGCACCTGCGGATAAAGCCGCCGGAACCGTTCCGCCGCCGCCCAGTGGGTGGTGGCGCGCCGCCCGTCGAGCAGGCCGGCCTGCGCCAGGAAGAACGCGCCGGAACACACGCCCGCCACGCGGCGCCAGGCTTCGGCGCCAAGGCAGGCGACGATGTCGGCATGGCTGGCTTCGACTTGCGCCAGGTTGCCGCCCGACACGATCACCGTATCGAACCGCTTCGCTTCGATCGGCGCGGCCGCCAGGCTCACCCCCGACGAACTGCGCACCACCCCGCCGCCCGGGGACAGCATGCTGATCGCGTAGCTGTCCGGCCGGAAGCGCTCCGCCATCTCGAACACGGCCACCGGGCCGGCCGCGTCCAGCAGTTGGAAGCCCGGGAACACCACGATGGCGATCTCGCGGCGCATGGTGTTACTTCGCCGCCTTGATCGCGACGCCGGTGATTTCGAAATGCGCGCCCAGCAGGAGCTTGGAGCTGCCGGTGAAGGTGCGCGCCGGAAAGCCGTTCTTGAAATAGGTCCGGTACACCGAGTTGAACTGCGGGAACAGGCCCAGGTCGGTGCACAGCACGTCGATCTTGACGATGTCGTCCATGCTCATGCCGGCCGCCTCGACCGTGTGCTTGAGCTCTTCCAGGGCGAGCCGGGTTTCTGCTTCCGCTGTCGTGGGCACCTTGTTCTGCGCGTCCACGCCGATGTATCCCGACAGGTACAAGGTGTTGCCGACCAGCACGGCATCGCTCCACGGCGTGTTGGCCAGCTGTTCCGGCGAGCGGCCGATGACGATGTGCTTGCGGCCATCCTGCGCAAGCGCGGGCAGGGTGGCCAGCAGCAGGACGATCGACGCGACAAGCTGGGTGCGAAACTTCATCGCTGACTCCTTAGGGATGGGGCAAAGCACACGCATCGCAACGCGGCGTTGGCTGGCGGTCCGTTGGGGTTCGCTGCACTCACCCCAACCTACAGCGGGCGGGGGCTTGCATTCGATGCTGCCGCATGCGCTTCGCCGCCTTCAAGTACCGATAGGCCTGGAATCCTGCGCCGGTCTCAATCCGTGAGACAGCGGGGCAGTCGAATGCGGCGGCTTTCCCGGGAGAACATCCATGCGCGCCCCATTGCCGGCCCCCATCGCGGACGAGGACGACAGCCGCCTGCTGTCACTGAGCGGGGCGGAGCTGGCCGGCCGCCTGGTCCGGCGCTACGGCGACCGCGTCACCGGCCAGTTCTTGGTCGAGGGGCGGGCAGGGCGCTACGTGGCGTTGCCCGACGAGCTGCCCGCGCCGCTGGCCGCCGCCCTGCGCGCCCGCGGGGTGGCCCAGCTCTATGCGCACCAGGGCCAGGCCTGGTCGGCCACCGCGCGCGGCGAGCACATCGTGGTGGCCACGCCGACCGCCTCCGGGAAATCGCTGTGCTTTACCTTGCCGGTGGTGAGCGCGGCGATGCGCGAGGGCAAGAAGGCGCTGTACCTGTTCCCGACCAAGGCCCTGGCCCAGGACCAGGTGGCCGAGCTGCTCGAACTCAACGCGGCCGGCGAGCTGGGCGTGCGCGCCTTCACCTTCGACGGCGACACCCCGGGCGACGCGCGCCAGGCGGTCCGCCTGCATGGCGACATCGTGGTCAGCAACCCCGACATGCTGCACCAGGCGATCCTGCCGCATCACACCAAGTGGGCGCAGTTCTTCGAGAACCTGCGCTATGTGGTGATCGACGAAGTGCACACCTACCGCGGCGTGTTCGGCTCGCACGTGGCCAATGTGCTGCGGCGCCTGCGCCGGGTCTGCGCGTTCTATGGCGTGACGCCGCAATTCATCCTGTGCTCGGCGACGATCGGCAACCCGGCCGAGCATGCCGCCGCCCTGATCGAACAGCCGGTGACGCCGATCCTGGACAGCGGCGCGCCCTCCGGCCCCAAGCACGTGCTGTTGTGGAATCCGCCGGTGGTCAATGCCGATCTCGGCTTGCGTGCGTCGGCGCGCAGCCAGACCAACCGCATTGCGCGCACGGCGATCCGCGCGGGCCTGAAGACGCTGGTCTTTGCGCAGAGCCGCCTGATGGTCGAAGTGCTGACCAAGTACCTGAAGGACGTGTTCGATCACGACCCGCGCAAGCGGCCGCGCATCCGCGCTTATCGCGGCGGTTATCTGCCGACCGAGCGCCGCCAGGCCGAGCGCGACATGCGCGCGGGGCAGGTCGACGGCATCGTCAGCACCTCGGCGCTGGAACTCGGCGTGGATATCGGCGCGCTGGACGTCACCGTGCTCAATGGCTATCCCGGCTCGGTGGCGGCCACCTGGCAGCGCTTCGGCCGCGCCGGCCGCCGCCAGCAGCCCTCGCTGGGCATCCTGGTCGCCTCGAGCGAGCCGCTGGACCAGTACCTGGTGCGCCATCCGGAATACTTCCGTGACGCCTCGCCGGAGCACGCGCGGATCGCCCAGGACCAGCCGCTGATCCTGCTCGACCATATCCGCTGCGCCGCCTTCGAACTGCCGTTCCGTGCTGGCGATGCGTTCGGCGGACAAGGCGTCGAGCCATGGCTGGAAGTACTCGCCGAAGAGGGCGTGCTGCATCGCGAAGGCGAGCGCTTCGAATGGATCGCCGACAGCTATCCGGCCAATGCGGTGTCGCTGCGTTCGGTGGCGGAAGGCAACTTCGTGGTGGTGGACCGCAGCGGCGGGCGCCAGACCATCATCGCCGAGGTCGACTACAGCGCGGCGCCGCTCACGCTCTACGAAGGCGCCATCCATATGGTGCAGTCGGTGCCGTACCAGGTCGAACGGCTGGACTGGACCGGGCGCAAGGCCTACGTGACGCGTACCGAGGTCGACTACTACACGGACGCCATCGACTACACCAGGCTCAAGGTATTGGACCGGTTTGATACGTCGCCTTCCGGCCGCGGCGAATGCAACCACGGCGAAGTGCACGTGGTGCGCCGCGTCGCCGGCTATAAGAAAATCCGCTACTACACCCACGAGAACATCGGTTACGGCAAGGTCAATCTGCCCGACAGCGAGTTGCATACGACCGCGCTCTGGTGGGCTCTGGCGCAACGCACGCTGGATGACGCGTTCGAGCGGCGCCAGGATGCGCTGGATGGTTTCCTCGCGGCCTCGACTGCGCTCCACACCGTCGCCACGGTGGCGGTGATGGCCGAGGGGCGCGACCTGCAGAAAGCGGTAGGCAGCGGCGACGGTGCCTGGTTCGCGCTACCGGACGGCTCGGGCCATGCGCGCGTGCATACCGGCTGGGGCGAGGAGCCCGAAGATCCGCAGGCGCCGTTCACTCCAACCCTGTATCTGTACGACGCATTCCCCGGCGGTGTCGGCCTGAGCGCGCCGCTGTTCGACCGGCGCATGGAACTGGTGGAGAAAGCGCGCGGGCTGATTGCGCAGTGCGACTGCCGGCTCGGCTGTCCGGCCTGCGTCGGCCCGGTGCTGGCCTCCGACGAAACCGCGGCGCGTTCCATGAAGGAGCTGGGCGCGATGGTGCTCGCCTTGCTGGCCGATCTATGAGCGACCTCGCCGCGCGCCTGCGGCGGTTGCGCGGGCAGGCGGGTGCTGCCGGCGGCGCAGCGATGGTCGCTGCATCGACCGCGCCACTGCCGCCCGACCTTGCGCGCCTGCTCGCGGTGCGCCGTGCCACGCCGGTACGCCAATCGCCGCGCACGATCGCACCCACCGGCCTTGGCCGCGAGCTGGCGCCGGGCTTGTGGCTTGCGGAAGAAGCGACGGACTGGCCGTCGATGCCGCTGCCGTTCGATGCCTCGTTCGCCAAAGTGCCCGGGCAGATCGATCCCGCGGACGTGCTCTTTCTGGACACGGAGACCACCGGGCTGGCCGGCGGCACCGGCACCCGCGCTTTCATGATCGGCGTGGCCCGGTGGGCGGGCCGGCGCTTTCTGTTGAGCCAGTTGACCATCACCACGCTGGCCGGCGAACTGGCGATGCTTGAGCAATTGCGCGCATGGCTTACGCCGGCAACGGTGCTGGCCACCTACAACGGCAAGAGCTACGACGCGCCGTTGTTGACCACGCGCTTTCGCCTCGAACGCATGGCCAGCCCGCTGCAAGGGCTGCGGCATATCGACTTGCTGCACGCGGTGCGCCGCCGCTGGCGTGCGCATTGGCCCAACTGCAAGCTTGCGACGGTCGAGCGCCAATTGCTCGGCGTGGTGCGCGAGGACGACCTGCCGGGTGCGCAGGCACCGGCGGCGTGGCTGCGCTTCCTGCGCGCGGGCGATCCGGTGGATCTGTATCGCGTGCTGCAGCACAACGCACAGGATCTGCGCAGTCTTGCAGGCGTGCTGAGCCATATGGTCGCGCTCGATCCATTGGCGAGCGGCTTCACCCCATGCGGCGGGGTGCTTGGACATTTGTCCGACAATTAGCCATCCTCCCGGCTTCCAACGCAACCGATGAGGAAGGGCGGATGACGAGCAACCTCGGGGTACGGCGCGCGGGCGCCTGGATGAGCACGATCATGGCCATCAGCTTCGCCTCGATGGCGATGGCGGCCGATCAAGCGGACGTCTGGAACGGCAAGGTGGCGCCATTGGCCACGCCTTGGACGGCCGAGGTCTCGCCGAAGAATGCACTGCCCGAATATCCGCGCCCGCAACTCGCGCGCCCTTCGCTGGAGCAGCCGCAATGGATGAGCCTGAACGGGCTGTGGCAATACGCGCCGGCTGACGGGCAGGGCAAACCGCCGTTCGGGCAGGCGCTGAAGGGCCAGGTGCTGGTGCCGTATCCGATCGAGTCGGTGCTCTCGGGCGTGCAGCAGCATGCGGATGACATGTTCTATCGCCGCATGGTGGAGATCCCGGCCGCTTTCACCGCCCATGGCCAGCACGTGCGGCTGAACTTCGGCGCGGTGAGCCATGCGGCCACGGTGTACGTCAACGGCACGCAGGTGGCAAAGCATTCGGGCGGCTATACGTCCTTCGGCGCGGACATCACCTCGGCGCTGCACGCGCAGGGTCCGCAGGAGATCGTGGTCGCCGTGCATGCGCCGGTGGACGCCGTCAACATCATGGTCGGCAAGCAGCGGCTGCAGCCGTCGGGCATTTTCTACACCGCAGCCTCGGGCATCTGGCAGTCGGTGTGGCTGGAGCCGGTGCCGGCCACCAGCCTGGCGCAACTGGACTTCACGCCGGCGCGCAGCCTGGACGCGTTCACCGTCACCTCGAAACTGCAAGGCAGCGGCGCCAACGCTACGCTGCATGTCACCGCTTACGCGGACGGCAAGCCGGTGGGCGAGGCGAACGGGCCGGCCGGGCAGCCGCTGCAACTGGCCATCGCGCATCCGCATCTGTGGAGCCCGCAGGATCCCTTCCTGTACACCTTCAAGGCCACGCTGACGAAGGGCGAACAGCGCGACGAAGTGACCAGCTATGCCGGCCTGCGCAGCATCGCCGTGGAGAAGGTCGGCGGGCGCAACCGCATCGTGCTGAACGGCAAACCGACCTTCCTGCTGGCCACGCTGGACCAGGGCTACTGGCCGGATGGCATCCACACCGCGCCCACCGATGCGGCGCTGAAGTTCGATATCCAGAAGACCAGGGATCTCGGCTTCAATACCATCCGCAAGCACATCAAGGTGGAGCCGGCGCGCTGGTACTACTGGGCCGACCATCTCGGCCTGATGGTGTGGCAGGACATGCCGGCGCTGCCGACCGATCGCAACGACAAGCTCAGCGCCGCCGACAAGGCCAGCTTCCGCGCCGACGTCTCCGCCATCGTCGAGCAGTTGCACGGCGTGACCTCGATCATCGGCTGGATTCCGTTCAACGAAGGCTGGGGCCAGTGGAGCATCCCGGCCGCCGCCGAGCTGTCCGCGCAGATCAAGCAGTTGGATCCTTCGCGCCTGGTCGATGCGCGCAGCGGCGCCAACTGCTGCGATATGAAGGGCGACCCGCATGCCGGCGACGTCTACGACGTGCACGACTACCAGGGCCCCGGCCTGCCCAGCCCGGACGCCGAGCGCGCCGCCATCGACGGCGAGCATGGCGGCCTGACCCTGGGGATTCCCGGCCATGTATGGCCGAACACGGCGATCAATCCGTATGGCGCGGTGAAGGATCGCGATGCGTTGAATGCCGGCTACGTCGCCAACACCGCCGTGCTGCGCGACAAGGGCGTGCCCAAGGGCATGTCCGGCAGCGTGTACACGCAGATCACCGACGTCGAGGGCGAGCACAATGGCTTGTTCACCTACGACCGCAAGGTGGAGAAGGTGGACGAAGCGAAGGTGCGCGAAATCAATCAGGCGACCATCCGCGCAGGTGCGCAGCCCTGAGCTGCTTGCGGCGCCATGCCGCCATGCACGAAGCGGGTTCTGCGCTACTCTTTGCCGCCACCACGAGCTCAAGGGTTCCCCACCTATGATTCGCCAGGCTGCATTGCTGTTGGCAGGTTTCGCTTCCATGGCCGCGGTGATTCCGGTCGTCGCTCGCGCTGAAGACGCCGCGAAAGTCATTGCGCCGTCCGCGCTGCCCTTCATCAAGGTTGCGGATGGCGTCCGGCTGAAGGAACTCACCGGGCGCGCGGCGCCTGCCGGTGCGCGCTCGACGCTGGGCAGCGTCGCGCTGTTCGAACTCGATCCCGGCCACGCCAGCGCGTGGAGCCATAACAAGGCTGGTGAGGAATCGTTCTTTATCCTCGAAGGACATGGCGAAGTCTGGACCGGCAGCGTCGCTCATGCCGTCGGCCCGGGCGACTACATCCTGATTCCGCCCGCGGTGGTGCGCTCCATCCGCGCCAGCAAGGGCGAGACGCTGAAGTTCTACGCGATCACCACGCCGGCATGGAGCAAGGACGACGACGTGCTGGTGCCCGCGCCCAATGGGGCGCCCAAGCAGGTCCAGGCACCTCCTGCATCGCACTGACTTCTGCGGCGCCGTACTGTGACAGCCACATGTCGGCGCGGCGTTTTTCGCCGCCCAGGTCGTCGTAGCTGCACATGTGGAACGAATGATTCAAGACGGCGCTGCAAGGCACGCGCAAGCACCGCGCAGTGTTCACGCATCCGACGACATAGCCTTGACGCGACGTGCACAGAAACGCGTTACATCGCCGCAAAGCACTAGAAAACAAGGCCAGGGAGTAAATGCCTACCAGCGCACACTCCTATAACTTTCTACCGATGGGAAAGGCGGCGCGTCGCCGCGCATACTCGCCAAGGTGGCCGCCCAAGCCCTTGATCTCCGGGGAGTAACCCTCATCGGGCGGCGCGACGTGTCGACGGCGATGGGATCCTAGGGAGAAGGGACGATGCCGGCCATGCTGGGGCAATCGAAGGCTTTCGAGCAGATGCGCGCGCAACTGTTTCGCTATGCCGGATGCGACGTGCAAGTGCTGATCGAAGGCGAGACGGGCACGGGAAAAGAGCTCGCCGCCAGGGAAATCCACTATGCCAGTGCGCGCAGCGAACGGCCGTTCGTGCCGGTCAATTGCGGCGCGCTGCCCGACAACCTGATCGAGAACGAATTGTTCGGGCACGAGCGCGGCGCCTACACCGACGCCAAGAGCGCACAGCCGGGGCTGATCGATCACGCGCGCGGCGGCACCTTGTTCCTGGACGAAGTGGATTCGCTTTCCAGCAAGGCGCAAGTCACCTTGCTGCGTTTCCTGGAGAACAACGAATACCGTCCCGTCGGCGGCGGCATGGCGCGCGTGTCGAATGCGCGCGTGGTGGCCGCCACCAATGCCTGTCTTGAAACGCAGGTGGCCGCCGGCTGTTTCCGGCGCGACCTGCAATACCGGCTCAATGCCTTGCACGTATGCCTGCCGCCATTGCGCGAGCGCGAAGGCGACATACCGATGCTCGCCCAGCACTTCCTGTCGCAGCTGGCGCAACGGCTGGACCGGCCCGCCAAGCGCTGGGCGGGCGAGGCGCTGCAGGTGCTCGATGCGCATCGCTGGCCGGGCAATGTGCGCGAGCTGGAGAACGTCGTCTTGCGTGCCTATCTCGGCACCGAGGGCGCGACCATCGGCGCCGCCATCCTCGATGGCTTGATCTCGCCCGCCGCCGGCACCGCCTCGAGCGCGTCCGCACAGCGACTGCCGGACGCCATCGACCTGCATTATGTTTCCGCGAAGAAGAGCGCCATGTGCGCGTTCGAGCGCAGCTACCTGCTGGGCCTGATGAAGCGCGCCGCCGGCAATATCAGTGCAGCGGCACGTCTTTCCGGCACCGAGCGCCGGCAGCTCGGCAAGCTGCTGAAGAAGCACGGTATCGAGACGGGCGGCTTCCGCTAGCCGCCACGGCGCAGGCCTCGGGTGCGCTTTGACCCACCTGCGCCTGCCCACCGGGGCAAACCTCACCCGGTCGCGCTCGACACCATCGCGCCACTTGCCCATCTGAAGCCATTTCGCACGGCGCGCGCGCTGGCACGGCGATTGCCTAAACAACGGGTGACGTGGAGGTGACGCATGAGCCCGCGGCAAGACCCGCAGCAAACCAGTTGGCGCGAAGTGGAAGGGGCGGTGCTGGCCTATCTGGCGCAGCACCCCGATGCCGCCGACACGCTCGACGGCATCGTGAGCTGGTGGTTGCCGCAACAGCGCTACGAAACCGAACGCCAACGCATCGAGCAAGCGCTGAGCCACCTGGTCGAGCGCGGCCAGCTGCGCCGCGACCGCCTTCCCGGCGGCGCCGTGCTGTACGCACTGAATCGCGCGGACACCACGCCGCTGCATTGACCGACGCATTCCGCCAACCCGTGAGGAAACAGCCATGCCAGCCACCCTGAGTTATCCAGGCGTCTATATCGAGGAGATTCCCAGCGGCGTCCGCACCATTACCGGCGTGGCCACCTCGATCGCCGCTTTTGTCGGCCGCGCCGCGAAGGGTCCGATCGACGCGGACGTCGATGGCCCGGTGACCGTCAACAGCTATGGCGACTACGAGCGCACGTTCGGCGCGCTCGATCCCGCCTATCCGATGGGCTACGCGGTGCGCGATTTCTTTCTCAATGGCGGTGCGCAGGCGGTGATCGTGCGCCTGTACAAGGCCGGTGCCGGCGGCGCCAAGGCGTTGATCACCGCGCCCGGCCTGGCGGCGCCCGCCGTCGCGCTGCTGCTGGAGGCCGCGTCACCGGGCGCCTGGGCCAACAAGCTGCGCGTGCGGGTGGACAACCACGTGTCGGCCGACGTGGCGGCCTTGTACGGCCTCACCGCCGCCGACCTGTTCAACCTCACCGTGCGCGACACCGCCAGCGGTGCGCAGGAAAGCTTCCTCAATGTCACCGTGGCGGAAAGCCCGCGCCGGGTCGACCGGGTGCTGAAGGCCAGCTCCGTACTGATCCGGCTGCAGGCCGGCGCGACGCTGGGCGCGAAGCCGCCATCGGCGATGTCGGATACCACCGACGCCGGCAAGACCATCTGGGACGACAACGGCAGCACGCCCGCGGCCGCCACCTCGGTCGCCGTGACCACGGTGGCGCAGGACAGCGAAATGCTGTCCACCGATGCCGACTATCTCGGCAACCAGAATGCCAAGACCGGCATCTACGCGCTGAAGAAGGTGGACCTGTTCAACCTGCTGTGCATCCCGGCCGACGTGCGCGGCGGCGATACCAGCAACGGCGTGTATCAGAACGCCATGGCCTTGTGCGTCGACCGGCGCGCCTTGCTGATCGTGGATGCGCCCGGTGCGTGGACCAGCCCCACCGCCATCAATGCGTCGACCGTTTCCGGCCTGGGCCTCACCGGCACGGCCGCACGCAACGCAGCGCTGTTCTTCCCGCGCGTGATCCAGTCCGATCCGGCCAGGCAGGGGCAGCTCGACACCTTCGTGCCCTGCGGCATCGTGGCCGGCATCATGGCGCGCACCGATACGCAGCGCGGCGTGTGGAAGGCGCCGGCGGGCCTGGATGCTTCCTTGAACGGCGTGCAGGGCCTGTCCACGGTCATGACCGATGCCGAGAACGGCATGCTCAATCCGCTGGGCGTGAACTGCCTGCGCAACTTCCCGAACGCGGGGCCGGTGGTATGGGGCTCGCGCACCTTGCGCGGCGCCGACCTGCTCGCCGACGACTACAAGTACATCCCGGTGCGGCGCCTGGCGCTGTACATCGAAGAGAGCCTGTTCCGCGGTACGCAGTGGGTGGTGTTCGAGCCCAACGACAATCCGCTGTGGGCGCAGATACGCCTCAACGTCGGCGCCTTCATGCAGAACCTGTTCCGCCAGGGCGCCTTCCAGGGCAAGTCGCCGACGGACGCCTACTTCGTCAAATGCGATGGCGAAACCACCACGCAGAACGACATCAACCTGGGCATCGTCAACATCGTGGTCGGCTTCGCGCCACTGAAGCCCGCCGAGTTCGTGGTCATCCAGCTGCAGCAGATGGCCGGCCAGATCCAGACCTGAGGACAACACCATGGCTCAGTTCAGCGTCAATGCCCAGCGCTTCGATCCGTACAAGAATTTCAAGTTCCGCTTGAAATGGGACGGTCGCTATGTGGCTGGCATCAGCAAGGTTTCCGGTCTCAAGCGCACCACCGAAGTGGTGAAGCACCGCGAGGGCGGCGATCCCAGCAGCAGCCGCAAGTCGCCCGGGCGCACCGAGTACGAGGCGATCACCATCGAACGCGGCGTCACCCACGATCTCGAATTCGAGAAGTGGGCCAACAAGGTCTGGCACTTCGGCGCCGGCCTGGGCGCCGAGGTCTCGCTCAAGGACTTCCGCAAGGACCTGATCCTGGAGGTCTACAACGAGGCCGGCCAGCTGGTGCTGTCCTATCACCTGTATCGCTGCTGGGTGTCGGAATACCAGGCGCTGCCGGACCTGGACGCCAATGCCAATGCCGTGGCCATCCAGCACCTGAAGCTGGAGAACGAGGGTTGGGACCGCGACGTCAGCGTGCAGGAACCGACCGAGCCCAGCTTCACGGTGCCGGCGGGCTGAGCCATGCGCACGCCGACCGCTGCCGATTGGTTGCGCGCGTGGGAACGCGGCGGGGAAGCTTCCGCCGCGGCGCGCAGCCTGTACCTGCTCGGCGCGGGCGACGAGAGGCTGGACGACGAAGCCCTGTTGCGCCTGCCGTTGGGCCGGCGCGACGCCTTGCTGCTGCGCCTGCATGCGCGCCTGTTCGGGCGCCGGCTCGACGGCATTGCACGCTGCGCGGGCTGCGGTGCCACCGTCGAGACCAGCTTCGACGCGGATGCCTTGCTGCTCGATACGGATGCGGGCAATGAGCAGAACGCAGGCGTGTTCGAGCTGCAATCGGCGGCGCACGATCTGCGCGTGCGTTTTCGCGCGGTGAACTGCGCCGACCTGCTGGCCCTGCAAAGCTGCACCGACGTGGCCGACGCGCGGCGCCTGCTGCTGGAACGCTGCGTGATCGACACCGTGAGCGTGGCCGATGGCACGCCGGTCACCAGCTTGCCCGATGCGCTGCAGGCCGAACTTGCCCAGGCCATGGCCGCCGCCGATCCGCAGGCCGACCTGCAACTGGCTTTCCATTGCCCCGACTGCGGGCACGACTGGGAGCCGGCCTTCGATATCGCCCGTTTCCTGTGGCAGGAGCTGCACGCCTGGGCGCTGCGCCTGCTGCGCGAGGTGGACACGCTGGCGCGCCACTATCACTGGAGCGAAGCGGATATCCTCGCGATGACGCCGCGCCGCCGCCAGGCCTACCTGGAGCAATGCGCGTCGTGAGCGACTTCCTCGACCGTGTGGCCACCCGCGCGCTCGGCAGCGCATCGATGTTGTCGCCGCGCCTGCCGTCGCTGTTCGAACCGGCCGGGCGTGGGGAGGCGGCGGTGGCGGAGGAGCCGTTGCAGATCCAGGCCGCAGCGCCGGGCGAGCGAGCGCACGAGCAAGTGTTTTCGAACGTGCGCCAGGCCGAGGGCAGGGTGGCGTCAACTGACGCACCGGTGGCGGCGTTCGCACCGCGTCGGGCGCCAGAGGACGCGACGCCGGCCGCCACGCATGAGCGCATGACCGTCACTGACGAGATGCGCTTGCTCGCCCCCAGCCAACCGTCCTCACGTGAGCCGGTGGCAGATCCGACGACATCGCTGAAGCCATCGCGCAGGGAGGCAACCGAAGTCGGCGAGCTTCAGCCCCTCAGGGAAACGCATTTCGTGCACGAGCGGATCGTCGGCGAGCCAGCGCAGGAAGAACGCCTCGGCACCCTGCTGCCGCCCAGCCAGCCCGTCTTCGCCACCCGGCACGAGCCCGACGCACGGCCGACGCGTGCAAGCTCTCCAACGTCGGCGAAAGCCCTGGCCGGCACGCCACCATCATCCAGCGAGCCCGTGGTGCACGTCAGCATCGGCCGCATCGAAGTGCGCGCCGCGCCAACCAGCGCCTCCGCACCGCGCCGCCAGGACCCGCAACGCAGCAGCGCGCTCGACGATTATCTGCGCCAGCGCGGCGGAACCACGCCATGAGCAATGTCCTCGCCATCGCCGCCGCCACGCGCACCTTGCGCAATGTGCTGCTGGCGCGCATGCCGCTGCTGGATACCGACCTCGGCGACCTGGAAGTGACCCTGCAGCCGCTGGATGTCGCGCGCAAGGGCATCAGCAAGGCGCAGCTCAACCTGTTCCTGTACCAGGTCATCTACAACGCCGGCTGGCGCAATATGGACATGCCCGGCCGCGTGCGCCCCGGCGAAACGGCACAGCCGGCGCTGGCGCTGAACCTGCATTACCTGATCACCGCCTGGGGCCGCGGCGACAGCGACAACGATGCGATCAGCCATCGCGTGCTGGCCGCGGCGATGAGCACGCTGCACGATCGCCCGCTGCTGGACGGCGACGACATCCGCAATGCCTTGCTCGGCAACGACCTGGCCGACCAGATCGAACGCGTGCGCCTGACGCCGCTGCCGCAAAGCGTGGAAGAACTGTCCAAGCTGTGGACCGCGTTCCAGACCAACTACCGCGTCTCCGCCGCTTACGAGGCGACCGTGGTGCTGATCGACAACCAGGCGCCGTCGCGCGCCAGCCTGCCGGTGCTGCGGCGCGGCCCGCAGGATCGCGGCGTGACCAGCGCCGCCTCGGCGGCGCCGTCGCTGAGCGGCGTGGCGCTGCCGCACGCACAGGCCGCGGCGCTGCTCGGCGACGACCTGGTGCTCAACGGCAGTCTGCTCACCGCGGCCAATACGCTGGCCCGCTTCAGCAGCCTGCGGCTCGACGCGCCGGTGGACGTGGCGCCGACCTTCGGCACGGTGCCCGGCAGTTTGCAGGTGCATCTGGCCGACGCGGCCGAGGATGCGCAGGCACCGTCGCGCTGGGCGCCAGGCATCTATACGGTGTCGCTGCTGGTGCAGTCGCCGGGACTGCCGGCGCTGCTCAGCAATGAGCTGCCATTGGCGCTGGCGCCGGCGATCACGGTCAGTCCGCTCACCGGATCGCCCGGCACGCAGCATCTGAATCTGACCTGCCTGCCGCGCATCCGCGACGGCCAGCGCGTGTTCCTGCTGTTCGGCGACCAGCTGGTGACGCCGCAGAGCGTCACCAATCCGGCCAACCCGCAGCAGCCCACCGCGCTGGTGTTCGATGTGGCCGGCGTCGCCGCCGGCACCTACACCGTGCGTCTGCGCGTGGATGGCGCCGACAGTATTCCGGTCGATTTCACCGGCCCGGTGCCGGTATTCGCCAGCAACCAGCAAGTGGTGGTGTCATGAGCGATTACGCGCAATGGCTCGCCGAGAACGACCAGTACCTGGCCGGCGCACTCGCCGATCTGCGCGCTCGGCTGCAGCGCGCCGCGGGCCAGGAGACGACGCCCGCCAGCGCCACCAGCAACGTGGCGGCGATTCCCGCGACGGTGGCGCCGGAGGTCACTGAAGCCAGGCATACCTCGTGGCTGTCCCGCGTGTTCGGCGAACATGCCGTGCAAGCCACGCCCCAGACAGCACCGGCGGCGCCCGTCACCGCTGTGCCGGACGCACAGCCCGGCGAGCCGTCGCCGGCATCCATCGCCGTCGACACCTCGGCCGACCCGGCCAAGGCGCCGTTCGCGCCGGCGCTGCAATTGCTGGCCCAGCGGCTGGGCCTGTCCGAATTCGAGCGCGACCTGCTGCTGCTGTGCATCGGCATGGAACTGGATACGCGCATGCCGGCACTGTGCGCGCAGGCGCAGCACGATCCGTCGCGGCCCTGGCCGACTTTTGCGCTCGCCTTCGCCGTGCTGGACCAGCCGAGCTGGGACGCGCTGTCGCCGGAACGCCCGCTGCGCTACTGGCGCCTGCTGGAGATCCATCAGCCCGGACCGCAACCGTTGATCGGCGCTGCGCTGAGTGCGGACGAGCGCATCGTCAACTTCGCCAAGGGCCTGAACTACGTCGACGACCGCTTGATGCCGCTGCTGACGCCGCTCAGCGCGGACAGCCTGCCGCCGTCGCAACAGATGGTCGCGGACCGGCTGCTCGACAGCCTGCGCCACATGCCGTTCGGCGAAGCCTTGCCCACCGTGCAACTGGTCGGCACCGACAACACCAGCAAGCAGTCGATCGCGCAGACGGTGGCGGCGGGCTTCGGCGCGCAGGCGTTCCGCCTGTCGGCGCAGCTGCTGCCGCAGGGCCTGGCCGAACAGGAAGCGCTGGTACGGCTGTGGCGGCGCGAGAGCCTGCTGATGCCGGTGGCGCTGTATATCGATGCCTCCACTATCGATGGCGCCGACGCGGCGGCCGGTCCGGTGCGGCGCTTCGTCGCCCGCGCCGGCGGCCTGGTGTTCGTGGATACGCGCGAGCCCTGGAGCGACAGCGCCACCCATGCGTTGAGCGCGGACGTGACCCGGCCCACCGCGATCGAGCAGCGCACGCTGTGGCAGGGCCTGCTGGGCGAGGGCGCCGACCAGCATTCGCGGCAACTGGCCAGCCATTTCGATTTCAATCCCGGCAAGATCGGCCAGATCGCGCATACCGCGCTGGCCGCCACCGAACAGCGCGCCGAAGGGCTGGGCGAGGCGCTGTGGCAGGGCGCGCTCGCACGCACGCGGCCGGCGCTCGACCAGCTGGCCCAGCGCATCGAGCCCAAGGCGAACTGGGACGACCTCAAGCTGCCGGACACCGAGAAAAACCTGCTGCGCGAGATCGCCGACCAGGTCGCGCAGCGCAGCGTGGTCTATGACGACTGGGGTTTTCGCGAACGCATGAACCGCGGCCTGTCGATCAGCGCGCTGTTCGCCGGCGAAAGCGGCACCGGCAAGACCATGGCGGCCGAAGTGATCGCCAACGAGCTGGGGCTGCCGCTGTACCGCATCGATCTGTCGGCGGTGGTCAGCAAATACATCGGCGATACCGAGAAGAACCTGCGCAAGCTGTTCGACGCGGCGGAGGAGGGTGGCGCGATCCTGTTCTTCGACGAAGCGGATGCCTTGTTCGGCCGCCGCAGCGAGGTCAAGGACAGCCACGACCGCTACGCCAATATCGAGGTGAACTATCTGCTGCAGCGGTTGGAGAGCTTCCGCGGCCTGGCCATCCTCGCCACCAATATGAAGGGTGCACTGGATACGGCGTTCCTGCGTCGCGTGCGCTTCGTGGTGAACTTCCCGTTCCCCGGCGTGGCCGAGCGCAAGGCGATGTGGTCCTCGGCATTTCCGACCAAGGTGGCCACGGCTGCGCTGGATATCGAGCGGCTGGCCAAGCTGGCGCTGACTGGCGGCAGCATCCAGGGCATCGCCTTGAATGCCGCGTTCCTGGCCGCCAAGCACGGCGTGCAGGTCACCATGCCGCTGTTGCTGGACGCGGCGCGCAGCGAATTCCGCAAGCTGGAGAAGCCGGTCAACGAGGCCGACTTCCGCTGGCTGGGCAGTGCGGGAGGCAAGTCATGAGCATCGAGCTGCATATCGAGCGGCTGGTGATCGACGAGGGCGTGCTGCGCGGCGAGCGCGCCGCCGATGTCCGCGCGCTGCTCGAACGCGATCTGGCGCGGCAACTCGCGCAGCCCGGCGCGGTGGCGGCACTGCGCAGCGTCGGCGCGGTGAGCGCGCTGACGCCGGCGGTGTTGCCTGAGCCCGCCCGCGGGCAGGACCGACTCGGTTCCCGCCTCGCCACGACACTGCGGCAAAGCCTGGGCGTGGCATCCGCAGCACGGAACGAGGGAGGGTCGCGGCATGGCTGAGCCAGGGCTGCGTGCTGCCACCACGCGCATGCCTTCGCGCGGAGGCTTCGGTGCCTTGCTGCAACGCAAGTGCGCCTGCGGCACGCATACCTCCGGCACCGGCCAGTGCAGCGCGTGCAGGAAGAACCAGCAGCCGCCCCTGCAGGCCAGGCTCCGGGTCAACGATGCCAACGACAGCTACGAGCAGGAAGCCGATCGGGCCGCGGACCAGGTGTTGGCAGGTCGCGCGCTTGCCGCCACGGGCCGGATCGCACCGCGCATCCAGCGCCTTTCGGCGCCAGCGAATACTCAGGCCGGTGCCCAGGCTGGCGAGGCTCCGCCCAGTGTGGCGAGTGCGCTCGCCCATCCAGGCGCGCCGCTGGAGCCGGCGCTGCGCGGCGATATGGAGCAGCGTTTCGGCCACGATTTCTCCCGCGTGCGCATTCATTCGGGGCCGCTCGCCGAGCGTTCGACGTGGGATGTCGATGCCTATGCCTACACCGTAGGGTCCAGCGTCGTGTTCGGCGATGGGCAGTTCGCGCCGCACACGCGCACGGGCCGCCATCTGCTGGCGCACGAGCTGGCCCACGTCGTGCAGCAAGGCGGCGCGCCCGCGCCGGCGCTGCAGCGCGCCTGCCGTTCGCCGGCGCAATGCACCACGCCCAGTCCGGGCAATGCGGTGCAGTTCGGCGAACAGGTCGAGCAGGAAAGCGAGCAGAACGCGATCGCCAGCGGCGGTGCCGTCGGCGCGAACGGCCATGCGGCCTGCACGCTGCCGCGCCATGCGCAGAGGGCGACCAATTTCGAGACCCTCGCCACCACCGCGGGCCTGGGCGCGACCATCGCCCCCGGCATCGACGGCTTCTTTATCAACGCCTGTCTTTCGGTCAACGATGGCGCGAGCAACTCGCCCTGTTCCGACTTCCCGGGTGGTGCTCCGGCCGGCACCAACCCCGGCCACCACTGCGTGCAGCTGCACACCACCGACGAGGATCTGGCGATCAGGTTGCGCGCCCAGCCCGGGCCGCTCGGCGATGCCGATCTACGGAATTTCCTGTGGATCACCTCGACCGTGGCGCACGAATCGCAGCACAACCGGTTCGACGCCAGCGCGGGGACCATCGTGCCGGCCGCCGCGGACTGCAACGTAAACACGCCGGTGCCCAACTCCAATAATCGGCCGCTGAGTTCCTTGCTCAGCGAGATCAGTGCGGAGATCGCCGAGTTCGATGTCTATTTCCGCAACTCGGTCAGCAATCCGAGCCGCTCCAGCCGCTTCGCCATGCAGACGGCGGAGCACGATATCGCCAGCCGCGGCGGGGAAAACATCCTGGGCAACATCCGGGATATGCAATGCGTGTGCTCCTGCGCCACGGTGGACCGCTTCGTCGAAAACGTGTTCACCCAGGCCAGTACCGGCTGGACGGACCCGGAGCGGATCGAGTTCAAGCGGGCGATGACCGACTTCATGCCCAGCTTCTGGCCGCATTCACTGCAGGTGCGGAGGTAGGAGGCGGCATGGCGCAGCAGCTTGCCAACACGAAGATCGCGCCGGTTTCGTCCACGGCCGTCGCCAGCCCCGTGCTGCGGCGCAAATGCGCCTGCGGCAACCATGCAGCCGGCGGCGAATGCGAAAGCTGCAAGCAGCGTCTGCGCCGCAAGGAGCGCACCGGGGAACCCGTGCAGCAAACCGTGCCGGGGATCGTGCACGACGTGCTGGGCACGCCGGGAAGTCCGCTGGATGCCGCCGCGCGCCATTGGATGGAGCCGCGCTTCGGCCACGATTTCAGCGGCGTGCGCGTGCATACGGACGGGCAGGCCGCGCAGTCCGCGCGTGCCGTCGGCGCCCGGGCTTATGCCGTGGGTCAGCACCTGGTGTTCGATCACCAGCAGTACGCGCCGCATACGGCCGCCGGCCGGCACCTGCTCGCGCACGAGCTGGCCCACACCATCCAGGATGCCGGCGGCAGCGGCTTGCATCCGAAGCTCGAGCTGGGCGCGGCCGATGACGCCAGCGAGCGCGCCGCTGATCGTGCCGCCGATGCAGTAGCCCAGGGCCAGCGGGCCGACGTGGCAGCGGCGGGCGGCGGCGTGGTTCGCCGGCAGATCGCCGAGTGCTATGCCAATGCCGGCAAGGACGACATGCAGAAAGTCGTGCGCTGTCCCGATATGTCGGAAACCGAAGTGACCCTGGTCGATTCCACCGACAAGCCCGAGCCCAAGACCACGATTTCCGCGGTGCCGGGCATCAACTCGCAGAACGTCTATGTCGACATCACCTACTGCCACGGCAAGACCAGCGTCACCATCTCGCCCTCGGCCAGCCTGCCTGCCACCGTGGCGCAGGCGATCGGCAACGTGCTGTCCGGCAAGGACCCGGTCAAGAGTGGCCGGCTCACCGCGGGCCTCGGCATCGAGGTCGCGGTAAGCGACAAGGTCACCGTGACGATCGGTCCGACGATCACGGCCGGCGTATCCGGCAAGCCGACCTATGGCGGGGGTGTGCAGGTCAAGACGCCCTATGGTGGCTTTGGTGCCCAAGGCCAGTACGACGCCGAGCAGAAGCAAGGCGGCATCACCTTCAGCTATACGCCCGGCGACAAGACGAAGAACTTCAAGTGCCATACCGTGCGCCACTACGTGACCCTGGCCTGCGCCAAGGTCACGCGCAAACCCGCCGACCCCGGGCAACCCGAGCTCAAGGGTCCGGATCCCCAGGTCAGGCGCGTGTACTTCGACTACGCCAAGGACAGCATCCGCCAGGATTTCCATCTGCCCGACGATATCGAGTCGCTCAGTACCAAGGGCTACCGCATCACCGCGGTGCAGGGCTTCACCTCGCCGGAAGGGCCGCGCGGGCGCGAGCACGAGCCGGCCTTCATCGGCAACGACCGCTTGTCGGTCAAGCGTGCGGAAGCTGCGATCCGCTGGCTGGCGGATCCGAAGGTATGCACGCATTGCGATACCTCGGGCATCAAGGCCGAAGGCATGAGCGAACTGCCGCCAATGCAGGGCAAGCAGAAGCCCGAGCCGGTGGGCCGCCCGATGGAAGAAGACGCCGTGCAGGAATACCTCGGCGAGAAGCCGGGCAGCGTGGCCGACCCCACCGCGCCGAAGGCAGGCCCGGAGCGCGATGCGTTCAAGGCGCAGCCGTTCAAGGCACAGCGCGACCAGGCCTTCGACTTCATGCGGCGCGCGGACATCACCCTGGTCGGCAGCAAGGTGACCCAGGAGTTCAAGCCCGCCAAACCCGAAGAAGTCACGCGCGATCCGGTCGCGTGCGACGAGAAAGTGATCAATGCGGCGCGCAAGGCCTTTGGCATCGCGCCGTCCACCGTGGTCGAAACGACCAAGCCTTGAGAGGGCCGCCACGATGCCAAGCGCCGACAAATCAGCGACCGCCAGGCAGGGTTTCACGCCTGCGCTCACCCGTGCGCCGATCGGCCTGCGGCGCAAATGCGGCTGCGGGAAATCCACGCCGGGCGGCGGCCAGTGCAGCGAATGCGCGAGCAAGAAGGCGAGCTTGCAGCGGCGCGCGCAGCACGAGGTGGCCCATGGGATCGCCCCGGACAGCGTGCATGCCGAACTGAATCGCGGCGGGCAGGCGCTGGATCACGCCACGCGCAGCTTCATGGAGCCGCGCTTCGGCCATGACTTCAGCCACGTCCGCGTGCATGCCTCGCCGCAAGCCGCGGAAACGGCGGCCGATGTCGGTGCGTCGGCCTACACCGTGGGGTCGCACATCGTGTTCGGGCGCGGCAGCTATGCGCCGTCGACACACACCGGCCGGCAATTGCTGGCGCACGAACTGGCGCACGTGGTGCAGCAAGGTGGCGCGCAGAGCTTGCAGCGCTTCGGCGGCGAGGCCGGCGACACGCCGACGCTGGCGACGGGCAATGGCCTGCATATCGGCAGCGCCGACGACCCGCTCGAAGGCGAGGCGGACGCGATGGCGAGCCGGGTGATGAGCAGCGTGGGGCCAGGCGGCGGGCTCGCCGCAGCGCCGATCATTGCCGCGCGCGCACCCATCCTGCGCCGCCGGCTGGTGGTCAATCCTGGCGATTCGATTCCGGTGGCGCCGGGCACCATGGGGCCGGCGCAGCCGTTGACCAACGCCGTGCAGAACCTGATGCAGGAGGTCTGTCCGGACGGCCAGTTCGTGGTCAATCCGACTTCGGGCGTGGCGAGCGCGGGTGCAGCGAATTTCTGCGCCACGCCTGCGCCCGCTGCGCCGACCAAGTCGCCGGCCAATTCCAGTACGCCGACGGGTTGTCGTTGCTTGTGCGATGTCATCAACAACACCCAGACCACGACCATCGGGTTCAGGGCCGGGGCCCCTGGAACACGGGATACTTTCGATTCGAGCGGCCGCATTCTTGGCGAAAGCGGTCGCCGCGCCAGTCCGCCGGTGGACGTCGATCCGCGCTTCCAGGGCCAGTACAGGATCAACGGGCGCTGGGTAGATATCCCGTTCCACCTGATCTTTGCGCATGAGGTCTGCGGGCATGCACTGCCTCTGATGCAGGGCACGCATGTCACGCGCGGCCCGACTCCGGCGGGCGGCACGCCACCCGATGAACAGCACGCCGTCGACGTCGAACGCGATATCGCCGCCGAGCATTCGCCGGCCTTGCCGCGCCGCCCCGACGACTACGGCGGCGCCGCGCGCGAGCGGCCATAGGCATGCCATGAGCGCATCCGCAGCCATTGCCACCCGCCTGGAAGTCCTGCGACAGGACTTGCCGGACCCGTTTGCCATGGCGGCGCAGCTCGATGCCTTCTTCGCGCAGCCGGCCACGCGCGAGCTGCTGGCGGAAAGCACCACCGGAGAGCGCCTGCTCGACTATCTGGAAAACCAGCCGGAGCCTTCGCTCGCGCGCGTCGCCGTGATCCTGCTCGCGCGCTGCCTCACCGATCCGCTGTATCAGCGCCTGCTGGCCGTGCTGGAACGCGCGGATCTCGCGCTGACCGAAGCCTGCGAGACCGGCCTGTGGCTGTTGCCGGTGGACCAGGCCGCACTGGCCAGGGCGCTGGTGAGCATGGCCAACGCGGCTCATCCGCTGCCGCTGCTGCTGTTGCAGCGCCCCGTTGCAGTCGAAGTAAGGGCCTCGCTCGAACATTTCATCCGCGCCGGCGAAATGCCGCTCAGCCTGTATGCGCTGTACGCCTACGCCTATATCCCGAAACCGCGCGACAACGCGCTGCTGTCCGGCGTGTCCCGGCGTCTGCAACAACCCGCGCTGTGCGCCGAAGCTGGCCTGCAACTCCTGCAGGCGCATGACCTGACCGGCCTGCCGGGCATCCGCGAAGGCTTGCGCTCGGCCGATGCCGAGCTGCGCGAGACGACTTATGCGCGCCTCGCGCCGCATCTGTCCGAGGCAGCCGCGCAGTCCACCCATTACGACGTGATGGCCGATCCGGCTTCGCAGTACGCCAGCATCGATCGCCTGCTCGAAAGCCTGCGCCACGACGAGGCGAAGCCATGAGCGAGCGCGTCGCCAAGAGCCAGGCCGCGCCTGCCTTCCAGGCGGTTGCCCATAGCGCGGCGAGTGCCGTGCTGCAGCGCAAATGCGCCTGCGGCACGCATACGCCGGGCGGCGGGCAGTGCCGCGCCTGCAGCGAGCGCCAGGTCGAAGGACACGCGGAGCATGCGGCGGCTGCCGACCAGGTGCCCGCCACCGTGCACGAAGCGCTCGGCGGCCCCGGCCGGCCGCTGGACGATCGCGCCCGCCGCTTCTTCGAGCCGCGCTTCGGCCGCGATCTCGGCGGCGTGCGCATCCATACGGACGGCAGCGCCGCACGCTCGGCGCGGGATGTGGATGCGCAGGCCTATACCTCGGGCCGGCACATCGTGTTCGCCGACGGCAAGTACGCCCCGGATTCGATGATGGGCAGCTTCCTGCTGGCGCACGAGCTGTCCCATGTCATGCAGCAGCGGCAGCAGGACACGCGGCCGCTCACCATCGGCAACCGCAACGATGCGTTCGAGCACGAGGCGGACCGCACGGCCATGGACGTGCTGACGCGTCCGGTCTCGTCGGTGGCGCCGATGGTCGGCGCGGACCCGTCCGCCACGCTGCGCCGCGGCTGGCCGCTGGTGGCGGCCGGCGTGGTCGGCGTCGGTGCGGTGCTTTACGCGGCATGGGCCTATCACTGCCTTACCCCGCTGGAGCGCCCGATGTACGACGAAACCTTCGGCGACGCGGTGCATCGCGCGGGTGGTTTCCGGCTCTGGTACTACAACCAGACCCATGCGCCGCTTTCCAGCAACGTATGGGACGCGTTCGGCCATTGCTGGATCGCCTGCGCCTCGACCAAGCGCTGCGGCGCGTTCACCGCAAGGCTGGCGGGCAGCTCGCGCGAGTTCTATCGCGAGTACATCGACAGCAGCCCGCACGACAGCTACGCCCAGGACATCAACAACCAGCGGCTCGGCCGCGGCTTCGGCAGCAACGGCGACGACTGCACCACCGCCTGCCGCAATGCGGCCCTGCCTGGCGGCGCCATGGATCTGAGCGCGCCGGCGGCAACGCATTGGGATCCGACCAGTGGAGACACGGCTTGAGGCGGATGCATGCGAGTGCATTCGCCATTGATGGTCAATCGTGCGAAGTCAGGCGCGGCTCGCGCTGACAACGCCATCGCGATGGAGCAATAGGCATGGATACGTTGCGTAAAGGCGACCAGGGGGCGCAAGTCACCCAGCTGCAGCAGCTGCTGAACCAGCGCGGCTACGCGGCTCCGGTCACCGGCGTGTTCGATAATCGCACCTGGCAGGCCTTGCGCGCGTTCCAGACGCAGAACCTCGACCAGCATGGCCAGCCGCTGGTGGTGGACGGTGCAGCCGGTCCGCTGACCTGGTGGAGCCTGCAGAACCCGAAGCCGGTCATCGTCACGCCGACCGCGGTGGACTACGCCACGCTGCCCGCGACCGGTGGCAGCGCGCGCGGAAGGGCGGCGCTGGGCGCGGCCATCGGCGAGTTGAAGGCCGGTGCGTGCGAGCAGGGCGGCAACAACTGCGGCCCGTTCGTGCGCAAGTACCTGGCGCCGGCTGGATTGACGGAAGGCGATCCCTGGTGCGCCTCCTTCGTGAGCTATTGCTTCCTGCAGGGCGCCGGTGGCGATCCGTCGAAGATGCCGTTCCCGTACATCGGCAGCGCGCGCAGCATGCTCGCCGAATTCAAGGACCACGGCTGGGCCTCGACGCCGGGCGACGGCTACGCGCCGCAGCCGGGCGACATCGTGGTGTGGTGGCGGGTGAGCCTGGCCGGCTGGCTGGGCCATGTCGGCCTTGTGCACTCGGTGCAGGACGGCATGCTCTACACCATCGAAGGCAACCGCAGCCCGGTCGTGCAGGGCTTCTCCTATGTGCTGAGCCGGATGGACAAGCTGCTCGGTTTCGGACACGTGCCATGAGCGGCTTCCCTGGTTCGCCGCGCATCTTGAAGGGTGGCCTGGTGCTGATCGACCCGGACACCTCGGCCGTGCTGCGCGTGATCGCGCTGCAGTACAACCCCGACTCGATCACCCGTTCGCTGCAGGTGCAGGCGATCAGCGCCGATGGCGGCGACCGTTCGGAAGTGCTGCGCCTGAAAGGGCCGCCGGTGGAGACCATCAAGCTGGAGGCGGAGATCGACGCCACCGACCAGCTGGAGTTTCCCGACAGCAACCGCGTCGCCACCCAGACCGGCGTATTCGCCCAGCTCGCGGCGCTGGAAACGATGATCTATCCGACCAGCGCGCAGTTGAACGCCAACGATGCGATGTCCCAGGCCGGCACGCTGGAAATCATCCCGATGGAGACGCCGCTGGCGCTGTTCGTATGGAGCCAGACGCGGATCCTGCCGGTGCGCGTCACCGAGCTGAGCATCACCGAAGAGGCGTTCGACACTGCGCTCAATCCGATCCGCGCCAAGGTCAGCCTCGGCCTGCGCGTGCTGTCGGTGAACGACGTGCCGCCGGGACACAAGGCGGCCAGCCTGTTCATGAGCTATCTGCAAAACAAGGAACGGCTGTCCGGCATGGCGCCGGCGATGCCGTTGTCCGCGCTAGGCATCACGGGAGTGCCATGAGCCAGGGCCCGCGCGATCGCGTCACGTCACGTCAACTATGGAGAAAGACATGAACAGGCTGATGATCGTCATGTTGAGCGCACCCCTTGTGCTGGGCGCGGTGGGTTTCGCGCCGGCCGCGCAGGCCTCGTCGCTCTACTTCGAGAAGGTGCCGGTCAAGACCAGCTCCGAGAAGACCTGCCTTAACTTCGCCTCGGATGTGGCGCGCGCGATCGGGCTGGCCAATGTGCATCGCAATGCGCTGGAAGTGGCCGGCGACAAGCAGGGCGTCTATCTCTCCACCACCTGTGTCGGGCGCGGCGGGCAACCGGCGATGGCGGTGGTGATGGCCTCGGGCGCAGATTTCGCCGCCACCCGGCAACTCGCCCAGGTCGCCGCGAACAAGATCAAGGGTATCGCCTGCTTCGACCTGCCTTGCTGATGCAGCGCCGTTGCTTGTGTGTCGTCTGACTATCGAGGGAATGGCCTCATGATCGTCAACTTTCCGCCCACCAGCCGCTACGCGCTGACGCCCACCGGCACCTTCGTGCGCGCCGATGGCGCGCCGGTGACCTATCTCAAGCGCCGCTTCGTGCCCGCGCCGGAGAAGTTCGCCCTGCTGCAGTGGCATCGCGTGGTGCAGGGCGAGCGGCTGGACAATATCGCCGCGCATTACCTGGGCGACCCCGAGCAGTTCTGGCGGCTGTGCGATGCCAACCGCGCGCTGCGGCCGGACGAGCTGACCGAGACCATCGGCCGCAAGCTCGCGATTACCTTGCCCGAAGGCATTCCGGGGGTGCCGCATGCTTAAGGGCGTGCACCTGACGCTGCTGGTCGGACCCGTGGTGCCGGTGCCGGTGCCGCAGGTGGTGCTGGACGCGTTGACCCAGATCGAGGTGGTGCAGCCCGACGAGCAGGCCGGCGCCTTCACCCTGCAGTTCACCTTGAGCGTGCAGTCGCCGCTG
Organism: Dyella sp. 2RAB6; assembly: GCF_052115385.1. Classification (NCBI taxonomy): domain Bacteria; kingdom Pseudomonadati; phylum Pseudomonadota; class Gammaproteobacteria; order Lysobacterales; family Rhodanobacteraceae; genus Dyella; species Dyella sp. 2RAB6. Next base: position 394,435 of record NZ_JBFRGP010000002.1, read on the forward strand.
CATACCTTGTTTCTGCTGAGCGGCGGCGACGTGGTGCCGTTGCTGCGGGTGATCGTGATCGTTACGGTGAATGGCATGCCGGAGGTGCTGATCGACGGCGTGGTGACCAAGACCGAAGTGATGCCAGGTGCGGACCAGCGCCACACCAGCTTGCAAGTGAGCGGCGACGATCTCACCACGGTGATGCAGAAGCTGGAGTTCTCCGGCCTGCCGGGCCTGCCGTATCCGGCCATGCCGGCCGAAGGCATCGTGGCGCTGCTACTGGCCAAGTACGCGTTTCTCGGCGTGGTGCCGCTGGTGATTCCCAGCATCGCCATCGACGTGCCGATTCCCACCGACCGCATTCCCACCCAGCAGGGCACGGACCTGGAATACATCCGCCTGCTGGCGAGCCGCGTGGGCTACGTGTTCTATATCGAACCCGGTCCTGCGCCGGGGATGAGCACCGCGTACTGGGGGCCGAAGATCAAGGTGGGCGTGCCGCAGCCGGCGCTGAATGCCGACATGGATGCGGCCAGCAATGTGGAAAGCCTCAGCTTCAGCTACAACGGCAATGCGCGCAGCCTGCCGATCGTCTATATCCAGAATCCGCAGACCAAGATCCCGATCCCGATTCCGTTCCCCGACGTCGGCCCGCTCAATCCGCCGCTGGGCCTGCTCGATCCGCCGCCGCAGCACTTCAACCAGCTGACCGAAACCGCCAAGTATTCGCCGGTGCGCGCGCTGCTGCTGGGCATGGCGGAGGCGGCCAAATCCGCCGACACCGTCACCGGTCGCGGCAACCTCGACGTATCGCGCTACGGCCGCGTGCTGAAGTCGCGCCAGCTGGTCGGCGTTCGCGGCGTAGGACCGGCCTTCGATGGCCTGCACTACGTCAGCGAGGTGCGCCACACCATCAAGCGCGGCGAGTACAAGCAGAGCTTCAGCCTGTCGCGCAAGGGCCTGATCTCGACCGTGCCGCGGGTGCCGTCATGACCACGTACTACGGCAAATACCGCGGCACCGTGCTGCAGAACGTCGACCCCGAACAGCTCGGGCGGATCCAGGCGACGGTGCCGGACGTGTCCGGCCTGCTGCCGACCAGTTGGGCGATGCCGTGCGTGCCGTTCGCCGGCAAGCAGAACGGCGTGTACCTGGTGCCGCAGATCGGCGCGGGCGTGTGGATCGAGTTCGAGCAGGGCGATCCGGATTACCCGATCTGGACCGGCGGCTTCTGGGGCATCGCCGCCGAAGTGCCCGCGCTGGCGCTGGCCGGCAATCCCGCCAGTCCCAGCGTGGTGCTGCAGTCGGGCCTGCAGAACACCATCTCGATCAGCGACCTGCCCGGACCCACCGGCGGCATCCTGCTCAAGGCCACCACCGGCGCCATGATCATGGTCAACGAGATCGGCATCACCATCTCCAACGGCCAGGGCGCCACCATCGTGCTGGCCGGGCCCACCGTCACCATCAACAACGGCGCGCTGGTCGTGACCTAGGAGGATGGACGATGCCCGGCTTCCTCATCCACGTCGGCGCCAGCGTGCTTTGCTCGCACGGCGGACAGGCGCAGGCCACGGTACCGAACCCGCGGGTGACGGTGAGCGGACAACCCACCGTGGCCATGCCGGGGCCGTGGGTGGTGGCCGGCTGCACCTTCCCGCCGCCGCCCGCCGCGAACGGCCCTTGCGTCTCCGCGCAGTTCGTCACCAGCGCGACGCGGGTCACTTCCAATGGACAGCCGCTGCTGTGCTTCGACAGCCAGGCCCTGTGCGCGCCGACGGCGACGCCGCTGCTGATCGTCGCCAGCCAGATGCGCGTCACCGCCATGTGAGGATGTCATGGACCCCGCGATCAACCTCGATTTTCCGTTCGCCTTCGACCGCCGCGGCCGCACCGCGCTCACCGATGACGACGACCACGTGCGCGACATGATCGAGCAGCTGCTGTTCACCCGCCCGGGCGAACGGGTGAACCGGCCGGACTTCGGCAGCGGCCTGCTGCAGATGGTGTTCGCGCCGAACAGCCCGGAGATCGCCGCGGCGCTGCAGTTCACCTTGCAGGCGGCGCTGCAGCGCTATCTCGGCGACGTGATCAACGTCGGCGCGCTGCAGGTCACCAGCGACGACGCGATCCTGCAAGTGGACCTGAGCTACACGGTGCTGGCCACCGGCGAGGTGCGCACCGCCAGTATCCGCGGGAGCGCGACATGAATACGGATATGAGTACCGGCACGGCGCCCGCGGTCGTCCCGATCGGCTGCGGCCTGCCGCCGTCCTGCGCGCTGGAGGCGCGGCGCGAGCGGCTGCGCCTGGGCGGCCAGCTCAACGGCATCGACTTCGTGGAAGTCGGCGACGATGGCGTCAGCCTGTGCGTGCATCTGTTCGGCCCGATTCCCGCAGGCATCGGCATAGCGAATGTGCGGGTCAGCGGCGGCGACCGCATCACCGGCCTGCGCGTGCTCGCGGTGAGCGAGGAGAACGAGCCGGAGATGCACGACGACGCCTGCCTGCGCGTGGTGCTGGATCGCGAAGGCGACCATTCGCCGTATTGCCTGTGCCTGGTCGATGCCGCGTCCGGCAACGATCCGGCTGCATGGATGGCGTATCCCGGTTTCGATCCGCGCTATGCCTGCGTGGCGCTGCGCTTCCGCCTGAGCTGCCCGAAGGATCTCGACTGCGCCGTGGCGACACCCTGCCTGGAAACGCCGGAGCCGCCGCCGGAGATCAATTATCTGGCGAAGGACTATGCGAGCTTCCGCCAGCTGTTCCTCGACCGCATGGCGCTCGATGCGCCGGCTTGGACTGAGCGCCACGTGCCCGATATCGGCATCGCCCTGGTCGAGACGCTGGCCTATACCGCGGACTACCTCAGTTACTACCAGGACGCCGTCGCCACCGAGGCTTATCTGTCCACCGCGCGCCGGCGCATCTCGGTGCGGCGGCATGCGCGGCTGGTGGATTACCGCATGCACGAAGGCTGCAATGCGCGTGCGCTGGTGGCCTTGCAGTTGCCGGTGGGCGAGGCGACGCTCGATCTGGACAATCTGTTGCTGCTGGTGCCGCCGCCCGCGCAGCCCGACGCCACGCCGGGCGGCTTGAATGCCGGCCAGCTGGCGAAGGCGCGCACGCAAGGCGCGCTGGTGTTCGAGCCGATGCCGCTGGACGGCGCCACCACCATCACGGTCAGCGCCGCCCGTGGAGCGATCCGCCTGTATACCTGGGGCGACGAGCTGTGCTGCCTGCCGCGCGGCAGCACGCAGGCGACGCTGGTGGACGTGGGGCCGGCGCCGCCTGCCACGACACCGGGCACACCAGCGACACCGGCGACGGGCGATGGCGGCAACACGCCATCGATCGAGCTGGCACGCACCGCGGTCGCCGTACCGCAGCGCGCACTGAAGCTGCAGGTCGGCGACCTGCTGATCTTCGAGGAAGTGCTGGGGCCGGCCACCGGCAATCCGGCGGACGCCAACCCGGAGCATCGCCATGCCGTGCGGCTGACGGCGGTGCAGGCGATCAACGATCCGCTCGACGGCAGCTTGCTGCTGCAGGTGAGCTGGGATGCCTGCGATGCGCTGCCGTTCGACCTGTGCCTGTCGGTGCGCAAGCCGTCGCCCGACTGCGCCTGGCTGCACGATGTCAGCCTGGCGCGCGGCAATGTGCTGCTGGTCGATCATGGCGACCATCTGCCGGGGCAGTGCAACTGCGCGGCACTGTGCACGCCGCCGGGGCAGGGGGATGAAGATTACCCGGGTCTCGTTACGGCGCGGGCCGCCATGCCCGATGCCTGCCAACGCTGCGATGCTCTGGCCGAAGATTGCTGGCTGGTGCCTGGCTCCACCGAATACGGCTGCTGCCGCTGCGAAGGCGCGGTGCTGGACGTGCGTCGGCCGCCCTCCGATACCGGCCATATGCTGCCGGGCACGCCGCTGACCTGGGCCGAGCCCTTGCCGGGCCAGGCCAACGCGCCGGTGTGCCGGTTGCTGGCACGCGATCCGCGCCTGGCACTGCCGCAGCTGGACGTCTATGGCGGCGCGCTGAGCGACGTCCTGGTGGCCGCTACGCCGGATGAGCAGTGGCGCTGGGATTCGCGCCAGGACCTGCTGGAGAGCGGGGCCGATGACCGCCATTTCGTGGTGGAGATCGACGACGACGGCGCCGCGCATCTGCGCTTCGGCGACGGCGTGCTCGGGCGCCAGCCGCAGGCCGGCGATTTCTTCCGTGCACGCACGCGCATCGGCAATGGCAGCGCCGGCAATGTCGGGCGCGAAAGCATCGTGTGGGTGGCGTTGCGCAATGGCGTGCTGCCGGACGGGCTGGTGCCGCGCAATCCGCTGGCGGCCAGCGGCGGGCAGGCCGCGGAAACGCTGGCCGAAGTGAAGCTCTATGCACCGGGTGCGTTCCGCGCGCATCCGCTGCGCGCGATCGTCGCCGACGACTATGCCCGGTTCGCGGCGAGCGAGCCGGCGGTGCAGGGCGCGGCTTGTGCGATGGCCTGGAACGGGAGCTGGTACGAGGCCGACGTGGTCATCGACCCGCTCGGCCGCGACACGCTGCCGCCGGCGCTGGCCGCGCGGGTGCTGGCCGATCTGCAGCCTTACCGGCGCATCGGTCACGACGTGGCGGTGCTCGCCGCACGCTATGTACCGCTGCGTATCAAGCTGTTCGTCTGCGTGCTGCCGGATTTCCTCTCGGCGCACGTGGAGGCGGCCTTGCTCGAACGCTTCAGCGCCGGCCTGCGCAGCGACGGCACGCCGGGCTTCTTCCATCCGGACCGGCTGCGCCTGGGTGCCTCCGTCAGCGTCAGCGCGTTGATGGCCGAGGCGCAGGCGGTGGTTGGCGTGGCCCATGTCGTGGTGCGCACGCTACGGCGCATGGACGACCTCGGCGCGCATGGCGCGCCGGACGACGGGCTGCTGCATCTGGCGGCCACCGAACTGGCCCAGGTCGACAACGATCCGGACCATCCCGATCACGGCAGCATCGCGTTCATCATGGGAGGTGGCCGATGAGTTGCTGCAGCGCCTGCGGGAAGCACGCCTGTGCCTGTGGTTGCGGCGCCGGCGCAAGCACGCCGCGATCCCTCTACAACCGGCCCGGGCTGGACAGCCTGGTCTATCGCGTCGGCAGCTACGCCGACTTCCGCGCCACCATGCAGCTCGATCTCAGCGACGCGGCCTTGCCCGCCTTGCAGGGCCTGCGCACGCGTGAGCTGGACGATCCGTCGATGGCCTTGCTCGACGCGTGGGCGGTGGGCGCGGACGTGCTGAGCTTCTACCAGGAGCGCATCGCCAACGAAGGCTATCTGCGCACCGCTACCGAACGCTGCTCGGTGTTGCAGCTCGGCCGGCTGGTGGATTACCGGCTGCGTCCCGGTGTAGCGGCCAGCGTCTACCTGGCCTACACCATCGACGACAACTCGTCGGCGGTGACCATCCCGCTCGGCGCCAAGGCGCAGTCGGTGCCGGCGCCGGGCGAGCAGATGCAGACCTTCGAGACGGCCGAGCCGCTGGACGCACGGCGCGAATGGAACACCTTGCGGCCACGCCTGACCCAGCCGCAGAACATCTCGCTCGGCACCATCGGCGGGCTGGGCGAACTGTGGGTGGCCAACGCCAATACGCAGCTGAAATTGAACGACCCGCTGCTGTTCCTGTTCGGCCAGTTGAGCACAGGTGTCACGGCCTTGCGGCGGGTGCGGTCGGTAGAGGTGCAGCAGCGCGATCCGGCCACCGGTGCCGTGCTGCCGCCGGAGCAGCAGCGCAGCCGCGTGCTGCTGCAGCCCCTGGATGCGGTCACCGTGCAGATCCTGGTGGCGGCCAACAAGGCCATCGCCCTGCTGGCCTACACCCATACGGGCTGGCTGGAGAACATCGAAGCGGTGCGCCAGAAGCTGCTGCTGGAGCAAGGCAACGGCGGCAGCTTTGTCGAGTTCACGCGCGTCTTCGAACTGGAAAACTATCAAAGCGCTGCGCAACCGGTGCTCGATTTCATGCAAAGCGTGCAGCAGGCGTTCGGCAGCAGCGGGAACGGCGGCTCGAACGATGCGGATTTCGGCGCGCTGTTCGACGCGCTGATCCAGCCGGTGACCCTGCAGCCGGCCAACAGCCTGCGCCTGCAGCGCAGCCTGGCCACCGCCCTGGGCCTGGCCAGCGATGCACGGCCGCAGTTGCTGCTGAATTTCGCCAGGCCGCTGGCGGACACCTTCTACAACGCCTGGACCCAAGTGCAGCACGGCGAGCCATCTCCCGCGTTGAACGGGGTGTACGCCATGCGCGTGGCCGCACCGCTGTTCGGCTACAACGCGCCGGCGCCGATCGACATCGTGCAGACCTACAACAGCACCAGCGGCGAATGGACTTCCAAGCCCTCGCGGGAAACGCTCGATACCACTCACGAAACGGCCAACGTGCTGTGGCTGGACAATGCCTATGACGGCGTGAGCGCCGGTGGCTACGTGATGATCCACACCCAGGGCACGGCGATTCCCGTGATCGGCCAGCTCCAGGCCGCGCGCACGCTGCCGCACAGCGACTACGGCATGAGCGGCAAGAGCACCCAGCTCACCCTGGCCGGCCCCACCAGCGGCAGCGGCGTGCCATGGCCGGTACCCAGCGAAGCGACGCTGCGCAGCACCCTGGTGCATGCGCAGAGCGAACTGCTGCCGCTGGCGGTGCTGTCGATCGCCGACGACATGGGCAATCTCGACGCCATCAGTGACGGCATCCCCGGCGACGGCGCCACGCGGGTGACGCTGGACACGCCGGTCGACGGCCTCAAGCCGGGCCGCTGGGTGATCGTGCAGGGGCAGCGCACCGACGTGCCGGGCACCGATACGGTGATCGCCGCGGAGCTGGTGATGCTGCTGGCGGTGGAGCAGGGCGTGCCGCCCGATCTGCCGGGCGATACCGTGCACAGCACCCTGGTGCTGGCCAACCAGGGCCTGGCCTATACCTACAAGCGCGGCACGGTGGCGATCTTCGCCAATGTGGTGCGCGCCACCAACGGCGAGACACGCAACGAGGTGCTGGGCAGCGGCGACGGCAGCACGCCGATGCAGGTGTTCGTGCTCAAGCAGCCGCCGCTGACCTATGTGCCGGCGGCGACCGTGGACGGCGTGCAGAGCACGCTCACCGTGCGCGTGAACCAGGTGGAGTGGCATGAAGTGCGCAACCTGGCCTTTGTCGACGGCAATGCGCGCCGCTTCGTCACCGCCACCGACGACAACGGCAAGACCAGCGTGGTCTTCGGCAACGGCGAGCATGGCGCACGCCTGCCCACCGGCGTGGAGAACGTCACCGCGGTGTATCGCAACGGCATCGGCGCGCCGGGCAATGTGCGGGCCGGCCAGATCAGCCTGCTCACCACCAAGCCGCTGGGCGTGAAGAACGTGATCAACCCGCTGCGCGCCTCCGGTGGCGCCGATGCGGAAACCCGCGACCAGGCGCGCGCCAACGTGCCGCTGGCCGTGCTCGCGCTGGACCGGCTGGTGTCGATCACCGACTACGCCGACTTCGCGCGCACCTTCGGCGGCGTCGGCAAGGCCGCGGCGGTGAAGCTCGGCACCCAGGTGCGGGTGACTATTGCCGGCGCGGCGGACATCCCGGTGGATGTCACCTCCGATCTGTATCGCAACTTGCTGCAGGCGCTGCGCCAATACGGCGATCCGACCCTGCCGGTCAGCCTGGACGTGCGCGAGCTGCTGGCGGTCACGCTCAGCGCGAAAGTCGGCCTGGCACCGGACTACAGCTGGGAGGCGGTGGAGCCGCAGGTGCGCGCGGCCCTGCTCGGCCGCTTCGGTTTCGAGCGGCGAGGCCTGGCGCAGAACGTTTATCTGAGCGAGATCGTGGCCTGCATCCAGGCGGTGCGCGGCGTGGCCTGGGTGGATGCGGATGCGTTCGGCCACCTGGACGAGGCGACGGTGCTGGAGGGCTTCGGTGTCGGCGGCGACAACGGCGACAAGGGCGAGGGCGGCAACAATCTGTCCTTCCTCAGCACGACATCCACCAACGGGCCCAATGGCGGCGGCAGCCAGTCCTGGGTGAACCAGCGCGTGCAGGCCTTGCCGGCGCGCTACGACGATGACGGCCGGCCGCTGCCGGCGCAGCTCGCCCGTTTCCTGCCCACCGTGCCCGACACGCTGCTGCTGCAGGAGGCCACGCCATGAGCGCCAACCCCGATCGCCTGTATGAGCTGATGCCCGTGGTGTACCGCATGCGCGATGCGGACCAGGGCTATCCGCTGCGCGACCTGCTGCGCGTGCTGTCGGCCCAGGCCAATGTGCTGGAGCAGGACATCACGCGCCTCTACGACAACTGGTTTATCGAAACCTGCGACGACTGGGTGGTGCCGTATATCGGCGACCTGCTTGGCTACTCGCTGCTGCCGGAGGCGGCGACCCTGGCCGACGGCAGCGTGCACGCCGCGCGTCTTGGCCGCGTGCTTGCGCCGCGTGCCGACGTGGCCAACACCATCGACGCACGCCGCCGCAAGGGCACGCTGTCGCTGCTGGAAGACCTGGCGCGCGATGCCGCCGGCTGGCCGGCGCGCGCGGTCGAGTTCTATCGGCTGCTGGGCTGGACCCAGCATCTGGACCATCAGCATCCGCACCGCGGCGGCACTGCGGATTTGCGCGACCCGGGCGTGATGCAGCGCATCGCCTGGGCCAACGGCGCGTTCGATCCGCTGGCGCACAGCGTGGATGTGCGCCGTCTCAGTAGCCAACATCAGCGTGGGCGCTACGGCATTCCGGACGTCGGCCTGTTCGTGTTCCGCCTGCGCAGCTATCCGGTCACCACCACCCCGGCGTACTGCCTGGAGGAACGCGGCCCGCAGTGTTTCAGCTTCAGCGTGCTGGGCAACGACACACCGCTGTTCCAGCGGCCGGTCGCGGAAACCCGACCGACCCACATCGCCCGCGAACACAACCTGCCGGTGCCGCTGCGCCGTTACCGTTTCGCGCGGCGCGGCCCGCTGGCCGATTACGCCAGCGTGTCGCCGGCCTTGTATGGCGCGGGCAAGAGCGTGCTGATCTATGCACCCGACTGGCCAGCCAAGGGGCAGGGCCTGCCGGTGCCGATCGAGGCGCTGATCCCCGCCGACCTCTCCGCCTGGCGCTACCAGGTGCCGCGCGGTCGCGTCGCGGTCGATCCGGAAACCGGGCGCCTGCTGTTCCCGGCCAACCAGCGGCCCAAGCGCGGCGTGTGGGTGTCCTACAACTACGGTTTCGCCGCGGACCTGGGCGGCGGCGAATACGCGCGGCTGGTGCCGGAACTGGAGAACGCCACGCGCTATATCGTGCATACCGCGCTGCCGGTCGCCGATCCGGCGCCGTTGCCGCCGGGGCATTTCACCAGCATCGCCGATGCGCTCGCCGCATGGACGCAGGCCAAGGCGGCGGACCCGTCGCTGCGCGCGCTGATCGTCGAACTGGCCGAGAGCGGCATCTACGAAGGCGCCATCGACCTGCAACTGGCCGCCGGAGAAGCCGTGCAGATCCGCGCCGCCGAACGCACGCGGCCGATCCTGCGCCTGCTCGACGTGCGCGCCAGCCAGCCGGATGCGCTCAATATCGGCGGCGCCGCCGGCAGCCGCGTGCTGCTCGACGGCCTGCTGGTCGTCGGCCGCGGCGTGGAAGTGCATGGGCCGGAGGACACGGAAGGCACCGAGCGCACGGCGGATCTGTGCGAACTGGTGATCCGCCATTGCACCCTGGTGCCGGGCTGGGCGCTGCAATGCGACTGCGACCCGAAGCGGCCTGGCGAACCCAGCGTGACCCTGGACGGCACGCGCGCCTCGCTGCGGATCGAGCAGAGCATCGTCGGTGCGATCTCGGTAATCAGCCCGGTACGCCACGGCGAGCCGCCGGCCTTGCAGGTCTGCGACAGCATCGTGGATGCCACCGGCATCGAACGCATCGCGCTCGGTGCGCCGGACGAAGCGGTGGCCTATGTCCAGGCCAGTTTCAAGCGCTGCACCATCGTCGGCGAGGTGCAGGCGCACAGCATCGCGCTGGCCGAGGACTGCATCTTCACCAGCGCGGTGCGGGTGCTGCGCCGCCAGTTCGGCTGCGTGCGCTTCTGCTACGTACCGCCGGGTTCGCGCACGCCGCAGCGCTTCCATTGCCAACCCGACCTCGCGCTGGCCGCCGTGCCCGCGGCGCAGCAGGCGCAGCAGGCGCAGGAAACGCTGCGCGTGGTGCCGCAGTTCCGCAGCCTGCGCTATGGCACGCCCGACTACGCCCGGCTGGACGACGACGCCTGCGTCGAGCTCCGCACCGGCGCGTCCGACTCATCCGCGATGGGTGTGTATCACGACCTGTATGAACCGCAGCGCGAGGCGAACCTCGCCTGGCGGCTGCAGGAATACGCACCCGCCGATACCGATGCCGGCATTCTTTTCGCAAGTTAGGAGATCGATCATGAAAGGCGACTTTGCGCGCGTCACCTTCGACCCGGCACGTCATTACAGCCAGGTCATGCAGCAGCAGGGAAGGGTGACGCTGGAGGCGGACTGGAACGAGCAGGCCGGCATCCAGCTGTTTCTGCTGCGCACGATGATCGCTGACCTGGTGGGCCCGTGCTGGGCGCCAGGCACCGGCTTCGCCATCACCACGCAACCGCATGTCTCCGACTGGCAACTGGCACCCGGCCATTTCTACGTGGACGGCATCCTGTGCCAGAACGAGGCGATGTGTACGCTGGACAGCCAGCCGTATGCGCCCGCAACCACCGACACCGGCGACGACTGGAACAAGCCGCCGAGCAGTTTCGCGCTGTGGCTGGATGTGTGGGAGCGCCACCTCAGCGCCCTGGAAGCACCGGAGATCGCCGACCTCGCCCTGAACGGCGTGGACACCGCCTCGCGCGCGCAGACGGTGTGGCAGGTGCGCATGCTCGATCTGGATCCGGCGCCGCTGCTGGCCACGCTGGATGCGGTGATCGCCGCGCTGAAGGTCCGCCTGGAGGCCGCGGTGAGCAGCGCGGACCAGACCGCGATCAAGCAGCAGATCACCGACGTCACTCAACTGCGCAACGACATCGCGGCCGGCAACCTGGGGATCAATGGCGACCCGTGCCCTTCGCTGCGCCAGGTGCTCGGCTCTCGCGCCGCCTATGCGTGGCCGCAGCTGCGCGCGCAACTGGGCCCGATACCTTCGGACAACGATCCCTGCGTGATTGCCGCCGATGCGCGCTACCGCGGTTGCGAGAACCAGCTGTATCGGGTGGAGATACACCAGGGTGGCGCGGCAGGCAGCTTGAGTGCGCCCTCCGGCACCAACTTCAAATGGTCGCGCGAGAACGGTTCGGTGATCTTCCCGATCCTGCGCGCGGACAGCACGCCGCAGAACGACGGCAGCGCACAGCTGGCGGTATCGCTCGCCACGCTGGGGCGCGACCCGCGGCTGGGCCTGGCGGTGAACGACTGGGTGGAACTGGTCGATGACAACTACACGCTGAGCCAGCTGGCCGCGCCGCTGCTGCAGGTGATGGCGATCGACACGGCGCAGAACATGGTGACGCTGGCGGTGCCGAAGAACGTCACGCCGTATGCCGTCAGCAACGCCCCCGACAAGCATCCCTTGCTGCGCCGCTGGGACCAGCGCGGCGACGTCGATGCGCAGGGCTGCGTGCCGCTGCTGGAAGGCCAGACCATCGAGCTGGAAGACGGTGTGCAGGTCAGCTTCCAGGCCGGCGGCATCTATGCCAATGGCGATTACTGGCTGATCCCCGCGCGCGTCGCCGGCAACGGCACGCTCGACTGGCCGCAGGCGCCGGATGGCACGGCGATGTCGGTGCAATCGAGCGGCATGCACCACCAAGCCGTGCTGGGCTGCCTCGGCGGGGAAGCGGGTTATAGCGAATGCTGCTGCCGCTTCGATTCGTTGTGTTCGCTGATCATGAACAAGTCGGATCGGCGGTCGACGAATAGCGTCGATGTGCAGCCGATGGCGATCGCCAAGCCCGCGGCGAAGAAGGCGGTGGCCGCGCCGGCGAAGAAGAAGGGGGGCTAGGCGCGCGGGGACACCGTCACGCCGATCCGGCGGACGGTGTTTTCCATGCAGCCTGGCCGGTGGCCAGCCAGGGCAGGCCACGGTATGACTCCGCGACGATCCAGGCGCCGCCGGCAATCGCTGCGGAAATCACCAACGCGGTCAGTGCGGTGCGGTCCAGCGGCACGGCAAACAGCTTCGGTCCCCACACCAGCAGCGTGATCACGCCCAGCATGATCGCTTCGAGCGTCGCGGCCAGGCGCGGGAACACGCCGAACAGCACGCCAAGGCATGCCGCGATGCTGCCGGCGCCGGTGATGTAAGCCCAGCTCAGCGGCGAAGGCAGCCAGCCGGGCACCAGCTCGACGGTCTGCGGGCTGTAGAAGAAATGGGACAGGCCGATCATCGGCAGCGAGATGGCGAACAGCACGCGCGCATTGCGAATGCCTTTGGGGCCGGCAAGGAACGCTCCGCTATCGGCGAGCCATGCATGGATCACCCAGGCGCCGGCAAGGATGACCGCGATCTCGCCGAAGCCCAGCCAGGTGGCTTCCATCTGCGGCACCGCCACCACTGCTGGCAGTTTCAGCAGCACGGCCCATAGCGCCATATAGACGAACAGCACGGCGGCGGCAGGCTTGGCGAAGGAGCGAATGAGCAGGCCGAGGCCGGTGCCCAGCTCGATCACGGCGAAGGCGTAGGCAAGCCATTGCTGGCCGGGCAGGTGCTCGATCGGGATGCGTTGCCATACCAGTGCGACATCGCCGTAGACCAGGCCGATGACGCCCAGCGCGGCCATCACGACGGCGAACACGAGATAGGCCGGGCGCGTGGACATGGCGTTGGCGCCGGTCGTGGCGAAGGCGTTGCGGCCGGCGTGGATCGATCGTTCCATACCCTGTCTCCCTGGTGGGGCGCGTGGCCCACGGCAGTGGCACTGAAAGCTGGATCGCTATCGAACGTGCACGCGGGCACGGCAACGCCGACCTGCGCGAAGCGCGTTATAGGCGGATTCGCTTGGCCGATGCAACACGCGGAAAGATCATGGAACTTGGGGCGGGCGGGAAACGGAAGAACCTTGCGAAGTCATATGGCTTCCTCGCAAGGTTCTTCTCAATCTCCGCTTATTGCACCGTGAAAGACAGCGGCCCGGCGATTACCGTGTAGCCATCGTTGTAGCAATACCAGGCGACGTAGTTGCCCGGCGCCAGGCCCGAGGTATCGAAGGTGGCCGTGCCACTGGCCGCCGGCGTGTATTGCCAGAGGGTCGACGAACCCTGCCCAGGACTGCTGCCCTGCGGAAAGATGCCGATCCAGTTCTTCGCGTTGACCTGGGCCAGTGGCGTGTCGAAGGCGAACGCGATGAACTGGCCTTTCGATACTGAGGGCATGGTGGTCGACAGTGCGGCCGTGCCGGCGCCGGCAGGCGCCACAAAGGCGTCGTTGATCGGCTGCGCGTACTGGTCGTTGGCGGTCAGCGCGCCGAGACCGAGCGCCGACTCGATCGTGCGGCCGATGCTGTAATGGTTGTAGCTGGCATTGCTGGTCTTGCCGTTGCGCAGCAGTCCTTGCGAACCAAGCAGCACGGTGGCGAGATGGTTGCCGGTGCTGGACGCGGACTCGTCCCAGGTCAACACCAGCAGCGAGCGTTGCGTCGTCCATGCCGGCGAATTGAAGATCGGCTGCAGGGTTTGTTTGAGCCAGCCGTCCTGGACCTTCAGGCTGGCCGCGGAGCCATTGCCGGAGGCTTCGCCGTCGTAGTAATCGTCGGCCGCGATCCAGGCGAAGTTGGGCGTGGTGGCCGCGGTCTGCAGGTCGGCACTGAGCTGGGTGGTATCGAACAGATGGGCGGCGCAACGCGTGGGGTTGGATGCAATATTGCTGAAGTTGATGAAGGGTGCGTCGTCGGGTTCGTAATAGCTGTCGTTGTTGTTGCTGGTATTGCAAGGCGTGCCCATGCCTTGTTCGTAGGCTTTCCAGGTCTTGCCCTTGGCTTCGATCTCGTCGGCGATGCTCGGTGCCGTGACGTGGATGTTCGGGTAATAGACCGCACCCTTGACGAAGGTGTTGCCGCCGGCGATGGCCAGGTAGTTCTCGTCGCTCGGGTGGTAAACGCCGCTGTGGTTGACGAGCAGCACGCCCTGGTTGGCGAGGCTGTTGATGTACGGCGCGTTCGCGCTGTCGCCGATCACCTGAGCGTAGTCGGTGTTCTCCATCATGATCACGAAGACATGGTCGAACGCCGGCACAGCCGTGGCCGGCGGCTGCAGCGACGGCGCGTGGACCGGGGTCGACAAGGTCAGCGACAGGTTGTCCGCATAACCGATGTTGTACGACGCCGACGTGTTGGTGAATTGCAGCAGCACCGCAATGGAGCGTGTGCCGGCCGGCACGGCGCCGGTGGTGGCGCGTGCAAGCAAGCCGGTCTGATTGCCGCGCGCCGACGCGGTAACGCCGGACAGCTGCGCCGAGTTGCCCAGCGGCTTGCCCGCGCTGTCCAGAAAGCTGGCCGTCAGTACGGCCTGGCCGTTGTAGGTGCCGTAGCCGCCAAGCCAGCCCGACAAATTGAAGCTCACGCCACCGGCGTCGATCGCCGCACCAGCCGATGACACATCCACCATCTGGCGCAGCGCCGAGTCGCCATAGGGGCCGTCCGCGATCAAGGCGCGCCCGGCGGAGCCGCCACTCGGCGTACTGAAGCTGCCGATGCTGTAGCAGACCACCGAGGGGTTGCCCTGGGTGACAGTCCAGCCCGGCACGGTGGTGACCGCCGACCAGTCGGTGCTGCAGGTGGCCGCCTCGCCATCGCCACCCACGATCAAGTTGCCACTCGTGGCCGCGAAAGCAGGGGCACCGGTCAGGGCGAACAGCGCCGTCACCGCCGGGAACATCGCCAGAGCACGTCTTCCACGCATGGATCTACCCTCTTCATGGTTGGGATGAAAAGCGCAGCAGGGTCCGGGCGCTGGGTGACTTTCCCGCAACAGTGGCGTGACAATGCGCGATGAAAACCTTTTCATCGCGCGTGGCTGTGAGTTGGATCGTGATCGAGTGGTGAAGCACTACCCCGTCATGCTTGCTTCGGATGCAAGGTGCGCACGATCAAGCAGGCCAGCAGCGGTATCGCGAGCGCGTAGACGTATTGCGTAAGCGTCACGCCGATACCGAACGGGAACCAGATGGTGGGCACGCCGAGCGAGCCCAGTTCGCCTGCGTATTGCGACACGAGAATCGAAGCAAGGGTGGCCAGTGCAAGCTTGCGCATGGGGCCGGCGCGGATAATCCGCACGGCCATCAGCGCGAACAGCGCAAGCAGGCCGAGCCGAAAGATATGCGTCATGGCCGGGAGCTTCAGCAAGGCTCCCGCAATACCCGCCATGGTGAGCAGCACGGTAGCCACGTCGATGGCTCGCCAGGAGCGCAGGCTCCAGCGGTTCCAGGCCAGCGCCCAGGCCGCCAGGCTGAGCGGCATCCAGACGAGCTTGGACAGCCAGGCGTAGGTGGGCAGGCTCATCAGGTCGGTCCACGAGACGATCGCGTTGTCGAGGCGCTTCACGCCGGAAAGCGCGAGCGCGATGCAGATAAACGCGATAAACGCCGGGTGGCTGCTGCGCTGGCGGATCGCCAGTGCCAGGCCGATCAGCGCAAACATCATCAGCGGCTCGATCGCTTCGACGATATAGCCCGCGATGGAACGCCACCATTGCGCGTGGTAAAGCGCGAGGCTCTCCGGGCGCGGCGCCAGCGTGGGCGCGACGTGGATGCCGCCGCTGTCGGGGTTGGCGTCATTGCCTGGCTGCATGAAGGTGCGGATGGCAAGCACGCCTTGGGTGCCGGCCGCATCGGCGGGGAGCGCAAAGATCATCGGCCGCGTGCCGACGACCCTGGGCGATGGGCCCAGCCTGCCGGAGCCACCGAGCCGCACGCCGTTCCAATAGATCTCGTAACCGTCTTCGACGAGGGTGGGCCCGACGATATCCCAGGCCCGGTTTCCTGCCGGCACCATCACGCTGCGCCGATACCATGCATAGCCTTGATAGCCGGGGTGGCCATGCGCCATCCAGCCGCCGACGTAGTTGGGCAGGCCGACATCGCCATCGATGCTGCTTGCCGGCGCGCTCAGGTCGATCGTCTCCCAGCCGCTGTCGTCGACGTTCGCATGAGCCCAACCCGGATCGTCGCCGAGGTGGAATCGCCACGCGCCATCGAGCGAGGAGGAGGCTGCGCGAGCCGCGACGGGGTCGGGGCGGCCGCCGATCGCCAGCACCACCGTTACGCTGAGCAGCGCAACCAGGGTGGCGATGACGATCCAGCTCATTAGACGGCGCTGGGGCGTATCAGGCGCTGCTCCACGGAGGGCGGCGGGCGTGGGGGATTGTGCTGCACTCGCCATCGGCGCTCTCCGGATTGACCCTGTTGCGGGCTACTGTCTAAACTAAGTTAGACGGTAACGTCAAGTTAACTCTGCAAGAGACGTCAACGCGGCATGTCGAGCGAAAAGCAGCCTTCATTTCCGCGTCCGGTCGCCGCCATCCGGCTGGACGGCGGGCGGCTATGCCTGAATTTCGTCAATACGATCCACGATCGCTACGCGGCGCCGGTGGAGGATTACGTAGGCGAGCTGGAGCGCTTTATGGAGTGGTGCCTGCGCGCCGGTGCGCTGGGCCCGGGCGAGGACATCGCCGCGCCTGAAGCGGCGGGCCAGCGGGCTGCGTTGATGCGAAAGCTGAGGTCGCTGCGCGAGGATCTGCATGCATTGCTGGCAGCGCGGATCGACGGCATAGCACCCCCCGAAGAGGCCGTGCAAAACCTCGATCAGTGGCTGCATCGTGCGTGGGCCAATCAGTCGCTCGGGTCCGACGGGCGCATGCATTGGAGGACGGACGCCTACGACGTACTGCTGCCGCTTCAACGCATCGCACTCGATGCGCTGGATCTGATCAGCGGCCCGGCGGCGGCGCAACTTCGCCGCTGCGACAATACGAGCACCTGCGGCTGGCTGTTCTTCGACACCAGCAAGAACCAGCGCCGCCGCTGGTGCGCCATGGAAACCTGCGGCACGGAATTCAAGATGGGGCGCTATCGCCGCAGCTGAGCGGGCGCCGGAATCCATGCATTTCATGCAGAGGATTCATGCATCTTTCGATTAATCCGCAGGCACTGATGATGGGTTATTGAGCGGCGGAACGAAAAAGCTTTCGTCCATTCGTTCCATTCAAAGTGCCTGGTTATGATGGGCCGGATTATTCACGCCATTTATACGCAGTTGCGTGATAGCGTCGCGCGGCTTCAGGGGAATCCAGGAATTCATCTCAGTCGGCCAGGAACGGCCACTTTTTGCATTGCGTCCATGGCCGTCGGCGGTTCCGGCGTCCCATGGTGTTTCCATTGGCTGGCCTGACTCTGGCTTTGCGCTGGCGTGTTTCGTCGTGCTCATTTTCGCAATCGGGCGGCAGTTCGATTGACGGTGAGTCTTACGCTCCGTTTGCTTGCCGCAAGGCCAGCCAGCGGACAAATGAGACTGTCGGTGCACTGGGCCTTTGATGACTGGAATATCATCGAAATAAATGCCGACAACTGCATCTCTTCAACAAGGAAATAGCCCATATGCGTATTAAAAATTACCGTCCAGGTTATCTGCTGGCTTGCGGCGCGCTGTCCTTGATCGCCATGTCCTATGCGGGCACCGCCTTCGCGGCACCGGTCACCGGCACGGCCAAGGTCAAGCTCACGCACGTGTTCGCGACGCTGCAGACCGGGCAGATCGACCCGAAGCCCGAAGATACCGCCGCCTGCCGCAAGCAGGTATCGGCGCCGAACTCGCGCTATCTCGGCATTACGGTCAACACGCGTTATTCGGTCGATCCGAAATCGCTGATCATGAGCGCGTCCTCGTCGCTGCCGTCGCCGCAGGCCACCAAGCCGGTGGTCCTGACGATCAAGCTGGCGCCGCTGGGCATCGAGGGGCAGTACGCGTTCGGCGCGTTCCGTCCGACCGCCCTGCCTGATACCTATGTGCTGTTCTCGATGGGCACCGACTTCAAGGGAGCGAAGTCCTCGATCCTGGTGCTCAACGAAGGCAAGGATTACAACTGCCTGGTCAGCAGCGATCCGGCGCCGTTCAAAGACGGCCTGAGCGCAAAGTTCGGGGCGGATCAGAAGTAAGCCTGCCGGTCGCGCATGCGCCTCGATGGCGCAGCGCATAAATGGCGCGCCATGTTTTTGCATGGCGCGCCATTTTCGATGCCGAAGATCCAGATTTCCGCACACGACGATCGACACGCCTGCTACGCCTTGCCGGAACTTCTGGCGCGCCGCCGCTTCGTCGAAGCGACCACCCCATTCGCCCATCGCGACGGCCGTCAGCTAGTCGCGGGTGACCGGGAAGCTGAGCGCACGCAAGTCATACAGAGCTGCCAGCCGCGCCTGACCGCGCGCGTCATCGCCGCGCCTCGGATACCTCCCATTGCATCGTCCTACAAATAGGAAATTCTCCTATCGCAGCGCAACTTGCCTCGATCCAAATAAATATGAACTATCCGTTCGCGAGTGAACATCGAGGTCGCCGCGATCGTCGCGGCCGCCGGCACATGCGTTTCGTTGCGTTAGGTCGTCCGCGGAGCGGGCGTAGGCCAGGGGAATGATCGTGCCGAGAGATCGGCACTCACATCGAGGGAAAATCGAGATGGTCGTCAATCGCATACATGAAGCCCGTTGCTCGGCCCACGGCGCGTCGCAGCAGCGCGCACGCCATCGCCACCGCTTGCTGGCGGCCGCCGCCGTCTTGCTGGGGATAGCGTCGGCATCCGCGGCGTCGGCTGCCGATGTCAACCTGGCGCTCAACCACCTGGCCACCGGCTCCGCTCCATGCGGCAGCACCGAAGGGCCGCAGCGCGCGGTGAATGGCAGCACCAATCTTGGCAACTACGACAAGTTCTGTTCGCAGGCGTCCAGCCGCTGGCTGCAAGTGGACCTTGGCGCCTTGGTGACGGTGGACAGCTTCACCATCGCCCATGCCGGTGCCGGCGGCGAATCGAGCACCTACAACACCAAGGCGTTCAACATCCAGCTCTCGCAGGATGGCCAGAACTGGATCACCGTGGTCACGGTGAGCAACAACACCGCCAGCACCAGCACCCATACGATCACGCCGACCACTGCCCGTTATGCGCGGCTCAACATCACCACGCCGACGCAGAACAGCGATACGGCTGCGCGCATCTACGAATTCCAGGTCAACGGCAATGGCACGCAGCCGGGCGGATCGGTGGCGGTGTTCAACCGCATCCCGATGTACGGCATCTACACCAGCACCGACCCGGCCGGTTACACGCCGCCGTCCGGGGTGTTGATGTGGAACCGCGGCACGGAGTTCGCGCGCAAGCTGACCGACGCGGAGAAAGCCCTGATCGGCGACGACCTGCGCGCACGGGTGACCTACCACGCGCAGTGCGACAACTACGACCGCATCGGCACCGTGTTCTATATCAGCATGCCCAAGAACCAGGCGCCGACCGCCACCACGCCACGGGTGACCCTGCAGGATTTCATCACCCCCTTCAGCGATTACTGGCAAAGCACCAAGGCGACCTACGTCTACAACGACGGCGACCTGTCCTCGTATTCCGACGCCATGTCGGATCCGGATCGCGACATCTGGGTGGGCATCGGCAGCGGCTCCAATCCCTACGGCGGGGATCCTTGCGATTCGCACAGCGGGCTGACGACGGACTTCAAGGCGGTGGGCTTCACCTATTCGCTGGACCTGGTGTCGTCGCAGACGCAGTCCGTGCTGGACCGCCATATCGATACCATGCTGTCCGGTTCCAACCAGACCACCAGCCAGGTCAGCGCCAGCACGACCACCCAGAGCGTCGCGCACACGAGCGGTGACATCGTCCTGGTGATCGGTGCGTACGGTTCTTCCAATGGCGGCGAGGAGTACTCCAACACCACGGTCACCGTGTCCGTCAACGGCACCCAGGTGGGTAGCCTCAATACCGCGGTGAACTGTTCCGACCTGGCGCAGTACAGCCCCGACGGCAATCCGGGCATCTTCCAGAACAACACCGGCAGCAATCCGCGCAACTGGTGCCCCGGAGGGATTATCGCCACGCATTACTTCCCGCTGAGCAATCTGACGGCCGGGCAGAACGTGGCGGTATCGCTGGGGATCGGCCGCAAGTCGCCTTACACCACGGACTCGTATTACCGCACCAGCCTCAGCCTGATCGAGCATTGAGTGATGCGAACACCGGCCCGCGCGATGCGGGCCGGTGTTTCTCCATCGCGCGCTGCGGGAATCGGTCGAGGCATCACGCGTCGACCCGTTCGAACACCACGCCCGCCGCCTGCAGATCGCCGCGGATATTCAGTTCGATACCCTGGTTCATCCAATACGCGCCGCTGGCCTCGGCTGGCGTGCCTTCCGCTGCTTCGCCGTGGATCAGGCGTTGGCGGTAGCGCGCCTTCGGATCCAGCCCGCGCAGGCGCAGGGTGGGGTAGGGCTCGGCTTCGTGGCCCTGCCGCTGGAAGGCGAACAGCACGACCTGCTTGCCGTCGACGGCCACTGACTCGGTAGCTG
Organism: Dyella sp. 2RAB6; assembly: GCF_052115385.1. Taxonomy (NCBI): domain Bacteria; kingdom Pseudomonadati; phylum Pseudomonadota; class Gammaproteobacteria; order Lysobacterales; family Rhodanobacteraceae; genus Dyella; species Dyella sp. 2RAB6. The sequence goes on from NZ_JBFRGP010000002.1 coordinate 414,992, forward strand.
ACCGCGGCGAGTTCTCGCGCGGCGACAGCAGGCGGTACAGCGAGCCGCGCTGCACGGTGGCGCGGATGCGCTTGTATTCGGCCACGTAGCGCTGCGCGGTGGCGTTTTCTTCCGGCGTCCATTCGAGGATGTTCGCGCCGATGCCCAGTCCGCCCTGCATCAAGGAGAGGAAACGGAAGTCGAGCGAACTGCTGCGATGGTTCACCCAGTTCGGCGAGCCGGTGACCCAGGCCATCATCACGCCGGGGGCATAGGCGTAAGTGAAGCCATCCTGGATCGACAGGCGGTCGGACGGGTCGGTGTTGTCGGAGGGCCACACTTCATCGGTCAGGCCCATGATGCCCAGGTCCACGCGCGCACCGCCGCCGGAGCACGATTCGATCTCCACCCCGGGATGCCGCTCGCGCAAGCGGCGAATGATGTCGTAGAGGTTATCGACGAAGGCGACGTAGACCTTCTGCTGTTGCTCGGGCGCAACGTCCGGCCAGCCCGGCTCGGTCCAGTTGCGGTTGTAATCCCACTTGAGAAACTGGATGCGGTTCTCCGACAGCAGGCGATCGAGCACGCCGTACACGTAGTCGGCCACGTCCTTGCGCGCGAGATTGAGCACCAGCTGGTTGCGGCCTTCGCTGCGCGGTCGGCCGTCGAAGTGCAGTGCCCAATCCGGGTGCGCGCGATACAGGTCGCTGTCGGGATTGACCATCTCCGGCTCGACCCACAGACCGAAGCTCATGCCCAGTCCGTGCACCTTGTCGATCAACGGCGCGAGGCCGTGCGGAAACTTGTCGCGATTGACCGTCCAGTCGCCGAGGCCTGCGTGGTCGTTGTTGCGCGCGCCGAACCAGCCGTCGTCGACCACGAAACGCTCCACGCCGAGCTTGGCCGCGGCTTCCGCCAGCTTCTCCTGGCCGGCCTCGTCGACCTTGAATTCCGTGGCTTCCCAAGAGTTGTACAACACCGGCCGCAGCCTGGTTTCCGTGTGCACGGGCAGTAGGGTATTCATCTCGAAGCGGTGCATGAGGCGCGACGCCTCGCCGACGCCACCGGAGGTGTAGCCCGCATAGAACACCGGCGTCTGCAGCGATTGCCCGGGTGCCAGGCGGTAGGCGAAGTCGAAGGGATTGAAGCCGCCCGTGATGCGCACCTGGTGCAGCACGTCCTGATCGATGCGGATATGCCAGGAGCCGCTCCAGGCCAGGGCACCGAACCACACTTCGCCACGCTCTTCGTTCCACTGGCCGCCGCGCTCGACGGCGAACCAGGGGTTGTTCTGGTCCCCGGTGCTGCCGCGGCGGCTGCCGATCTCGATCGCGCCCGGCACGATCGCGCGGGTCTGCAGGCGCCACTCGCGCGCCCAGGCGCCGGTGAGGTAGCGCAGCGAGTAGTCGTCGCCCGCTGGCAGGTTCCAGCTCGCTGCCGCCGCCTGGTCGACGGTCATCGCCTGCGCGGTATGGTTCTCGATATGCGCGGAGCGGCCGATGATGCCGGTGGCCGGGTCGGCCGTGTAGCGCAGCCGCACCGATACGTCGAGGCGGATGTCGCGCAATTCCACTTCCAGCGTATCGCCGTCGATGCGGTGGCTGGCGTAGTGCAACACCAGGTCGCGGTTGCCGTCGGCGAAATGCGCCTTGAGGTCGGGTTCGATGGTGATGCGCCCGCCCCAGCCCGCGTATTCCTGCGGCGAGGTGCTGCCGGGCGAGTCGAACGAGGCGTGGCCCGGCGATATGCGTGCGGGCCCCAGCGGATCGCTCGCCGCCAATCGCGCGCCCCAGTAGACGGTCTGCAGCATGCCGTCGGGATCGACGCCGAAGGCGTAGGTGACTTGTCCCGCGTCGATGCGGAACAGCTTGCGTGCGGCGTCGTAGCGAATCGCCGGCGCGGTGCTTGCTGCTTTTGCCTCAACGGGCGCGGCCGCGTTGAACAGCAAACCCAGCATCAGCAGTGCCGCACACGTCCTGCTCCTGGAATATCGCATCACCTGGCATGTTCCTCGAAGGTTGCCGCAGCTGCCGCAGCGTCGATGGCGGCGACCCTGCTGGGGCGTTCGGTGACGCGTGGCGCCGAACGCGACTAGTCAGGGATGCAAACATATTGTATGACAATTCACAAGGCGCTCTGCAGCACGAATGCCGCGCCACGCATTTGCATCGCATCAACTTGTATGACAATTTACGAAGCCGTTGCCGCGCCTTATCCGCCCTGGGCGCGCGCCGATTCTGCGGAGCCGATAGCCCATGCACAACGATTTCTCGGCGCCCGCGGCGCTACCCGATAGCGCTGTCGCCGCACCCACGCCTTACCTTTGGTTGATCTGCCTGGTGGCTGCGCTAGGCGGGCTGCTGTTCGGCTATGACTGGGTGGTGATCGGCGGCGCCAAGCCGTTCTACGAGGCTTATTTCGGCGTGCACGATCCAGCCATGTCGGGATGGCTGATGAGCTCCGCGCTGATCGGCTGCATCGCCGGCGCCATGTGCGCGGGCATGCTCGCCGATCGCCATGGCCGCCGACCCGCACTGATCGTCGCCTCGATGCTGTTCGTGGCCAGTGCGATCGGCGCCGCGGCGGCAAATGGAGCGGCTGTGTTCGCGGCATTTCGCATCGTCGGCGGGATTGGCATCGGCCTGGCATCCGGCCTGTCGCCGCTGTACATCGCCGAAGTGAGTCCGACGGCGAGCCGTGGCCGCCTGGTGGCGATCAACCAGCTCACCATCGTGATTGGCGTGTTGCTGGCGCAGCTGGTCAATCTGTGGATCGCCCGGCCGGTGCCGCCGCATCTGGATGCCGCCGCGCTGCTGCAGTCGTGGAACGTGCAGCATGGTTGGCGCTGGATGTTCCTGTGCGGCGGCGTGCCCGCGGTGTCCTTCCTGCTGCTTGCACTGACCATTCCCGAATCGCCGCGCTGGTTGAGCCGCCGTGGCCGCGACACGCAGGCCGCGGCCGTGCTGGAACGCATCGGTGGCGCGGACTACGCACGTGCGGTGCTGGCGGCCATCCGGGCTGCTCACGGCGATCGTCAGTTCGGTGATCCCCGCCGCGCCTCGCTGCGGGCGCCGGAAGTACGGCCGATCCTGGTGATCGGCGTGGTGCTGGCGGTGTTCCAGCAGTGGTGCGGGATCAATGTGATCTTCAACTATGCGCAGGACATTTTCGCGTCGGCCGGCTTCGACATGAACGATGCGCTGAAGTCGATCGTCGCCACCGGCGCGGTGAACCTGGTATTCACCGTGCTCGCATTGCGGCTGGTCGACAGCTGGGGGCGCCGCCGCCTGATGCTGGTCGGCGCGGGTGTGCTGGCGGTGATCTATGCACTGATCGGCGGAGCCTACGCCATGCACGTGATGGGCTTGCCGGTGCTGCTGCTCGTGCTGGCGGCGATCGCGGTATACGCCACCACGCTGGCGCCGGTGACCTGGGTGCTGCTGGCTGAGATCTTCCCCGATCGCATCCGCGCGCAAGCGGTGGCGCTGGGCGTGTTTTCGCTGTGGACTGCCTGCTTCGTGCTTACCTACAGCTTCCCCTGGCTCAATGCGCGGCTGGGGGCGGCGGGCAGTTTCTGGACCTACGGGCTGATCTGCGCGGCCGGCTTCGTGTTTATCCTGCGGCGCGTACCGGAAACCGCCGGCGTGGCGCTGGAAGCGATGGAAGCGCGTTTGACGGGGCGTGCGGAGTAAGCCGTCGCCGCCGCTCAGTCGTGGTAGATCTGGCTGCGCCCGCCGTCGATCAACAAGTCGGTGGCGTTAATGAAGCGAGCTTCGTCGCTGGCCAGGAACAGTGCTGCGTAAGCGACTTCCTCCGGCCGGCCGATGCGCTTGCACGGCAGCAGTTCGGCCTGGCGGCGGCGTTCCGCTTCGGGATCAGGACACAATTGGAAATAGCGTTCGGCGGCCGGCGTCATGATCAGCCCCGGCGAAATCGAATTCACGCGAATGCCGCGCGCCGCATATTCGATGCCCAGCGAGCGGGTCAGCCCGATCAGTCCGTGCTTGGCGACAGGGTAGGGGAAAGCGCCGGGAATGATTTTGTGCCCGTGTACCGAGGCGATATTGACGATATGGCCATAGCCGGCCGCGAGCATCGACGGCAGCGCTGCACGGATGCAGTGCCATGCACCCGCAAGATTGGTGTCCAGGCAGCGGCTCCAGTCCTGCTCGGTGGTTTTCAGCGGATCGCCGAACACGTTGACCCCGGCGCAGTTGATCAGGATGTCCAGTCCGCCGAAAGCGCCGATTGCCTCGGCGAACGCCGCCTCCACCTGGGCCGGTGAAGACACGTCTGCACCTACTGCGACGACACGGCGTCCGGTCGCCTGTTCCAGTCGCTCGCCAACCGCCTTCGCTGGCGGCGCAGTGAGGTCGAGCAGGGCGAGATCCGCGCCTTCGCGCGCGAACAGTTCCGCGATGGCGCTGCCGATGCCGCTGCCCGCACCGGTGATCAGCGCGCGCTTGCCCTGCAGGCGCGGCTGGCCGCTGGCAGTGAAGTCGTGGGCAGTTGCGTTCATGGGTATCAACCTCGTGGCATCAAGGAGCGAAGGAGGAAAGCGGCGCGGCGGCTGTCGCCAGCGGGCGCACGCGAAAGGCGAAATGCCGCGCCAGCCGCTCGCCCGGCGCCAACCGTGTCATGCCATTGGCCAATGCGCCACCCGGGCGGTGCACCGCGTCGATGCAATGATCCACCGGTTCGAAGCAGAAGAAACCGGTGCGTGGCGGCGTATAGAGGATGAAGGCGTCGACGTCGGCGGCCATATCCAGGGCCAGCCCCAGTGCTGGCCACTCGATCGTTGCATGGCCGTCCCAGCCGATGAAGCAATGGTTGAGTTCTTCGCCGGGGAGCGCGCGGCCGTCGCGGAAATCCCAGGGCGGCGGCACGGCGGCGCGTTCGACCGGGATCGGCGAATCGCCGCCGTTGAGCCACACCTGAGTCGCCGCGGCGCGCAGGCGCGCGTTGCCGTGATGCAGGAAGAACGGGTGCAGCCCCAGTCCGAACGGCAGCGCCAGCGCGCCGGCATTGCGCACCGTCAGTGCGACGTGCAGCGTGTCGTCGCGCAACACATAGCGCTGCTCTGCCTGGTAGGCGTAGGCGCCCGGCGTCGTGTCGTCGAGTGCGAGCAGGATGTCTTCCGGCGCTTGCCGTGCCAGCCGCCATGCGCGCTGCCAACCGGTGCCGTGAATCGGATAGGGGTCGTCATCGCGGTTCGGCGAGAGCGTCACGCGCGCGCCATCCATCTCGAAGCCACCCCGGTCGATGCGGTTGCTCCATGGCACCAGCGGATAGCAGGCCAGCCGGTTCGGGTCGAATGCGTCTGGCGACATTGCAGGTGGGCGCAATGGACGCATCAGTGGAACCCTGGCGCTATCGAGCCACGCGTCGAGATGGGCCATGCCTGCGCCGAACGAAGGACAGATGCCTGCCGCCAACGCCGCGCTGTTCAATTCGATCATGCCCTTGCCTTGGTGTGTACCGCCGTTTTGCGGGGCAGCCGGAGTCGAGATATCACCATATAGTATGATTATTAGTCATGCGGCGCATATGAGTGATCTGCTCGCGCATCTGGTTGGCGCTTGAGCGCACCCTGGCTTGCAGCCGTGATCCGGAGGAAACAAATAGAAAACATGGCGGCGAGCCATTGGTGTAACTATTTGGCCGTCAACCACAGCTCGCGCGCTTTGCTATAAAATTAGTTGTATGACAATTAGCTCGACCGCCGCGCGGAGGCGCACCTCATGACGAAACGCTCCACTCCTTCCGCTCCGACCCGCGCGCGCCGCCTCGCCACCGCCACGACGCCCTCGCGCAGCCTGTACGGTCATGTAGTGCACGAACTCGGCCGACGCATCATCGGTGGCAGCGTCAAGCCGGGAGAACTGCTGCCGCGGGAAGAATTGCTGGCGGAGGAGCTGCGGGTGAGCCGCACCGCGTTGCGCGAGGGGATGAAGGTGCTGTCCGCGAAGGGCCTGGTGGAATCGCGCCCGAAGGTCGGCACCCGCGTGCGCGAGGCGCGCGCCTGGCACCAGCTCGATGCCGACGTGCTGGCCTGGCGTTGCGCGTTGATGCCCACCGAGGATTTCGTGCGCAAGCTCGCCGATATGCGCCAGGTGATCGAGCCTGCCGCTGCTGCTGCTGCCGCCAAGTACCGCACCTATGAGCAGCTGCAGTGCATCGAGGAGGCTTTTGCCGCGATGGAAGCGGCGGTCGACCTGGACGCCTGGGCCGATGCCGACCTGGCCTTCCACGAAGCGGTGCTCACCGCCACCAACAACGAGCTGATGGTCTCGCTGTTCTCGGTGATCGAGAGCGCGCTCGCCACGTTCTTCGTGCTGTCCGCGCGCACCGCCAAGAACTTCAAGGACGCGTTGCCGCTTCATGGCGAGGTGCTCGACGCGATCCGCCGCAGCGAGCCGGACGCGGCGCATCAGGCGATGCTGGGCATGGTCGAGGAATCGCGCATCAATATGCAGAAGGGCAGTTCGCCGAAGGGCTGATCCCATGGCCAGGCTGAAACAGGACCGCCAAAGGGCAGGGTGATGCAGGGCTGGCCCGATGGTCCGGCGCCCGTCCTGATCTCAATCCACGAGACGAAGACACGGGAAGCTCGAAATCCCCGGCGCGCATGTTCGCGCCAAAGCAGCGCATCAAGGGATGACACGTGCGGATCGATCCGAAGCTTGTTCTTGCATGGCAATCCGCGCATTCCATAGCGCGGCAGTCGCCGCCTCCGATTTACGATCGCGGGGGATTCAGGGTGGATACCCATTCAGAGAAAGAAACGAAGCGCTGGGTCTTTCCGCAGCTGTGCGAAGGCCTGCGCGAGATTGCGGTTGAGATTGCGGCCCCGCGCCATTTTCTGAAACTGTGCGGAACCCCTGACGAGCTGCAGCGCGTACTGCCTGCACGCTGGGAGATTCAGCCGGAGAATTACTTCATGCAGGCTGTTTCGGTCAACGGCGGAATCAGGACCTTGCCCGACGGATATACGATGGCGCTTCGCCAGACCGAGCCATTTGTCCGAGCCGAGGTTATTGCGCCGGATGGAAGTCTGGCCGCCAGCGGTTGTGCGGCGGAGATGGCCGATGTCTTCATTTACGACCGCATCGAGACTGCGCCGGATCATCGGCGAAAAGGTCTCGGCATGGCCGTCATGAGCGCGCTTCGGTCGGCTAGAAAGTCCCTCGCTGCACCGCAGCTGCTGGTAGCGACGGAAGACGGCCGTAGCCTGTATGAAAATCTTGGCTGGACGGTCATTGCACCTTTCGCCACAGCGACCATCCCGGACTTTATCGTCGGGTAATAGGCGAGGGCTTGCGGAACGAGGCCTGTTTCGTTATCCGGTAACCGGCTGTCTGATCGGCATAGGGATTTTATGGGCCGATTATTGTAAAGCGTTATTCACGTTGTTAGCCTCGCCGGCATGGAAACCAGTACGAAGTTCGATCGACCGCGACGAGAGCGCCGCCTGACCCTGACGGAGCAGGTATTGGAATTATTGGGGCAGGCGATCGTTGCCGGGAAATTCGATTCGGGCAGCTTCCCTACCGAGGCGGAAATTTCCAAGCTGTTCCAAACCAGTCGCAGCGTGACGCGCGAAGCGGTGAAAATGCTCACCGCCAAGGGCATGGTCTCGGCCAGGCCGCGCAGCGGCATCATCGCGCAGCCGCCGGAGCGCTGGAGCCTGCTCGACCCGGATGTTTTGCGCTGGATGCTCGAGAAAAAGTTTTCTCACGACCTGCTGCGCCATTTTACCGAGATGCGACTGGGTCTCGAACCGGCCGCCGCCGCGCTTGCCGCACGGCATGCCACGCCGGAAGCCCTGCAAGCCATCGAGCAAGGGCTCCAGCGCATGGTCGACGCGGGGCACGGCAATGACGACCACCTGGAGGCCGATGTCGCCTTTCATGTGGCCGTCTTGAACGCCACGGGCAATCCCTTCTATGCGCAGCTGGACGAGCTGATCACGACCGCGTTGAAAATATCCATACGCGTGACCAATCGCATCAAAGGGCATACGGCCAGCATCCCCGCGCATCGGCGCGTATTCGATGCCATCAAGGCCAGGGACGAAGCGCGCGCCAGTGCGGCGATGAAAGCCATCATCGCGGAGGTCAGCACACTGATCGCCCATGATGAGATGGACGGCCTTCAAAAGAAGAAGGCGCGCAGCAAGGCGCGCAGTGCCGCGGCAAAGCGCACTCGGTAGGCACCTCGCCAAGCCTGGTCTTGGCGACGCATTACCCCGGGATAACCTGCACGAAGAAGACGCCAATGTTATTGGCGTCTTCTGTGGGCCTGCATCCAGACTGCGCTCATCCGGTTAGAACTTACCGCGTACTCCAACCGTGTATACCGTGCCATCCGCTTCGGCATAGAGGAAGCGGTTGGAATAAACGGAGTAGTCGTACAGGTGCTGATGGGTCAGGTTGGTGCCTGACACGAATACCGAGAGATGCTTGTTCACGTCATAACTCGCGCTCAGATCAAGCTGCCCATACGAGGAGCGGGTTGCAGGCTGCGCACCCGAGCCGTAGGAGATGCTCTCCAGATACGAGCCACGCCAGTTGTAAGCCAGGCGCACCTGCACGGGGCCCTTTTCGTAATACGTGCTGAGGTTGGCCGAATTGCCGATGCCGGGCACGGCGAACTTGCCCGAGGTGGCAATGACGCCAGGACTCAGCGAGGTGCTGCTGGAGACGTGGGTATAGTTGAAAGCCATGCCCAGTCCATCGAAGGGATCGGGCAGCAAATGGGTGAACTGGTAATTGATGGTCAGTTCTTCGCCATAGATGTTCGACGAATTCAGATTGACCGGCTGGGTGAGCGACCAGATGAAGGGCTGACCGGTGTTCTGGTTGGTCAGGAACGGCACCGGCGTGCTCACCAGCGTGCTGAAGTTGCTGACCTTCTTGTAGAACCCTTCGACCGCGATATAGCTGGCGTCATCGATATACCACTCCAGGCCCATGTCGAAGTTTCGCGACGTATAGGGCTGCAGCTGCGGATTGCCCTGGGAGATGGTCAGCGAGTTCGGTCGCGTACCGAAGCTCTTGTTGTAGTAGAGATTGCTGAGCTCAGGCGGGGTCAGCGTCTTGGACGCGGAGAAGCGGTAGACCAGGTTGTCCAGGAGGCTCAGCTTGAAGTTCACCGACGGCAACCACTTGTGATAACCGCCCTTGGCGGACTGCGACGCCAGCGGCCCGTAGGTCACCTGGCCATTGCTGCTGTCGGTCGGATCGACGTAGTAGGTGGCAGGCGGCCGGTTGATTGCCGTGGAGGTGGAGCTGATGTTGAGGTAGCGCACGCCAACATCCAGCGCCCAAGGCTTCTCCCACATCGTGCCTTCAAACACCGCCTTGCCGAAGAACGACTTCGCATTCTCGGTGACCTTGTTGTAGCTGCCCGGATTGGGGGTCGCATTGAAGGTACCGCCGTTGGCGGCAAGCCCGGCGAGTAGCGCTGCGCGCTTGGCCGGATCGGTAATTTGATTGTAGGCCGCCGGCGTGGCGAGCCAGGAAAGGTAGGCGCGAGGGTCGTACTGGATCCACTGCGGCGGCATGCCCGGCGAGGAGACGCCGCTGATCTTCCCTGGCGGCGTATAGATATACGCACCTACTGCACCCGCCGGGACATTGACGGCGTAGCCGCAATAGGCGTTGCACAAGATGCTGTCGGGCGTGCCCCAGCTGACCGACTTGACCGAATTGTTGGTGACCTGGCCGCCGAACTCCAACGAGGAAAGTACGCCGTCCTTGAAGCTCTTGGACAGCTTGAGCTGGTAGTTGTTGACCTGGTTGGTGACATTGTTTCCCGAGCCGGCGTTGCAGCAATGTGCGGTCAACGCACCGAAGTTGGTCGTGGAAAGAATGTTGGAGTAGCTGGGCGGATTGCTGTCGCCGCCATTGGTCCAGGTCGGATTGGTGCCGAAGTTCTTCGTACCGATTACCAGGAAGTAGCCGTTGGGGCTTTGCTTGTTCCACGCTTTGGAGTTGGAGATATCGAGGCTGAGCTTGGTCGACTCGTCGATATCGAAGCCGAGATTCAAGCCATTCTGCGTGCTCTTCTCGTAGCTCGGGTTGTATGACATGACATAGTCGTTCGCCATGACATTGGGACCGGAGCTGTTGCGCACGAAGTTAAGCGCGGTGCCGTGGCTGTCCGTCGTGATGGACTGGATATCGCCGGTATTGCCGTATTCACCGAACTCGTGCTCCAGCGGATCGACCTTGTAGCTGGAATACAAGGTGTCGAACTGCACCGTCAGCTGATCGATCGGCTTCCAGTCGATAGCGCCACTGAAGCCCTTGCGCACACGCGTCTCGTCGATGATGTTGCTGGCCAGGGTCTCCGGCACGGCAACGTGAGCGTCATTGCCACCGCCTGAGGTGGAAATGCTCTGGTTGACGTACCAGGAGTTGGCCTGGGTGTTGAGCTGGGTATCCTTGCGCTTGTAATACGTCGCCGAGGCAAGCCAGCCAAACGTGTTGTCCGAGTTGGTCCAGCCAAATACACCCGACGCCTTGGGCGTGGTCTTGCCCTGCCAGTCACCGGTCAAGTTGCTGTTGACGCCCGCGCCGCTCCACGCGCCATGGAAACCGTGAAAGTCCAACGGACGCGCGGTCTGGATATTGACCACGCCACCGATATCGACTTCAGGAATATTCGCCGACGAGGTCTTGTTGACCTGGGCGACGCTGATGATTTCCGAAGGGAGTACGTCGAAATTGAAGGCACGCGAACCGGAGGCCGTAGCCATCGGGCGATCATTGACCGTCACGGCGACGAACTCAGGACCAAAGCCGCGCACGGCGATCTGGCTGGATTCGCCGCCGCTGCGATTCACCGACACACCAGGCACGCGCTGCAGGGCATCGGCAACGTTGGGATCGGGAAATTTGCCGGTCTCTTCCGCCGAAATCGAATCAACGACATTGACCGCATCCTGCTTGATCGCCTGGGCGCGGCGGATCGCGGCGAGCTGGCCGGTGACGCTGACCGCACTGAGCTGGGTGACCTCTTTAGGGGTCTTCTTGTCGTCCGTCGGCGCCGCATCCTTGCCTTGCTGGGCCTGTGCAGGCGCTGCGCCGGCAGGGGGCGCTGCGTCTTGGGCATGCACGGCAAATCCGGTCGCCATGCAGGCGAAGCCGGAAATGGCGAACAAGGCTTGATGGATCGAGCTGGTCAGGATGTGTCGCTGCATTCTCTATCCCCACGAGTTGATGAGTTGCTTATGCCAGTCGTTTGCCGGGTCTGACTGCATCACGGTGCAAAGCGCACCGCCACCGCTGCGGCATCACTCACCATGCGAGCGGTGTAGCGCACGATCCGTCGTTGGCCGATCGGTCTCGCACTTAAGGCCCCCCAGCCCCAGGATCTTATTATCTTACAATAAGATTTATATGGACTCTCGGGCAGCAGCGTTGCGAGATCAAGCTGCGTTGCAACATCACCTGCACATGGGAGCGAGCGTCAACGCAGTTCAGCTAGGGCGAGTGCGGCACAATCGTGATCGACTCACCGGTGCGCAGCGCAATCTCCCGCACATGCGAGCCCAGTTTCAGCTGGGTCTTGACGCCGCCCACGCTGCGCAGAGTGGCGCGCGTGACGACGCCATCCTTCCAGCGCATATCCACGACAAAACCATTGCGCGCGCCGATGCCGATGACTTCACCCTCGGCCGACCATGCGGCAGGTAAGGCAGGCAGCAGCTCGATCCATCCCGGACGGGAATACAGCAGCATCTCCAGCATGGCCGTCGGCGTACCGAAATTGGCGTCGATCTGGAAGATGCCCGAGTGAGGCGTCGTCTGGTAAATGTCGAACAGGTTCATGGCCGTGCCATTCCCGCGAAGCTGCCAGGGCGCAAGATTGCTGAGGATCAGCTGATAGGCACGTTCGGAGTTTTTCAGACGTGCCCAACATATCGCCCGCCAGGCGCATGCCCAGCCATAACTGGTCATGCCACGCGCCTCGAGCAGGCGCGTGACCCCATCGATCAACGCGGGCGGACTGTGGTCGTGGGTGATGCGGTCGCCCGGGAAGAAGCCGATCAAGGGGGATAAGTGGCGGTGTCCGGGCTCTCCCAGGTCCTGCGGCGACATCCATTCTTCCAGCCCGCCGCTTTCGCTGCTGATCCGGGGTAGATAGAGCTTTGCCTGCATGGCGCCAATCACCGCGCGGTAATGCTCATCCACACCGAGGATGGCGGCGGCCTGCTGGTAATTGGCAAACAGATCCCACACCAGCTCCTGGGCGTAGGTGATGCCTTTTGCATCCTTTGGCCCGTGCTCCGGCGACCAGTCGCTGTCGTCAATCAATACCTCGCTCTCTTGCCCGTCGACGGGATCGGCGATGCGCACCGTAAGCAGGCGGGCCTCCCAGAACTCGCACGCGCCCTTGAGCAAGGGGTAGATGCGTTCGAGGTAGTCGCGCTGAAACGTGTATTGATAGTGCTGCCAGAGGCTGTTGCATAACCAGGCGCTGCCGGCCGGGTGCCACCACCAGCCATTGCCGCCAAAAATATTGGTGGATATGGCCACGGTCCATCCGGCCAGCTTGCCGGACGTGTTGCGGAAACCATTGCGCTTGTCGTTGAAGTACTGCCCGGTCAGCGCGGTCCATGACTGATATTGCGACAGGCAATAGTTCGCCAGCGCATCGAAGCAGGCAGGCAGTCCGGCGCGGTCCGGCAGCCAGTAGTTCATCTGGATGTTGATGTCGTTGTGGTAGTCGCTCATCCATTCTGGCGTATTGTCGCTGAGCCATAGGCCTTGCAGGCTCGTGGGTAACCGGTCGCGCGATCCGGCGATCGTCAGGTAGCGCCCGAATTGCAGGTATGCCGCCTCCAGCTCGGGGTCGGCGGGAGCGCCGGGTTCTGCGCGTGCCTGCAGGCGCGTCCACGTATCGGATGAGCGCTGCTGCGATGTCGACGTGCCAAGCTTGACCTGCATGGTTTCATACAGGGCGGCATAGTCGGCGATGTGGGTATGCAACAGCACAACCGCGGCGTGCGAAGCCGCTGCCTCGAGTTTTTGCTTCACCGCGGCAAGCGGATCGATTGAGCGATCGAGATAGCCCTTCGCGACATCCGGGGTGTAATTGGTGCCGCCGCAATACAGGATGGTCAGTGCATCGCAACCGGTAAAGCGCAGCGCACCGTTCTCGACCGACACGGAACCGGATGCGCCGATGGCCCTGATGCCGGCGGCATAGGCCAAGCCGTTAGGCAATGCGCCGCTGAAATGACTGCTCGCTGTCCGTGGCGAGAACTGCGTGGTCTCTCCATGCATTCCCTGCAGCTCGACGGTGCCCGACCAGGTTCCGCCGCCGCTTTGCGAGCAATGCATGACGACGACATCATCCGGATAGCTGGCGAATATCTCGCGCAGATAGCGGATGCCGTCCTTGCGATAGGAAATCCGCAGATAGCCATTGGCCAGATCCAGTTCCCGCCGATAGTCGGCGATACCCGAAAGCGCATGGCCATCCACTTCGACGAAAAGCTTGGACAGCATGGTGAAGCTGCCGAAGCCTTCCACGTCGTAAGGGAACTGCCCGTCCGCATCGAGAGAACGGTTTGCTCCGCCAAGCCACATGGAACTGTCGGTGAGGTACAGGAAATCCCGCGCGGGGTCACCGCCAACCAGGGCGCCCATACGTCCATTGCCGATCGGCGTCGCTTCCTGGATGACATTTTTCTCGGATGCCGGCTGGGCGTACCACAGCGTGGGGCCGCGGGCCGACGGTGCGCGTGTTCGCCGTTGCCGTGGTGCCGTGCCGGCGATTCCCGGAGCACTCAACAGGGGCAGCAGCGCCGCCATCGTGCCGGTCATCTTGAGGAAGCGCCGACGCGCCTCGGTGTTGATATCCGCTGTCTTCTTCATCGGCGAATTTCTCTCTTGGCACCCACGGGCGGCGAAGGCAGAGCTGCCAGGAGCGCGGCATCAACAAGCCGCGCCGTCCACAGCTCGATGTCCATGTTCTGCCATCGAGCACCGCGCCATCGAGCCTGTGATGGCGCGACACACTTCACTCATCCGCGCTTGACGCCGATGGCTGCGAAGGCATAGGTTATATTATATGACAAATAGCTGATCCAGCCGTTTGTCGCCGGTTTCGGCGTTTGCACGGATAAGGGAGCCTCGACTCGCTGGACGCCATCTGTGATGTCCGGCCATTGGCTGGCTCCAGAAAGAGCGGGGCATGCCTGGGGGCGGGCCGTCAGTCCGTCTTCTTCTATTTACCTGTGAGTCCACACCACCGTCCGCCCTGGGCGTCGGCCCCGCTTGTCCGACAGGTGCGGGCGTCCTCCAACCATAGAAGGGAGCGTCGCCAGTCCATGAATACCTTTGTCTTCAACGGCAGCAAGCATTCACGACCCCTGTCTGCAGCATCAGCACACCCGCGTAAAGAACGAGGCCTGTTGTCGTTCTTGTCACGCACTGCGCTCGCATGCGCGATGCTCGCCGCGGCGACCAGCGCGAGCGCGCAAGTGAACGGCGTGGCCCAGCGTCCTTATCTGGGCTGGAGCAGCTTCAGCCAGCAGACCCTCGACTCCAACTTTCTCACCCAGGCCAATGTCGTCGCGCAATCGGACGCATTGCTCAGCTCGGGGCTGCAGGCGCACGGCTTCACCTACATCAATATGGACTCCGGCTGGCATGGCGGTTTCGACGCGAACGGCAGGCCCATTCCCGACCCCGGCATCTTTCCGGACATCAAGGCGCTGATCGATCACATCCATCAGAACGGCCAGAAGGCCGGCATTTATTGGATACCAGGGGTCGAGGAGCCCGCCGTTACGGCCAATTCGCCGATCCTCGGCACGCCGTATCACATCCAGGACATTCTCACGGTGCCGCACACCGCCGGCAATGCGTTCGGAGCTCCGGGCACCTCGCCTTACCATTACAAGATCGATTTCACCAAGCCCGGCGCGCAAGCCTATATGGATTCCGTGGTGGCCCTGTTCGCGTCATGGGGCGTCGATTTCATCAAGCTCGATGCGGTGACGCCCGGCTCCTACAACGACGGCCTCACTATCGACAACCGCGATGACGTCGCCGCCTGGTCCCAAGCCATTGCGCACAGTGGCCGCCCGATCTGGCTGACGGTTTCATGGGAACTCAATCAGGATTACCTCGGCGTATGGCAGCAGTTTTCCAATGCGCGCCGGATCGACGATGACGTGGAATGCGAAGGCCGCTGCGCAACGCTTACGGACTGGTCGCGCATCTACAAACGTTTCCGCGACCTGCCGGGCTGGCAGCATGCGGCAGGACCCGCACTGGGCTGGAACGACCTGGATTCCCTCGATATCGGCGACGGCGAACTGGATGGCCTGTCGCATGCCGAGAAGCGCTCCGCCATGACTTTGTGGGCCATGGTCAATGCACCGATCTACCTGGGCGGCGACCTGACCAGGATCGATGCTTTCGGCAAGCAGTTGGCGACTGCCGATGAAGTGCTTGCCGTCAATCAATCCGGCAAGCCCGCCAAACAGGTATTAGGCGGAGACTTGCCGGTATGGGCTTCGGATCTCGGCGATGGCAACTACTACGTCGCCTTGTTCAATATGAATGCGACGCCGGCGGCAGTGACATTGCCGTGGCGGGAAATCGGACTCGATGGCGTGCGGCAAGTACGCGATCTATGGAAGAGGGCGGACGTCGGAGCGCCGGCGGGCGCATTTTCGACCGTGCTGGACGGCCATGGCGTGCGACTGCTGAAAGTCTCGGCACGCGTTGGCCATACGCCGCCTGTACCTTCTGCCAGCTACGCAGCCAACGCGGCGACATTGACCGGCAGTGCCTCGGTTGCCGACTGCTCCAACTGCTCCAGCGGAAAAAAGGTGGGCGGCCTGGGCCTGGGAACGAATAATACCGTAACGTTCCAGAACGTTTATGCGCGCAAGGCCGGCGTCTACCTGATGCAGGTCGATTCGATGACCTTCGGCTTGCGCTCTTATCTGTATACGGTCAATGGCGGCAATTTCCAGACGCTCAACTCCGGCGGCGGGAGCTTCCAGATCCCCTCCAGCACCACGGTGCGGGTCTGCCTGAAGGCGGGATACAACAGCATTCAGTTCGGCAACCCCACCAGCTATGCCCCCGACCTCGATCGCATCGTCATCAGCGGAGCAGGTGACGCTGTGCTGCCGCAAGCGAGCACGTACGAAGCCGAGCAAGCCACGTTGAGCGGAACCGTCACCGCAGGCTTCAGCAACTATGCCTCGGGTCTGTCCAAGGCTGGCAACGTCGGCAATGGCCCGGCCAATACGGTGACCTTTTCCAACGTGACCGTTCCAAGCGCAGGGACGTATCAGCTTGAAATCGACTACGCCACGAATGGAACGCGCATGCTGACGGTTGCCGTCAACAACGCCGCCCCGCTTTCGCTGAATCTGGATGGCAGTACGTTCGACGATCCGCGGCCGACCCTGCTTCGCGTTCAACTGAAGGCCGGCGCCAACACCATCCAGCTGGGCAACTCCAGCGGCTACGCGCCGGATCTGGACCGCATCGTGGTGGCACCGCTGGTGGATGCGGGCTCACCCGGCGACATGGCAAAGCGGATGTGCCCACGTTGACCGCAGCGTTTTTTGCATTGGCCAGTGGCGCCGACGGCTTCAAGGCGTCCCTGGCCGCGGCAGTGCTGCGCGCATGGCCCACGGCACTGCCGACTTCGGAAAACCGTGAACTGTGACGGCATGAGGTCGCCTCACTGAAGTCCGCGTGCAACAAAACCGGAGTGAACTTGCTGATCGACGACATCCGTCAGCCAACCACCCGGAAAACCGCATGAGTGAGATTGACGACGTCAAGCGCCGACGCTTCCTGAAAATGACCGCCGGATCGGCCGGTGGACTGGCCGCGCTGTCAGCCTGGCCTGGCCTGATCGACAAGGCGCTGGCGATCGAGCCGCATAATCCCACCGGCCATCCAAGCCTGGCGGACGTCGAACACGTCATCGTCTTCATGCAGGAAAACCGCTCGTTCGACCATTACTTCGGCATGCTGCCCGGCGTCCGCGGCTATGGCGATCCGCGCCCCGTGCCGATGCCGAGCGGGAATTACGTCTGGTACCAGCCGGAAGGCTTGAATCCAGGCTCGCGCGGCTTCAGCGCGCACGTGCCCTATGGCAGCTGGACCAAGCCCGCCGGCTGGTACGACAGCGATCGCGCATCGCAGTCCACTCATTACGTGCTGCCTTTCAGGCTCAATCAGCCGGGCAATGTGCAATACCAGTACATGACGGACCTGGACCATAGCTGGAAGGCATCGCAGGACACCTGGCGCAACTGGGACACCTGGGTGCCGCTGAAGAGCCGCCAATCGATGGGCTGCCTCAACGCCGACGACCTGCCGTTCTATTACCAGCTGGCGAATGCCTTCACCGTCTGCGATGCCTACCACTGCTCGATCTTTGCGGCGACGGACCCGAACCGGTTCTGCCTGTGGTCCGGCACGGTGCCGCCGCCGATGAATTTCCCGGACAACTACGGCAGTTGCGGTTACGTCGCCGATATCCAGTGCGACATCAACGCGGACATCACGCCCGCCATGTACGGGCAGACGCCGCAGGCCAGGAGCGTCGCCGTCGCCGCCGGCATCGCGGACTGGAAAACCTATGCCGAAACGCTGACGGACAATCGCATCACCTGGAAGATCTACCAGGAGCACGACAACTACGGCGACAATTATCTGCAGTACTTCAAGAATTTCAGGGTCGATAACAGCGGCACGCCGATCAACCAGTCCAGCGATCCGTATTTCCAGTCGCTGTATCAACGTGGTCGCGTATTTGCCGCCAATGGCGACAAGACCGGCGACGCGATCATTGCCGAGTTCGCCCGCGACGTCGCCGCCGGCATGGAGCCCGACAATTTCGCGCTCGGCTCAGTGAAGGCCGGGCTGCCACGCGTTTCATGGATCGTGGCGCCGGCTCAGTTCTGCGAACACCCCAGCTCTTCGCCCGGAGATGGCGAGTCGTTTACCGCCCGGCTGCTCAGCGTGCTGGTCAATGACCATCCGGAAGTGTTCCGCAAAACCGTCTTCATGCTGATGTACGACGAGAACGACGGCTATTTCGATCACGTGCCGCCACCGATCCCCGCGATCAACCCGCATTACGGCGAGATGACCCTGGCTGACGCCGACGCCGCCGAGAACAATGCATCGATCCCCGTTGGCCTGGGGCCGCGTGTGCCGATGCTGATCATTTCCCCCTGGACGGCTGGCGGAAAGGTCTATTCGCAGCTCACGGACCACACTTCCGTAGTGCAGTTTCTGGAGCAATGGTCGATCGCCAAGGCGCTGGGCACGGAAAGTCCGGCACGCGGAAGTACGCGATGCGAGGCCATCTCGAACTGGCGCCGATCGGTCTGCGGCGACCTGACCGCGGCTTTCGATTTCAGGCCGAGCCTGCCGCGTCCGCTCAACACCGGCACCACGTTCAAGAACGGCACCGCGCAAGCCGCCGTGCCTACTCCTCAGGCATTTCCGCTGCAGGCGCCGAAGCTGCGGCCGGCCTGCCGGCTGGACTACGCGTTCTCCGTCACGGCCCAGGTCGACATGGAGCGTCTTTCGCTCAGCCTCAGCAATACGGGAAGCAGTGGCGTCGCCTTGATCGCTTATCGCGACCCGATGTCGAATGCGCAGGAGCCTTTTCATTACACCGTCGAAGCAGGCAAGTCGCTGCTGGCCGCGCCGCCCATGTCGATCGGCAACGATGGCAGCTATGACTGGTCCGTGTTCGGACCCAACGGCTTCCTGCGCGAATTCCGCGGCAACGTAAATGCGATGACGCAGTCGGGGCAGGCGCCTGAAGTGGCCACCTCGCAACATGCCTTGCGCGGCAATCTGATGATCAAGCTCGATAATCGGGCCAGCCTTAGCGACTGCGTATTTCAGCTGACCGATAACGCCTACGACGAGAACGAGCCGCTTCAGATCCGCGTGGAAGCCGGATGCGAGCGCAGCATCGAATGGCAGGGCAGTGCGGGCTGGTACGACGCCAGCATCCGCGTGGCCGGCGATGCCGTGTACTTCAGGCGGGTGGCGGGCTGCGTCCAGCACCGGCCGCGGCAGCCGATGACCGACCCCGCGATCGGCAACGATCGCCTGTTCCGTGCCTCGCTCGCCTTGCACGGCACTCGCTACGAGACGCTGCGCTTCGACTACGTAACACCGCCGTGGCGCCATCGTCCCAAGAACTGGGTGGGCGTGTTCGCGGCGGGCGCAGCCCCGACCAAGGCCAATCTCCTGCGCTGGGTCTATGCGCCGCGAGGCGTCGGTTCGGTGATGCTGTCGGCCGCCGCCGGCGGTGCCTTGCCGCCGGGCCGATACGACGCCTGGTATTTCTTCGACGACGGGTATACGACGCTCGAGGCGAAACGGGTGGCGTTCCGGATCTGAGTGGCCGATTCGCTCCTGGCCCGGCTAGGCGAGGGACTCCGGTCGATCGGTGAGGGCGTACGCCCTCACCAGATCCGCACCTGCTCGCCGGCCGGACGCAACATGGCATCCCCGGTCTTGCACTGGAACGCTTGCGCGAACGCAGGCACGTTGCCGAGGGTGCCGATGATGCGCTCGCGCGGCGGCGCATGCGGGTTGCTCGAAAGATAGACCAGGGTCTGCTGCTCGCGCATGCGGGCGCGCCAGATGCGCGCAAAGGCGAGAAAGAAGCGCTGGTCCTGGGTATAGCCGTCGATCTGGCGGCGGGCCTCCGCAGGGTTGGCCTTGAGCGCTGACTGCAGTGCGTCGTAAGCGATGTGCACGCCGCCGAGGTCCGCGATGTTCTCGCCCAGGGTGAGGCGGCCATTGATATGCACATCCGGGTGGCCCGCCAGCGGCGCATAAGCGTCGAACTGGCGCACCAGCGCGTCGGCGCGCGCATTGAAACCGGCATTGTCCTCGGGCGTCCACCAGTCGGTCTGGTTGCCTTGTCCGTCGAACTGGCGGCCTGCATCGTCGAAGCCGTGCGTGGCCTCATGGCCGATGGCGGCGCCGATGCCGCCGTAGTTGATGGCATCGTCGCCATCGGCATAAAAGAAAGGCGGCTGCAGGATCGCCGCCGGAAAGGTGATGCTGTTGTCCTGCGCGCGGTAGAACGCGTCCACTGTCTGCGGCAACACGCTCCAGCGGGTCCGGTCGGTCGGTTTACCGACTCGCGCCATCGCCTCGCGATGGTTATAGCGGGCCAGTGCACGCACGTTGGCGTAGTAATCGGTGGCCGACAGGTCGAGGCCGGACCAGTCGCGCCAATGGTCGGGATAGCCGACCTTGGGCACGAAGGCCTGCCACTTGGCCAGGGCACGCGCCCTGGTGGCCTCGCTCATCCAGTCGAGTGCCTCGATGCGCGTCTTGAGCGCCGCCAGCAGGCGCGTGACCAGCGTCTGCGCACGCTGCTTGGCTTCGGGCGAAAACGTGCGCGTGACGTAGAGCCGCCCCATCGCCTCACCCATGGATGCATTGACGGTGCCGAGCACGCGCTGCCAGCGGGGCTTGTCATGCTGCTGGCCGGTGAGCGCGCGGCCGTGGAAATCGAAGGCGGCGTCCTGGAATGCCTGCGCGAGGTAAGGCGCGGCATCGTCGAGTGCGTGGAAGCGCAGATAGGCCTGCCACTGCGCCGGCGGCGCGCTGGCCAGCAGGCGATCGAAGCCGGCGAAGAATGCCGGCGGTGCCAATGAGAACTCGGCCTGCGCCGAGAGCCCCTGCGCGGCGAGAAACGGCGCCCAGTGGAAGTGCGGCGTGAGGCGGTCCGCTTCGTCCGCACGCAGTGCGTGAAACTGATTCGCCGGCTGCCGGGCCTCCGTCGGCGAGAGCGTGGCCTTGGCCAGCGCAGCCTCCAGCGCCAACGCAGCATCCGCCGCCTGCTCGGGGGTGGCATCGCCAGCCAGGCGAAACAGCCGGATCATGTAGGCGCGATAAGCCTTGCGCTCGCCCGCATAACGAGCCTCGGTGTAGTAGTCGCGATTGGGCAAACCCAGTGCCGCGGGCGAAGCCGCCCCGAGCTGTCTTCGCGCATCGCGAAAATCGCCCTGCACGTCGAAGGCGAACACGAACGACTGGCCTTCCGCAGCAGCGCGAGTCAGGAAGGCCGCCGTATCCGCGGGCGTTTTCAGCCGGACGATGGCGTCGAGTACAGGCCGAAGCGGCGTGAGGCCGGCGCGCTCGATCGCCGCGGCATCCATGCCCGAACGATAGAGCAGGCCGAGCTGGCGCCTGCTGGCATCGCCATCGGCCCGCTTCGCTGCGCCAGCCGCTTGCTCGGCGATGTCGTGCTGCACGCGCAGGCTTTCCAGGGTGAGCTGGTCGAACACCCCCCAGCGCACCTCGTCCGCGGGAATCGGATGGCTCGCCAGCCAGCGCGCATTGACGAAGCGGTCGAAATCCGTGCACGGCATGACCGCGTGATCCAGCTCGGCCGTATCGAATGGGCGGGTCTCGGCAGCCGATGCCGATGCCGCGAACAGCACACCGGCCACGAACGCGAAGGTGGAGAACGGATGGCGCAGGAATGGCATGCGTGTTCCTCAGGAATAAGGCGCGGCGACGGGGCGCACCCCTGCGCCCGCAAGCCAGCAGGCGTCGCCGGGCCTGAGTATGGCTTGCCGGTATCAGCCACGCCGGGCGGCTTCGATCGTCGCGATGTCGATCTTGCTCATCGTCATCATGGCGTCGAACGCGCGCTTGGCCGCGGCGGGATCGGCGTCGCTGATGGCGGCGACCAGCGCGCGCGGCGTGATCTGCCAGGACAGGCCCCACTTGTCCTTGCACCAGCCGCAGTCACTGGCGCTGCCGCCATTGTCGATGACCGCGTTCCACAGACGGTCGGTTTCGGCCTGGTCGTCGGTGGCGACCTGGAACGAGAACGCCTCGCTGTGCTTGAACATGGGGCCGCCGTTCAAGCCCAGGCAGGGAATGCCCATGACCGTGAACTCGACCGTCAGGACATTGCCCTGCTGGCCATCCGGGTAATCGCCCGGCGCGTGGTAGACCTTGCCCACGGCGCTGTCCGGGAAGGTCTTGGCGTAGAAGGTCGCGGCCTCCAGGGCGGCGCCGTCGTACCACAGGCAGATGGTGTTCTTGCTGTTCATCGGGATACTCCTGGTTCGGGCGGGTCGGGCGTGGGTGAAGATGCCCCACTTGCCTGCGACGAACGATGAAGGCCGGAATCGACATGCCTCCTGGCGGCACTGCCGCCGTGCGCAGGGCAGGGCCCGCAGAGCCGGCCTGCGCAGAATCCCCAGCTCGGTCCCGCCCGAGACAGATACCACGCGAATGAGTCGGTGGCGATCGCCCTTGTGGCAGGGTGACCGCCACCCAAAGCAGGCCACGACATCCTCGGGTCAGCCGGATGTCGTGGCCACGGCTCAGTCTTCGAGCACGCCAAGATCGATGGAATTGGCCATCGCCTGATATCCCGCATCATTGGGATGCAGGTGATCGCCGCTGTCGAAAGCGGGCAACAAGGTGGTGGGATTGGAAGGGTCCTGCACGATCCGGTCGAAATCGAGCACGCCGTCGGCGCCGTTCGCCGAGCGCACGAACGCGTTGACGGCTTCGCGCTTCATCTCTCCCGCGGCGTCGTAGTACGAAGCGCCGTTATACGGAGTCAGCGTCGCCAGGTAGATCTTGATGCGGCTGGCCTTCGCCTGGGCGATGGTGGCCTGCATGGCCGCGATGATCTGACCGGCGGAAACGTTCTGTGGCGGATACAGCTCGCCGAGGCCGATATCGTTGACGCCCAGCAGGATCATCACGTGCGTCGCGCCCGAAACACCGGCCACGTCGTGAGCGAAGCGGGTGACGGCCGCGGGACCGACGCCATCGTAGATCCAGCGATTGCCCGAGATAGCAGCATTGACCACGCTTACCCGGCCGAGGTCGTCGGCAGCGGCCTGCACGCGATTATCGAGATCGTTGGGCCAGCGGCGGTTGGCGCCGAAGGTGGAGCCGTAGCCGTCCGTGATCGAGTCACCGAAGGCCACGACCACTTTGTACGGATGCGCCGCCAGGTCGGTGACGCCGCCGGAGCCGCCCGCCGTCGATGCATCCACTTCGCTGAGCCAGTAATACATGCCGGTTGTCGTGGCATTACCCATCGTCGCCGCACCGGCCTGATTGCCCGACGCGAGGTAATTGGTCTGCATGCCTATCGTGTGGGTGGTGACGACGGGCGTATTCAGGGGAACGTACAAGCTGATCGCCAGATTCGCCTGGGTCGGAACCTGCAGGCTGACGGGGTCGCTCCATCGTTCTTCGCCAGGTGCGAGCGTCACGCTGCTCCTGCCGTCGAACCGGAGCACCCGATTCGTGGCTGGATTGATGCCGCCATTGCCCGTGCTGCGGGCAACCCGGGCTTCGCCGAAGGTGACGGGCGTGGTGCCGAAGACATTGGACAGCTTGATGCGAATCAGGCTTCCGCCGTGCGAGGTGTGGACGATCTGGCGAATGGACTGGTTCGAGATCGCGAGAGGCGGAACGGTGCTGCCAGGGAACAGAATGTTGTAGTTCTGCGGCGCCGCGTACCAGGTCGCGAACCATGGCGGTTGCACACAAGCGGCCGACAAGAGCATCGCCAGCGTCATGCAGGCAATAACTCTTCCAAACAGATTAAAGCTACGAACGCCTCTCTTAAATACGCGCTTACTCATAACCATATCTCCCATGGTGATTTTCACGTGTGTTGGTGGGGTGGGGCGCGGGCAGAAGCTATCAAGCCGCCCGATCAAGACGGGCGGATACGCGGAAAACGTTTTTGCTTACTTATGGGGAGTTGGCGTTCTATCGCCTGGCGCGTGGAGGTTTCGTTATGGCGCGCGGTAATTACGCGTTAGTGGCGCGCCTGGATTTTAATCCTGGGATCGCGATCACCTTTTATCGGCTAAAGCAGGCGTCGTCGCGTTAATCGGCGGAAAATATATATGCGCCATAACTTACGCAATACGGAAAATCATTTCCGCAAGGGATTATCAGGCAGGCGGTTTTATATATGCCGAGAAGCTTATGCGTCGCCGCCCCAAACACTCATTTCAGTAGTGTGGATCGAGTTTCGCCATGAAGAAGGGCTGGATCATCTGCCCATTCGCCGCAGCCAGCGATAGTGCGAGGCGATACCGGCGCCGAACGAGCGGTTCGCATGGTACGGGACGCCGTATTCCAGGCAGGTTGCTTCGACCACGCGCGCGATGGCCGGATAGTGAATGTGGCAGATGCGTGGAAACAGGTGGTGCTCGACCTGAAAGTTCAGGCCTCCCACCAGCCAGGTGATAAGCCTGCTGTCGCGGGAGAAATTCACCGTGGTCTGGAGCTGATGGATCGCCCAGGGCGTGTCCATCTGCCCGGGCTGGTCCGGCGACGGGAACGATGCCTCTTCGACGGCATGGGCCAGCTGAAATACCAGCGCGAGCAGCAAGCCCGCAACCAGGGCGACGATCGAGTAGCACAGCAGGACAGCGCCTATCGAATGAAACGCGAGAGGCAAGCCGAAGGCGAGGGTGAAAAAAATCACCTTGCCGAGGATGAAAATCAGCAGCTCCATGCCACGCGGTCGTGGAATCGGGTGCTTGCCGACGGTGGCGGTCAGGATGTCGCGGAAGTCGTCGTGCAGATGCCAGCTCACGACCGTGAAGCCGTAAAGCATCCAAAGGTAGATGTGCTGCCAGCGGTGGTGCCAGTAGCGCTTCTGTTGGGGCGAAAATCGTGCCAGGACACCGAGGTTGATGTCGCTGTCGTAGCCGTCGATGTTGACGTAGGTGTGGTGGAAGTGAGCGTGCTTCCAATGCCAGACGTAAGAACTGCCGCCGACCATGTCCAGCGTTCTGGCCATCCACTTGTTGATCGAGCGGCGCTCCGAGAACGCCTGATGGCCGGCATCGTGCTGGATATTGAAGCCGACCTGGGCCGTGGCGATGCCAAGCACGATGCTGAGCAGCAGGCCCTGCCACCAGGTTTCCGCAACAAAAACCAGGAGCGCATACGAAACGAAGAACGAGGCGAGGATGATGGCCGTCTTGAGATACATGCGCGCGTTGCCGCGCGGCTTGTGTCCGCCGCGCTTGAAATAGTCGTCGACACGACGACGTAATTCGCGATGAAACGTGTTGTCCCCGCTGAACTTGAGCCTATCGCCGGTGGCGGTCGCAGACGGAGACCGAACGGCATCGACCGTGCGATAGGGTGACTCTGTGGACATGGTGAGCGCTCGGGGAAAGTAAAGGCATGATAATCGATGCACCGAGTGCGCACTTGAAACTGCGCTACCGTCATCGCGGTAGCGCGAATTTCCGCGTCCGTTCTCTGCATCCAGCACGCCGGCATCGGCGGGCCGGTGGCGCCCGCCTTGGGTTGCGAAAGTGGATATCGGCGTTGTCCGGAGGCGCGAGCTACCCGTCAGTAGGTGCCGCGCCTCAATGCGGTGAAAGCAGGCTCCTCACGGCAGAGCAGCCTGCCTACTTGGCGTTCCGCTTCTTCTCTTGCTTCGCGGCCTTTTTCTCTTTCATGGTCTTTTCCGGCTTTTTCTTCTCGTTCTTCTTCGAATCCATGCCCTTGCTCATCTCGATTCCTCCGTCGTGGTTAGGGTCTGTGGCCGCGTGTGGCCGCGGGGCATCTTACCGGCAAAAGGTCTGGCCAGCCTACGAGTTCGCCAAGGGATCGGGCATGGGGGCCGGCAGTAGAACGGCGCCGCGGGCGACTGGCTGTTTATCGTCGAAACGCAGCGGCCTGGCGACCCGGAGGGCGTTATCGGGGGTATCGCATCTCAGCGACCTGGTAAGCGGATGGGGCCTTGCCGGGCAGGAGCGCCACGATGGAATGCGGGTCGATTCTGCTGCGCTCCATCTGAAAGGCATGCGTCGAGAAGTTCGCGATCAACACCGTTCCATCCTCGAAGCTCGTCTGCTGTACCAGGCGATCCGGGGTGAGCCATTGGAAGCCGACCAGCTTCTGCGTCGCCAGGTGTTCGTGCAGCGGCCGGAAGAAAGCGTCCTGGCGCTTGATGATCGGCAGTCGCCGGCTAAGCGACGATACGCTCAAGTGATACAGCGGCGGCACGTTGTAGAGCAGCTGGGCCAGCTCGTTCTCCATTCGTACGTTCGAAAGCTTCAAGCTGTCGAATTCCCAATGGTGCGTAGTGATGACCGAGCCGTGGAACACGGCTTGAAACAGCGGCAGCCGCATCCGTGGATCGAAATACACCGTGCTATACGCGTCTTTGAGCGGAACCTCCTTGAAGAAGATCTCCGGCTGCTCAGGCGGGTACCACGGACCGAGATAGTAGGGCGACGCCTTGTTCTCCCGCATGTCGACGTCGCCCCAGGCAATAACCGGCGTCTGCATGCCATGCGCGAAGACGGTGCCGCTGTTCGTGCTTGCCTTGCCATCCTCGGACCCCGCCGGCAATTTCAGGATGTCCGTGATCCAGTGCATGCTGGCTTCGGCGCCTGCCGCGTATTGAGCCTGTGAGATCGACGCGCCCGGTCGATAGCTGTCGTACACCATGCCGGTTGCATAGGAGTCGATAAACCAGCTGTTGAATGGCACTTTACTGAGCATGGCGGGCACCCGCGCCTGCATCAGCGGCCGGACGCAATCCGGGCTGGTGTAGTGGCCGGATTGATTGAAACCGGCTCGCAGCGTCCCGTCCTTGAGCACGACGGCGCAGTCGCGGTTCGCACGCCCACCGAGATGCGCTGTGGCCCAGCTCGGATTGTCGCCCGCTTGCAGCGCTGTTTCGTAGGAGTCGTAGGGGGCCACCAGGTAGCCGGCCTTCACTCCGGCCTGCACCGCCTCGGGATGCCAGAGGCCCGGCTCCCATCCTTCGCCCAAGCCGATCCACAGTTTTGGCAGGCCTGCGTTACGCAAGGCGGTCATCGTCGCCACGGACGTCCCGCCACCCCATTGCGTCGGATCGGGCGTCACTGCACCTGCGAAGGCGAGTGCGAACTGGCTGCGCAGTTCGCCGTAGCTCTCGACGAGCACCCGCATGTCGGGCGTCTCTTCGTTCTGCCAGCGGGCCCGCGCCACCGATGCAAGCGCCTCGTTGACGTTACGGATCAGCGCCTGGCGCAGATAAGCATCCCGTGGGCCTTTGGCTTGCGCGAGGATCGATCGGGCTTCTTTCTCGAACCCATGGCGCAATTCGGAAGCCAGCGCCCCATGGCCGTTCAATAGGGCCACGAAGCGCTCCCAATCCGCAATGTCCTTGGTCGAGAGCAGGCCACCGTCCCAGAGATAGATATGCGACGCCCCGATCAGCTTGGCCGCGCCGGGCGCCTGGGTGATCTTCCGGGCGAGCGTTTCGTAGCGCCCCTCGGATACCAGCAGCTCTCGATAGCGCTTGCTGCCGGCCAAGGGATCCGCCGGCCCCAGGTGCAACAGCAGCGTCATGGGCTGGTCGAGATTCAACGTCGTGAACTCGTGGTCGAGCGAGAGTGCCAGGCCAGCCCCATCCAGCGTGAAGCGAGCACGGTTATTGAAAGGGTTCTGCAGAATCCAGGTCAGTGAATAGCGGCCACGATCGAGCCCCCAGAGCGGCAAGGAAAGGTCTTCCGAGGTATCGAACTGCGCGTATCGATCGAGCAGAAACCCTTGCCAGTCCTTGTTGCCGGAAGGAATGTAATGCCCTTCGGCCAGCGGGAAGATCAGGCCGTCGCCGATAGCGGCTGCGGGCTGCCGCAGTAGCGGCAGGATCCCGGCAGCTCGCGCCTTGATGGCAAGGGTAAGATCGCTGCCAGCCAGTCCGGCGGATACCTGGTAGTCCCCGTTACCCCAACGCCAGGACGCCTGTTCGGGGCTGGCGCGAAGATCATCAACGCTGCGCGCCGGGCCGCCTGTCGATAGCCGAACCGGGGATTCGCCAGCGGGCTCCGCCGTCAGGGCGAGCGTCGCGGTATCCAGGGTGATGCGCCAGGCATCGTTCCGCAGAACGACGTCGGCGGCGCGTGCGGACAGGCTGAGCATGATCAATACGACGCCCGCGCCGATGGGCGGCCAGTTCTTCATGGGTGACTCCGAGCGGAGGAGGGCCTGATCATAGGCAAGCTGGCGCGACCGGGAGTTGGTTCGCCGCGGGCGCGGCGCTGACGATGGATGGCGATTATCTGGCATGAACCATTTTGCGCAGGCGTGCTCATCGCCGCGGCGGTAGAGCTCATGAACAACTCGGAGACATGCAGGGTGGGAGCGATCGGCGTGAGGGAGCGTCTGCTGCTGATCCAAAGCAGGTCGGTACGCCCCCGATCCTCAGAAGACACTGGCGTGTCTACGGAATCGGAGGCGTACCAGTGGCCGGGTGACCGTTGACACTCATCTGCCCGATCGCAGCGCGATACGGTGGCGGCAGGGCAGTTAGTCCATGCGGTAGATGTGATACGCGTTGGCGTCGGCGAAGGTGTCGGTAAACGTCGTGCCATTGACCAGCGGGATCGTGCGTCCTTCGTTGACCACGGTGACCTTGGTGGCGCCCGAACTCTTTACCGTGAATGTGACCGACTGATTCGCTGGCGGCGGGGTCGCGGGCGTGCCGGAAGCGGCGAAGACGTAGAAATGGCTGCCATCGTACTTCGCCATGGCGGCGAGGTTGCCGGTGTGGCTCACGTAGCCATCGGCGAACGGCGATAGCAAGACATTGTTCACGCTGCTCACAAGCTGGTTGAACGCGGTGATGTTCAACACCAGGCCGTGGATCGTGACGCCCGGGGTCTGTTGGCAGTTGTAATCGTCAGTGCGTGGATCCGAGCCGTCGATCAGCGTGGTGTAGTCGGTACAGGGGCCGCTGAAGTTGTGCTGGAACCACAGGATGCCGCGCGCTCCGGCGATCAGGCCGTGCATGGCAGCCGCCTTCATTGCTGGCGGAGTAATGCACTCCGTTCCACCATAGATGGGGCACCCCGTCTCGACATCGACCACCACCGGCTTGGACTGGTGGTTGAGCGTGCTGGAAAGCGTCTGCAACCGCGTCACGTTGAACGCGTAGTTGGCAGGCAGGGCCCGCTGGGCGCGGGTCAGCCCCACGGGATTCGGGCCGTAGCAGATGTTTTCGCTGCTGGGGAAGAAGGCGCAACCGCCCTGGGAGTTCGCTTCCAGGTCGGGGTCGGTCATCCAATAGCTGTCGGCCGAAAGCACGTCCGAGTAGCCCAGGAATACCGCCGCCTCCGAGTCCCACATCCAGAACAGTACGCCTTTGCCATAGCCCTGGTGCTTGGCCATGTTGTTGATGGGGTAGCCCGGCGAACCATAGCTGAGCGGCTGGCCGGTGTAGGACCATTTCGCCACGGTATAACCACACTCGCTACCGGCCGGCAGGCAGTCGTCGAGGTTGGCATTGGGCGCAGCGGGGTTCCAGCCGTTGGCTCCGGCGCCATATTGCATGTCCGCCTCGTCCCAGCCGTCGTATGCCACCGTTTCGGTGCCGCTGTTGGGCGTGGTGTCCGGCGCGGCGACGTGCATGCCGGCCGCGCGGATCACGTCATAGTCGGCGCGCCATTGCTCCGGATCGCCAGCCTTGCCGCCGAGGTTCCAATAGATGTTGTTGCCCATCGCCACGGCATAACCCACCTGCGTGGCATCGGCCGGCTGCTCCATCCATGCACCCAGCAGGATGTGGCTGTCCATCCAGGCGCTGCGGGAATCTTTATCGGTGAAGTAGCGCGGGCCGCCGTCGATGTCGCGCAAGCTGACGCCGACGGGGAGCATGGCCGTCGCCAGAGAAGCCTTGGTGGCGATCTTTGTTTTCGCCGGTAACGCCACACTATTGCGCGATGGGTGATCTGCAACCGTCGCGGCACTGCCATATGAAACCGTCAGCGAGAGCATCAGACAAAGAGGGAGCGTCCTGTGCATCATGGCTTTCATTACGTTTCCTTGGGATGGGATGGAACAGCTGGATCGGCACGGATCGAAAGCGTGCTGACGAACTCGTCGAACGGTCGGGGCGGGCTCGCTGGGGAGGCGAGTGGGTGCGTACGCTACGACAAAAAGAAGCTGCATGTTGATCGAAAGATATGCATGGTCTCCATGCATAATTGAATGGGTCGCGGTGTAGTTGCTGGCGACAGATCAGTGAGTTCGACCAGGGGAAGAGCATTGATGGATTGGGGTGATCTGCGCGTGTTTCTTGCCATTACCCGCGAGGGAACGCTGGGTGGCGCCGCGCGCAAGCTGGGGCAGAGCCAGCCCACCATGGGGCGGCGATTGCAGGCGCTTGAACAGGCGCTCGGACAGCAGCTGCTACAGCGCACCAAGGATGGTTTCGTCCTGACCGACGAGGGCGCGCTCGTGCTCGGCCATGCCGAGCGCATGGAGGAAGAAGCTGTTGCCTTTCAGCGCCAGCTCGCCGGGAAGGGAGGGCAGCTCGATGGCATGTTGCGCATCACGTCGGCGGACTGGTTTGCCGAGCATGTATTGGCGCCTGTCACCGCCGCGTTCTCCAGGCAGTATCCGCGTGTGAGCGTCGAGCTGCTGACCGATTCGCGGCTTTTCAGCCTGTCACGGCAAGAGGCCGACCTCGCGTTCCGCATCCAGCCGTTCGACGAGCCGGATGTCGTTTCCCGCAAACTGCTCCGCATGCCTTACGGCGTCTATGCGTCGGTGGACCATCCGCGCCCGGTGCCCGGCGATGGCGAGGGTGCATCGCTGCTGGTGATGAATCTTGCGTTTGGCGGCATGCCGGAAGTCACCTGGCTGCAGCGCATGCTTCCGGGCGCACGCATTGTCTTTCGCAGCAACTCGCGTTCGGTGCAGGCGCGCATGTGCGTCGAGGGCGCGGGGATTGCCGTGTTGCCGCGACCATTGGGTGACGCCACCGCACAACTCCATCGCATCGATCTGGGTGAAGAGCCGCCTGTGCGGGATATCTGGATGGGCTATCACCGTGACATGCGTCGGCTCGCAAGGCTCAGGGTGTTGCTGGATATGGTCGTCAACCGGCTGGCCAATTGATCGCGCTGAGGATGCATGCCTTGCCGATCCAGCACGAGCAGTTCCCCTCAGCACGCATCACGGCGACACGGCGTCGATGCGGACTTCCTGTGCCGGCAAGCCGGGCACCTCGACGCGCACCTGGACGGGCCCGGCCTGCGTCGCCGCCTTGACCACCGCGACCAGGCGCCCATGGAAGCTGTGCCGCCGGCCGGACTGGAAGCTGGAGGCATCGTGCGGATCGCCATTGCCGACACCGGCCAGTCGCCCGGCGCCGTCGACCTGCACGCTTATCGGCCGATCATGGCTTTGCGCATAGATCGGCACGCCGTCGGCATCGAACAGTTCGGCGGTTACGTAGGCCAGATCCTCGCCGTTGGCACGCACGCGCGTGCGATCCACCGACAGCCGCAGCGCCGCCGGCTCGGCATCGGTGCGCAGCTCCCAGTGCCCCACGGGGCGGTTGTCGCGATAGCCGACAGCGACCAGGCGGCCGGGCGAGTAGGGCACCTGGTAGCTCGTCTTGTATTCCGTGTCCACGCCAACCGGCTTGCGCCCCAGGCTTTTGCCGTTGAGGAACAGTTCCACCTCGGGATACTCGGCATAGACCACGACGTCCAGCGGCTTGCCTTCCTGCCCCGGCCAGGTCCAGCTCGGATGGACGTCGTCCAGTGACCAGTCCAGGTGCGGCGGCGTAATCGGGAACAGGTGGCGATCAGGCAGATCTTCGGTGCCGGGCGGCTGCCTGACGAAGGCCGCGATCGGGTCGATGCCGGTTTTCCACAGCACCTCCCGGTAATACGCCGCCGGCCGCTTGCGCCCGGTGGCGTCGATCTCGCCGCTATAGGCCAGATGCCACGGGTAAGGCCCCAGCTTCTGCCAGTCCTGGCTGTAGCCCATCCAGCCGATGCCGGTTTCGCCCAGATAATCGACGGCGGTCCAGACGAAATCGCCAAGCACCCAGGGCATGGTTTCCACGCTGCGCCAATAGGTGAAGGCATCCTTCGAAGTGGATTCGGAAGTGAACATCACGCGCGCGGGAAAGCGCCGGTGATCGTCGGCGAATTCATGGGCGTGATAGTTGTACCCCGCCACATCGAGCACGGCGAACTGGCCATCGCTTTCCACGCCACCGGTGCTGACGGCCTGGGTCACCGGGCGGGTGGCATCGAGGCGGCGGACGCGGGCCACCATCCGGCGCGCGGTCTCGATGCCCGGTGCGGCGCCCTGTTCGGGGATTTCGTTGCCGATGCTCCAGAACAGCACGCTGGGGTGATTGCGGCCGCTCACGATGAGGCTGTCCAGATCGGCGGGCCAGTCCTCCTTGAAGAAGCGCGCGTAATCCTGCGACTTCTTGTTCCGGCTCCATGCGTCGAACGCTTCGTCGACGACCAGCATGCCCAGCTCGTCCGCAGCGTCGAGCGTCGCCTGACTGGCCGGGTTGTGCGCGCTGCGGATGGCGTTGTAGCCGGCGGCCTTCATCAGCGCGACCTTGCGCGCCTCTGCATCGGGCAGGCCGGCCGCGCCCAGCATGTAGTTGTCGTGGTGTATGTTG
The DNA here is from genome assembly GCF_052115385.1 of Dyella sp. 2RAB6. Taxonomy (NCBI): domain Bacteria; kingdom Pseudomonadati; phylum Pseudomonadota; class Gammaproteobacteria; order Lysobacterales; family Rhodanobacteraceae; genus Dyella; species Dyella sp. 2RAB6. The sequence goes on from NZ_JBFRGP010000002.1 coordinate 447,455, forward strand.
CCGCCGCGCAGCAGGAAGCGCTTGCCATTGATGCGCAGCCCATTGACCGCGTCGACGGCAATCGTGCGAATGCCGAAGCGCGTGCGGCGGACATCGGATACGCCATCGCCCGTGCGGACGCTCTGTTCCAGTACGTACAGATTGGGCGAGTCGGGCGACCACAGCGCAGGTTCGCTCAACTCGAACGAGGCTTCTTCCGTCGCCTTTGCACCTGGCGCTAGCGCGGTCCTGCGTTCCTGCCGCAGCAGGATCTGCCCCGCCGGCGACAGGATGTGCGAGATCACTTCCACGCTCTGCGTCTTCCCCGTGCCATTGACGATGTCCGATCGCGCGACCACCTTGCCGGTTTCGCGGGTGGCCACCGGCGTGGTGACCTGGATGCTGTCCGGTTCGATATGCACGGGCGGCAACAGCTCCAGCGTTGCGGGGCGGATCAGCCCGGAACCGGCATACCAGCGCGACGACGGATCGGCGTGATCGACCCGGATCGCGAGCAGGTTGTCGCCGGCATGCAGCTTGCCGGTCAGGTCGACGCTGAAGGCGCTGTAGCCGTAATGGTGCTTCTCCACGTGCCGGCCATTGATCCACACGTCGGCGTCCATGTAGATCGCCTCGAAGCGGACCCGCACCGTCTGCGCCACATCGCGTGCATCGAGCACCAGATGGCGCCGATACCAGCCGACGCCGCCGGGCAGGTAGCCCGAATCCTGTCCGCTGAGCGCATCGCGGTCGAACGGGGGGGAGCCATCGGGCTTGTCCTCGATCGACCAGTCATGCGGCACCGATACCTGCCGCCACGAACGATCGTCGTAAGCGACCGCTTCGGCGCCCTTGCTGTCGCCGCGCTGGAAGCGCCAGTCCTGCGACAGGCTGCGCTGCTCGGCGGCAGCCTGCGGCAAGAAAACAAAGGCGGCGATGGCCGCGAGAAAAGCCCATCCATGCTTGGCGGTCATAAGTGATTCGTGCGCAGTGAGGGAGTCCGGCGCGGCGGGCAGGGCGCGGCGCTTGCCACGATGGAGCAGTTCGTCCGGTGAGTCATTGGCGAAATGCGGCGGAACCGGTTACGAAATACGCCGCTGCATTGCGACAGGCCGGGTCTCGCTAGCCGGCGCGTCGTCCACGTCGATACTGGTCGAACATCACGGCCAGCAGCAGGATGCCGCCGCGAATCAGATACTGATAAAAGGTCGGCACGTTCAGCAGGCTCATGGCGTTCTGCACCGAGCCCATGATCAGCACGCCGACCAGCACGCCCAGGATCGTGGCCACCCCGCCGGTGAGCGATACGCCGCCGAGCACGCAGGCGGAAATCACACCCAGTTCCAGCCCTACCGAGGTCTTCGGATCGCCCAGGCTCATGCGCGAGGCGAGCATCACGCCGGCGAAGCCGGTCACCAGCCCCTGCAGCGCAAACACCATGAGCTTGATGCGCGTCACCGGCAAGCCGGCAAGGCGCGCCGCCTCGCTGTTGCCGCCCACCGCAAGCACGTGCTTGCCGAACACGGTGCGGTTGAGCAGGAAACCGAACAGCGCGAAGCCGGCCATGGTGCTCCAGATCGGATACGAGATGCCGAGCAAGGCGCCGCTGCCCAGCGCGAAGAAGCCTTCTTCGGTGATCATCACCGCGTCGCCGTTCGAGACCAGGTAGGCGAGGCCGCGCACGACTTCCATCATGGCCAGGGTGGCGATCAGCGAGTTGATCTTGAAGCGCGCCACCAGCACGCCGTTGACCAGTCCGACGGCGCCGCCCGCCAGCACGCCGGCGCCGATGCCCAGCCCGATGCTATGCGTCTGCGAGATGACGGTAGACGCCACCACGCCGGTGAACGCCACGATGGACGCCACCGAAAGATCGACTTCGCCCAGTGCCAGCACGAACATCATGGTCGCGGCGATCGATCCGATCAGGGTCACCGACAGCAGCAGGCCCTGGATATTGCGCACGCTGAGGAAGTCCGGCACCGCCGCCGACAGGCCCGCGAACAGCAGCACGAACACCAGCGCAATACCGGACCGGCTGGCGATGCCCGCGGCCAGCGCGCGGGCGCGTGAAGCCGCCGACGGTGCGGCCGAAGCGGGAGCGGCGGAGGTTTCCTTGGGTTGCATGGCTGCACTCATGTCGGTCTGGCCTGGAAGCTTCAGCGCGGCAGCGCCATCTTGATCAATCCGTCGGCGCTGGCATCCGCCCTTTCCACGCAGCCCGCGATGCGGCCTTCGCGCATGACCACGATGCGGTCGGCGACGCCGATCACCTCGGCCAGGTCGCTCGACACCAGCAGCACGCTGCGCCCGGCCTCGGCCAGTTCGTAGAGCAGGTGGTAGATTTCGGCGCGGGCGCCCACGTCGATGCCGCGCGTCGGCTCGTCCATCAGGAACACCTCGATGCGCTCGGCCAGCCAGCGCGACAGGATCACCTTCTGCTGGTTGCCGCCGGAGAGCTGGCCGATCGCGGCGCTGCTGTCGCCCGGGCGGATCGCCAGCCTGCGGATGTAGTCCTGCGCCAGTTCGCGCTCGCGCCGGGTATCGAGCAGGAAGCCGCCGCGGCAGACATGCCGACGCGCACTGAGATTGAGATTGTCCGCCACCGAGGCGATCGCCACGATGCCTTCCTGCTTGCGGTCTTCCGGACACAGCGCAACGCCGGCGCGCACCGCATCGCGGGGACTGGCGAAAGCCACCCGCCTGCCACGCAGTTCGACGTGGCCGGCGCTGGCGCGCGTCGCGCCGTAGACCAGCTTCATCAGCTCCGAACGGCCCGCGCCGACCAGCCCGAAGAAGCCGAGAATCTCGCCGCGCCGCACGGCGAACGAAGCCGGCTCGGCCAGGCCCGGCCCGAACAGGCCTTTCGCCTCGAGCAGCACCTCGCCCGCGGCGCGCGGCCGATAACCGTACACGTCGGCGATCGGGCGCCCGACCATGGCGGTGACCAGGCGATGGCGGTCGAGCCCCGCGGCCGCGTCGAAGGTTTCGATGCGCCGACCATCGCGCAGCACGGTGACGCGATCGCACAAGGCATCCACTTCATCCATGCGATGGGTCACGTAGATGATCGCGCGCCCCTCGTCGCGCAAGCCTTCGATAATCCGGAACAGGCGCTCGGTTTCGCGCGCCGAGAGCGAACTGGTGGGTTCGTCGAAGGCGATCACGCGCGCATCGCGCAGCAGCGCCTTGCCGATCTCGAGCATCTGGCGCTGGCCGATCGAGAGCCGCTTCACCGGCATGTGCGGGTCGATGCGTTCGCCCAGGCGACCGAGCGCATCGATGGCGCGTGCGACCAGCGCGCGCCGGTCAAGCAGGCCGAGCCGGCCCGGCAGCTGCCCCAGCAACAGGTTCTCGGCCACCGTCAGCTCGGGCACCAGATGCAGTTCCTGGTAGATCACCGCGATGCCGGCGTCGATCGCCGCGCGGGTATCGGCGAAATGCTGCGGCCGGCCATCCAGGCGCAGCGTGCCTGCCTGCGGCCGGTTCACGCCCGCGAGCACCTTGAGCAGGGTGGACTTGCCCGCGCCGTTCTCGCCCATCAGGCCATGCACTTCGCCCGCGCGCACCTCCAGCGAGACGCCGTCGAGCGCGCGCACGCCGGGAAAGCCGACGCTGATGCCCTGCAGTTCCAGGCGACAGCCCGGCGCCGCCGCGTCCGCAGGCGGCATGGACTCAGATGCCCAGTTCGGCACGCACGGCCTGCCAGTTGCTCCGCGTCATCAGCGTGCCCGTAGTCTGCGTATCGGCGGGAGGCTCCTGGCCGCTGCGGATCCAGTTCACCAGGTTGTGTGCACTCTGCCTGCCGTGACTGGTCGAGCTGACCGCGACGGTGCCGTAGAAGCCAGTGGGCTGCTGTTTCTGGAATTCCGCGAACGCCTCGCCCGCGCCGTTGATGCCGACGCCGATCACGTTCGCCGCCGGGATGCGCAGCTGCTCGGTAGCGCGCACGCCACCGAGCACCGTTTCCTCGTTCAAGGCGTAGATCACCCACCGCTTGATGTTCGCGTGGCGGGTCAGTACGGGCGAGGCAGCGTTGAAGCCGCCTTCGTCGTCGGTAGTGCGCTGTGGCGCGCTGAAGATGTTGTCCGGCTTGAAGCCGTTCGCCAGCAGGGTTTGCGTGGCGCCATCGGTGCGTTGCTTCGCGGTTGGCAATTGATCGCTGGTGATGCGCAGCGCGCCGACTTCCTCGGGCTTCCAGCCGCGCCGTTTCATTTCGTCGGCGATGGCCTGGCCGACCTGATTGCCGATCCTGGCGGCCGACATGCCCAGGTGCGGCACGCCCGCCAGCGGCTTGCCCGAGCCGTCGACCAGCTGGTCGTCCACCGTCACGACCTTCATGTTGTATTGCCGTGCGCGCGCCCGGATCGCCGGGCCCAGGCGCACATCCGGCGGGCAGATGACGAAGCCCTGCGCGCCTTGCGCGCCGAGATTATCGATCGCCGCCAGCACCTTTTCGCCGTCGGGCGTGCCGATGCTCACCACCGCGAAGCCGTCCTTGCGCCCCAGTTCGGCGGCCGCCTTCTGCTCGTTGATGAACCAGGCCTGCTCCGGCATTTTCACCAGGAAGCCGATCTTGAGCGGCGCGCCAGCGGGCGCGGCATGGCTGGCGCCCAGCCAGGCCAGGCCGATGGCGGCGAGCAGGGCGCATAGCGAGCCTCTGCGGGTGCGGGTGGTCATATCCGGTCTCCTCGGGGCAAAGCGGTGGCGAACGCCGAGGCGTTCCAGGGAAGGGCGCATCGTTCCGCGCGGATCCGATCGAAGCATGCGCCATCGATCACGACTTGCCCCAGCGCAGCACCAGCGGGTCCAGCCGGCGCGCGATCTCGATCAGTTCGGCGCGTGCGCTGGGCGGCATCGACGGCAGCGGATGGCGCGGCTGCTCGCAGGCGATGATGCCGCCTTCCTTCATCAGCGCCTTGCAGGCCAGCAGGCCGGCCTGGCGGTTTTCGTGATTGATCAGCGGCAGCCAGCGCTGATAGTGGGCGAAGGCTTCGTCCAGGCGCCCTTCGCGATGCGCCTCGATGATGGGACGGATGCCGTCCGGAAAGCCGCCGCCGGTCATCGAGCCGGTGGCGCCGGCATTCAGATCGGCGAGCAGGGTGATCGCTTCTTCGCCGTCCCAGGGGCCTTCCACGGCGGCACCGGCCAGGCGGATCAATTCGCGCAGCTTGCTGGCGGCGGCCGGCGTCTCGATCTTGAAGTACGCCACCTGTTCGATCTCCAAGGCCATGCGCGCGAGGAATGGCGCCGACAGCACGGTGCCGCTCGCGGGGGCATCCTGGATCATGATGGGAATATCGATGGCGTCGGACACGCGCGCGTAGAACTCGTAGATCTGCGGCTCCGGCACGCGGAACGTGGCGCCGTGATAGGGCGGCATCAGCATGACCATCGCCGCGCCCTGATCCTGCGCGCGCCGGCTGCGCGCTGCGCACACGCCGGTCGCGTAGTGGGTGGTGGTGACGATGACCGGAACCCGGCCGGCCACATGTTCGAGCACGGTGCGGGCGATGGTCTCGCGTTCCTCGTCGGAGAGCGCGAACTGTTCGGAGAAATTGGCCAGGATGCACAGGCCATCCGAGCCGGCATCGATCATGAAATCGACGGCGCGCTTCTGGCTGGCCAGATCGAGGGCGCCGGTCTCGGTGAAGGTCGTCGGCACCACCGGGAAGATGCCGTGGTAACGGGGTGCGCGCGTGCTGCTCGTTGAAGAATTCATGCGGTCCTCGGTTCGAACCGGCCGGCGAACCTGCGCTGCACGCCCAGCGGATTCGCATCGCGCAGCGCCTCGGGCAAGAGTTCATCGGGCAGGTTCTGATAGCAGACCGGGCGCAGGAAGCGCTCGATCGCCGCGGTGCCGACGGAGCTGCTGCGCCCGTCCAGGGTGGCCGGGAACGGTCCGCCATGGACCATGGCATCGCAGACTTCCACCCCGGTGGGAAAGCCATTGGCCAGCACGCGGCCGGCCTTGCGCTCGAGCAGCGGCAGCAACGCGCGCACGAGATCGCCGTCGGCGGGCTCCATATGCAGCGCGATAGTGAGCTGGCCTTCGAGTCCGCGCAGCACGTCGAACAACTGGTCATGATCGGCGCATTCGACCAGCATGCTGCACGGGCCGAAGATCTCCTCGCCCAGTGCAGCATCGGCGGCCAGGGCGTGCGCCGATACCCGCAGCAGCGCCGCTTGCGCACGTCCTGGCGCCGCCGCGCCGCGAGCGAGCGTGCTCACCCGCGGGTCCTGGCCCAGGCGCGCGACGCCAGCTTCGTAGGCGTTGAGAATGGCCGGGGTCAGCATCACGCCAGCCGGCACGGCACTGAATTCATGCGCCGCCTGCGCGGCGAACGTCTCGAATCCGGCGCCTGCCACGCCGAGCGCCAGGCCCGGCTTGGTGCAGAACTGGCCGCAACCGAGCGTGGCCGAGGCGGCGTAGTCGCGGGCCAGGGTGGGTGCACGCGCGGTCAGCGCCGCGGGCAACAGCAGGTTCGGGTTGACGCTGCTCATTTCCGCGTAGACCGGAATCGGTTCGGGCCGCGCCGCTGCGAGCCGCGCCAGCGCCAGTCCGCCGGCGCGCGAACCGGTAAAGCCCACCGCGCGTATCGCCGGATGCTGCACCAGGGCACTGCCTGCGCCGTGGCCGGCGTCGAACAGCAGCGCGAATACGCCGGCCGGCAGGCCCGCGGCAGCAGCCGCCTGCTGGATCGCACGCCCGACCAGTTCCGACGTACCCGGATGCGCCGGGTGCGCCTTCGCCACCACCGGACAGCCGGCCGCGAGGGCGGCCGCGGTGTCGCCGCCGCCCACCGAAAACGCCAGGGGAAAGTTGCTTGCGCCGAACACGGCTACCGGCCCGATGCCGATGCGCCAGAAGCGCAGTTGCGGACGCGGCGGCTGGCGCTCGGGCAGGGCGGGCTCGATGCGTGCATCGAGTGCGTCGCCGCTTCTGACCAGGGCGCCGAACATGCGCAACTGGTTGGCGGTGCGCGTGCGCTCGCCCTCCAGGCGCGCACGCGGCAGGCCGGTTTCGGCCATCGCGCGCTGGATCAAGGCGTCGCCCAGTGCCTCGATGCGCGCGGCGCAGTCTTCGAGGAATCCGGCGCGGCGCTCGGCATCGAACGCACGGTAGACGTCGAAGGCATCGTCCGCCAGTCGGCAGGCACGGTCGACGTCGGCGACGGATGCGCCATGGAACAGCGGTTGCGCGATCGGCTCGCCGCTGGCGGCGTCGATCGCCTGGAATGCCTCGGCTTCGCCGCGCTGCGCGCGCCCCCCGATCAGCAACTCACCTGTAAGCGGCAACATGCACGGATCCTCAATGCGAATGCGGGGGCACATCGGCGCCGCGCCGGCCGACCAGGAAGTCGAGATCGCAGCCTTCGTCGGCCTGCAGCACGTGATCGACGTAAAGGCGCGCATACCCGCCGCTGCCGGCAGCGACGGCGGCCACCGGCGCGACCGCCGTGCCGAGCTCGCGCAGGCGCAGCAGCAGTTCCTCGTCGCCGATCTCCAGATGCAGCCGGCCCGCCGCGCAATCGAGCTCGATCCAGTCGCCGTTGCGCACCGCCGCGAGCGGGCCGCCCGCCGCCGCTTCCGGCGCGATATGCAGCACCACCGTGCCGTAGGCGGTGCCGCTCATGCGTGCATCGGAGATGCGCACCATGTCTTTCACGCCCTGGCGCAGCAGCTTGGGCGGCAAGCCCATGTTGCCGACCTCGGCCATGCCCGGATAGCCGCGCGGGCCGCAGTTCTTCAGCACCAGGATCGAATCCTTGTCGACCTCGAGCGATTCGTCGCCGATGGTCGCCTTGTAGTGGTCGAAGCTCTCGAACACCACGGCGCGGCCGCGATGCTTGAGCAGCTCCGGCGTCGCGGCCGACGGCTTGAGCACCGCTCCGTTCGGCGCGAGGTTGCCGCGCAGGATGCGGATGCCGCCGTCGGCCAGTAGCGGCCGGTCGAGCGGGCGGATCACTTCGTCGCCATGGGTCGGTGCGGTGCGCACGTTGTCCCAGATCGATTGACCGTTGACCGTCAGCGCCTGCGGATGCGGCAGCAGGTTCGCTTCGCCGAGCCGGCGCAGCACCGCCGGCAGGCCGCCGGCGTAATAGAACTCTTCCATCAGGAAGCGGCCGGACGGCTGCAGGTCGACCAGGGTAGGGATGTCGCGGCCGACGCGCGTCCAGTCCTCCAGTTCCAGCGGCGCGCCGATGCGGCCGGCGATCGCCTTGAGGTGGATCACCGCATTGGTCGAGCCGCCGATCGCGGCATTGGCGCAGATGGCGTTTTCGAAGGCCTGGCGGGTCAGGATCTTCGACAGCGTCAGATCCTCCAGCGCCATCTGCACGATGCGCATGCCCGACATGTGCGCCAGCACATAGCGGCGGGCATCCACCGCCGGGATCGCGGCGTTGTGCGGCAGCGAGACGCCCAGCGCCTCGGCCATGCAGGCCATGGTCGAGGCTGTGCCCATGGTGTTGCAGGTGCCGGCCGAGCGCGACATGCCCGCCTCGGCCGAAAGAAACTGGTGCAGGTCGATTTCGCCTGCCTTGAGCGATTCGTGCAGACGCCACACCACGGTGCCCGAGCCGATGTCCTTGCCGTCGAGCTTGCCGTTGAGCATGGGGCCGCCGGTGACCACGATGGCCGGCACGTCGACGCTGGCCGCTCCCATCAGCAGCGCCGGCGTGGTCTTGTCGCAGCCGCACAGCAATACGACGGCGTCGATCGGATTACCGCGGATCGCTTCCTCGACATCCATCGAGGCCAGGTTGCGGGTGAGCATCGCGGTGGGGCGCAGGTTCGATTCGCCGCTGGAGAACACCGGGAACTCGACCGGGAATCCGCCCGCTTCGTAGACGCCGCGCTTGACATGCTCGGCCAGCTTGCGGAAATGCGCGTTGCACGGGGTCAGCTCGGACCAGGTATTGCAGATGCCGATGACGGGACGGCCATCGAATTCATGCTCGGGAATGCCCTGGTTCTTCATCCAGCTTCGATACATGAAGCCGTTCTTGTCGTTGGTGCCGAACCATTGCTGCGATCGCAGTTTCGGTTTGCTTGCCGGCATGGTCCTGGGCTTGCGCTGGCTTGGGGGCTGCAGTCTAGAAAGTGGACTGATAACCTACCAATGAGTAATCCGACGCCTTACATATTCAAATCGATATCGGTATCGTCCAGCCATGTTGCAAGCCAGCCCCTGGTACATACGCACCCGCCTGAAAACCCGGCAACTGCTGCTGGTGGTGGCGCTAGCGGAAGAAGGCAACATCCACCGCGCGGCGGCGGCGCTCAGCATCACCCAGCCGGCCGCCTCCAAGCTGCTGCGCGAACTGGAAGACATGCTGGACGCCCCCTTGTTCGAGCGCATGCCGCGCGGCATGCGGCCGACGCTCTATGGCGACGCCCTGATCCGCCACGCGCGCGCCGTCCTGGGCAGCCTGGACCAGGCCCAGGAAGAACTCGGCGCCTTGCGGGCGGGACATCTGGGGCGAGTCGCGCTGGGTGCGATCACCTCGGCGGGGGTGCGCCTGTTGCCGGCCGCCGTGGCGGCGGTCAAGCGCATGCACGCCAATATCCGCATCACGGTCGACGTCGACACCAGCAATGTCCTGCTCGAACGCCTGGCGCAGGACAAGCTCGATATCGTGGTCGGGCGCCTGTTCCCGGAGCACGACAAGCTGCGCCTGCACTATGAGCCGCTGGCCAGCGAGCCGGTGCATGCGGTCGTTCGCCGCGGCCATCCCTTGTCCACGGGGAGGCCGCTGCGCCTGGCCGACGTGCAGCCGTGCAGCTGGATCGTGCCGCCGGCGGGTAGCGTGCTGCGCCATCGCTTCGAGCTGATGTTCCAGCGCGCCAGCCTGGCGCCGCCGTCGGACATCGTGGAGACGGCGGCGCTGCTGTTCATTACCCGCGCGCTGGAGCAGAGCGACATGATCGCGGTGCTGGCCAAGGACGTCGCCGACTATTACGCCGCGCACGGCATGCTGGACATCCTGCCGCTGCCGATGGATTGCAGGATGGATGACTTCGGGCTGATCATCGCTTCGGACAAGCTGCCTTCGCCTGCCGCTGCGCTGATGATCGAGACCTTGCGCCGCGCGGGCCGCGAAGCCTATGGGAGTGCAGGGTAGGCGGGCGGCCAGCGTCACTGCTGGCTTTGCGATATCCGCCGAGCCGATTTACGTTTTGCGCCAGCCGGCGCGCACTGCTCACCGCGTATCCCGGGCACGCCGATACACTCCGGCGGCACTGGCTGCCAGGGAGATGGTTCGTGACCGGACGGATGAATCGTGGTGCCGCGAGGGCGATGGCGCTGCTGCTGATGCTGCAAGGCGTGGTCCACGCGGCAACGCCGGACCGCCCGATTTCCATCGACGTCACTGGACCGACGACGCCGCGCAGCGGCTTCGAAACCCTCTCCATCGGCTCGGACTACCCCGGCACCTTGCTGCGCGACGACAGTCTTGCCCAGCTCAGGACGGTGCGTGACGAGCTGGGTTTTCGCTATATCCGCTTCCACGCCGTCTTCCACGACGTGCTCGGCACCTACCGCGAAGAGAACGGCAAGCCCGTCTACGACTGGACCAAGCTCGACGCGTTGTACGACAGGCTCCTCGCCATGGGCATCCGTCCCTTCGTCGAACTCGGCTTCACGCCGGAAGCGATGAAGACCTCCGACCAGCACGTCTTCTATTGGAAGGGCAACACATCGCATCCGGACCTGGCGAAATGGACTGCGCTGGTCGATGCCTTCGCGCGCCATATGCAACAGCGCTATGGCCGCGAGGAAGTCCGCCGCTGGTATTACGAGGTCTGGAACGAACCCAATCTCGCCGGCTTCTGGGAAGGTGCGGACCAGGCAGCCTACTTCGAGCTGTACGACGCGACCGCCCGCGCGCTCAAGCGCGTCGATGCGCAATTGAAGGTGGGCGGCCCCGCCACGGCCGGCGCGGCCTGGGTGCCGGAGTTCATCGCTCATGTGGCGAAAGAAAATGTGCCGCTCGATTTCATCAGCACGCACACCTATGGCGTGGATGGCGGTTTTCTCGACGAGCAGGGCAAGCAAGACACCAAGCTGTCGCCTTCGCCCGACGCCATCGCCGGCGACGTGCGCCGGGTCCGGCAGCAGATTCAAGCGTCCACGCGCCCCGGCCTGCCGCTGTACTTCACTGAGTGGAGCACCAGCTATACCCCGCGCGACGCCGTGCACGACGCCTACCTCAGCGCCGCCTACATCCTGAGCAAGCTCAAGGCGGTGGACGGCCAGGCGCAGGGCATGAGCTACTGGACCTTCAGCGACCTGTTCGAAGAACCCGGACCGCCCACCGCGCCGTTCCAGGGCGGCTTCGGCTTGCTCAATCCGCAGGGCATCCGCAAGCCCGCGTACTTTGCCTACAAGTATCTCAACCAGCTCGGCAGGCAGGCGCTGGTTACCGGAGACGCGGAAAGCATCGCAACGCGGGATGGCGACACCTTCAAATTATTGGTATGGCATTTCCAGCAGCCGAAGCAGTTGCAGAGCAACCGTTCCTTCTACACGCGCGTGCAACCCGCTGCGCCGGCGGCCGGCGTCAGGCTTGGCCTTAAAGGTCTGCGGCCAGGCAATTATCTGATCACGATCCATCGCACCGGCTTCGACGCCAACGATGCTTACACCGCGTATCTGCGAATGGGCTCGCCGTCTGCGCTGGGCACGCATCAACTGCAAGAACTGCGCGAGCTGACCGCGGACCGCCCCGTCACCAGCAAAATGCAGGTCGGCACGTCAGGCACCGGTGAGATGACGATCCCGATGCACGATAACGATGTGGTGCTGTTTGAGCTTGCGCCCGTGGGCGCTCGCTGAGCCGGGCCGCACCTGCACGAGTCTTTCCGCAGCGGATGATCCCCTTCCTCGCGTGCCGCGGGGAAGGGGAGTCGCAACCGATCGGTTCTGCGGCCTGCCGTAGATGACGCTGCCACATGGATACAGCGCGCCGGCATGGGTGGAACGCTCAACGCAGTCGAACGAAGAGCGGACCTGCCAGCCATCATGCGACGGTCACTCGACAGCCACACCCACGTCGGTGCGGCTGCGCTTGAAGGTGAGCCAAAGCGCGGACAACAGGAAATACACGCCACCGAACGCGGCATAAGGTGCGAGCTCGGCAATCGTGGGCGCTGCCCCGAAAGACTTGGCCGCGAAGATGACGCCTGCCAGGGCCGACTGCGCGCCGCTGATCATCATGAAAACCTGGCCACCGAGCTTGCGGCGGCGAATGCCGACGGCCAGCTGGAACAGGCCAGCAAGAAGCGCCCACACGCCGAACACCAGCACGCCGCCCGCATTGCCGCGCAGCACAAAGGCAACGGCCATGCTCGCTGCGGCGACGATACTGGTGAGTGCATTGAACTTCTGCCCGGGATTGACCTTGAGACCACCGTTGCGGCGGGCATCGATGACATTGGCGAGCGCATCCCAGGCGGGATAGATCACCAGCAGGGCGCCCACGACAGGTGCTGGAGCCGAGACGGAGAGGAAGGCGAGGACGACCCACGCAAAGGCGGCCCCGGAGCGGAGGAGATAGAAGTTACGCAGGGAATTCATGGGAGTTTCCGTAGGAGGGTGAGTAACCCTACTAGTAGGTAGGTTACGTAGTCAAGGTGGCGCTGTGTGGCCACTCACATACTTAGACCTACCTAGTGGTAGAATGGCTTCCATGACTACGCAACAGAAACTCATTGATTCGGCCCGCTATCTGATCCAGACCCGGGGCTACAACGGCTTCAGCTATGCCGATGTCGCCGAGCAGGTGCAGGTCCGCAAGGCAAGCATCCACCACCATTTCCCCGCCAAGTCCGACCTGGCGAAGGCCGTTGTGGAGCAGTCTCGCGCCGCCATCGCGGAGCAAACGCGCAGGCTCGACGAAGGCGCGTTTGATCCCGATGCACAGCTGCGCATGTACACGGGATATTGGGAAAAGTGCATCGCCGATGCCTCCGCGCCGTTCTGCGTGGCAGGCATGCTCGCCTGCGAATTGCCGACGCTGCCGGCGGACGTGGCTCAAGAAGTGCGCGCGCATTTCCGTGACCTGTCCAACTGGCTGGAGGTCGTGATGACCCGCGGCGCGCAACTGGGACGCTTCCAGTTGCAGGGATCCGCTCGCCAGGAGGCCGAGGCGTTCATGGCCACGGTGTATGGGGCGATGTTGGCGGCGCGGGCCCGTGACGATGCCAAGGTCTTCAGCGACATTGCGGCGAGCGCATTGAAGCGGCTCGCGCCGCCCGGCATACGCTAGACCGGGAAGCGCGACGCGACCCGGGGGCCGCCGCGCCGCGCTCGCTTCTGAAATCCCTCTTCAGGAGCGAAGGCCCTTGCTGCCTTGCTAGCGGAGCTGCTCTTCCAGAGTACGCGTGCGCTCGGTCTGCACGTCGCCTGTGTGCTTGGTCGACACCGGCTCGATCAGCACAACCCAGCACTCCTCCTCTGCGACGGGGTTATGCCTGACTCCACGCGGGACGGTAAGCATGTCGCCCTCATCGAGGTCGACGGCATGCCCTTCGAATTCGATCCTCAGCCGGCCCTTGATCACCAGAAAGAGTTCGTCCTCTTCGGCATGCGCGTGCCAGACGAGCTCACCCTTGACTTTGGCGACCTTGAGGTATTGATCGTTGACGCGCCCGATCACCTTCGGCGACCAATAGTCGGTCACACGGTCAAACGACTTCAGCAGATGGGTGGTTTCAAGCATAAGTGCCTCCTTCATGATCGTGGCCGGCCGGCGCGGTCAGCCGGATAAAGATACCCGCAACCGATGCGGATGATGGCCGGAAATTGCCGGTGTGCCGCACTGCAGAGGCGATTGGTGCCGGCGCGGAAACACCGTGCGCTTGGGTGCGGCGCTACTGGCCGCGGCATGCCGCATCTAGCATTTTAACGAAGTCCGAAGCTTCGATTCTTACGGAGCGGAGCGCCAGATCCCATTAACCGAGAGGTCAATGATGCACACCAGGATCAAGACGATGCTAGGCGCCGGTTTACTCGCAGCAGCGGCGCTGGCATGGCACGCGCCTGCGGCAGCGCAGCCCAGACCGTTTCCGGCCAGCTTCAAGTCGCAGGAAGTCCAAGCCAACGGCACGACCATCCATGTGCGTGTCGGTGGCACGGGCCCTGCGGTGGTGCTGATCCACGGCTTCGGCGATACGGGCGACATGTGGGAGCCGCTGGCCGTGGCGTTGGCCAGGAATCACCGCGTCGTCGTTCCGGATCTGCGTGGCATGGGCTGGTCCGCTAAACCCGACAACGGTTACGAGAAGACGAATGAGGCCGCCGACATCCGGATGGTGCTGGAAGCTCTCGGCATCGACCACGCCATCGTCGTCGGACACGACCTCGGCGCAATGGTTGCCTACGCCTACGCGGCGCGCTATCCGGACAAGACGATCAAGTTGGTGGTGATGGATGTGCCTATCCCCGGAATCCCGCCGTGGGAGCAACTGTCGAGATTACCCAGCCAATGGCACCATCATTTCACCAGTCCGGATGCGTTGCGGCTGGTGCAGGGGCGCGAACGCATCTACCTGGACCGGTTCTGGAACGAGTTCTCGGGCGATCCAGCCAGGATCGACGAAGCCACTCGCGCACACTACGCGAGCCTGTACGCGCTACCCGGTGCGATGAAGGCGGCGTTCGCGCAATTCGAGGCTTTTCCCAATGACGCCGAAGCGAACGCGGAGTCGATCAAGACGAAGTTGACGATGCCGGTGCTGGCGATCGGCGGCGAGAAATCGTTCGGCTCGAATATGGCCACCGAAATGCGCCATGCGGCGAACGACGTCACGGAGCTCGTCATTCCAGGCGCCGGGCACTGGTTGATGGAAGAAATGCCCGAGGCGACGATCAAGGCGGTGATGGACTTCGCCGATTAGGATGCTCGAGCGCGACGTCCTGTTTGCTCTTGACGCAGGGCGAGCTTAGCCGGGCCTCTACGGATAACGACGCCCTATGCTGGCTTTGATGGCATGCCCGGAGCAATGCGCGAGGCGCCGTTGTCGTGCGCGACCACGATGCGGCCGATGTCGCCCGGTGCGGCAGCGTCGAACCACACATCGACGCTGTCCCCCACCGCGATCGGCCGACCGGGCGCCTGAGTGGCCGGGACCCTGACCCAGCGCTCGACGTTGCTGGCATCGCGGAACGACACCGTGACCGTGGTGATCTTGAGGTTGGGGGTGCTCGCGAACGCGGCGAGTCCGTCGTCGGTCACGGTGCCCTGGGCGTGGGTGCCGCGTCGCAGCGCGGCGATCTTCGCGATCCTGGCCCGACGCCGCAGCGCACCGATCGCGATCAGCGCTGCCAGCGCGAACGCCAACGCGAGTGGCGTCAGATAGGCGGCAGGAGGGACTGCGCTGGCGTAGGCTACGACACCGCCCACGAGCAGCAACGCGGTCAGGTACAGCCCACCGGTCACGACCGGCCGCGGCGCGATGCCCATGGTCGAGCGCATGGTCCAGCTCATCGTGGCCAGAAATCCGATGAAGCAGAAAACCCCCGACACGATGACCGGAAGCGCCCAGATCGGATTCGACTGCTCCGTTACCTGGCCCAGGATCCCGGCAATAGTTGCTGCGCCGGCCATCCCCATGGCGAGGACGATCAGCTGCTTGGTGATCGACGCCGAACTGGCCTGGCGAGCCGCCAGGCGTTCGGCGGATGTGGGTGGTGGTCGTGTATTCATGGCCGCGCTCCACATTCAGAATATTTCGAGGAGCTCCATGGATCTGAGCCGCCACTGATTTCACGCCCGCTGAAGCGAGGGCCATCCTCGCATGGAGCTGTTCGATGGAGAAGCGCCGGAGATTCAGTGCTAAGTTCAAACGGGAGGCGATTCGCCCGATGAAAAGGACGGCACGATGAAGCTTCTCCTCACCTCCGGCGGCGTCAGCAACCGGAGCATCCGCGACACGCTTGTCGACATGCTGGGCAAGCCCATCGCCGAGTGCACCGCCCTGTGCATTCCCACCGCGATGTACGGCATGCTGCCCCGGACCGCGGTCATGACGTGGCGCCAGATTGCAGGGCAGACACCGACGCCCATGGTCGAACTGGGATGGAAGTCCGTCGGCATGCTCGAGCTGACTGCGCTGCCCAGTATCGACAAGGAGAACTGGATTCCCCTGGTGCGGGAGACCGATGCCCTGCTGGTGTGCGGCGGCGACGTCCTGTATCTGCACCACTGGATGCGCGAATCCGGCCTGGCGGATCTGTTCCCGTCGCTCAACAGGACGGTCTACGTCGGACTGAGCGCCGGCAGCATGGTGATGGCCCCGCACGTCGGCGAGGAATTCGTGGGATGGAAGCCGGCCGCTGGCGGCGACAGCGCGCTGGGCATGGTTGGTTTCTCGATCTTCCCGCACCTGGACAACGCCATGTGTCCGGACAACACCATGGCCGATGCCGAGAAGTGGGCCGCGCGCATACCGGTGCCGGGGTATGCACTGGACGACGGCACGGCCATCAAGGTGGTGGACGGTGTCGTCGAGGTCGTCTCCGAGGGGCATTGGAAGCTCTTCGAGCGCTTGTAAATCAGCGGTCCGCGCCTTACAGTGAACCATATGGTTCAGTATCAAGCCCGCCTCGACGCCACCTTCGCCGCGCTCGCCGATGTCACCCGGCGCGGCGTGCTGGAGCAGCTCGGGGGTTCGGACGCCTCGATCACCGACCTTGCCCAACGGTTTCGCATGACCCTTACGGGCATGAAGAAACACGTCAGCATCCTGGAGCAGGCGGGGCTGGTGACCACGGAGAAGGTCGGACGCGTACGAACCTGCAAGCTCGGACGGCGCCGGCTGGAAGAAGAGGCCGCCTGGATCGAGCAGCACCGTCAACTCTGGAGCGCGCGCTTCGACGCGCTGGACCAGCTTGTCGAACACCTGAAAAGCGAGGAGAAGGCACGTGTCCAACGCAAAAGAAAGTAGTTCCGCCGCCACGAACCGCACCGCCGTGGAGCGCAAGTCCGACCGCGAACTCGTGGTGACGCGAACCTTCGACGCCCCGGTGCACCTTGTCTTCGAAGCATGGAGCAAGCCCGAGTTATTCAAGCTCTGGTGGGTTCCGAAATCGGCGGGCATGTCGCTGCTCTCCAGCGAGATGGATATTCGCACCGGGGGCACGTATCGCCTCGTGTTCCGCCACCCGGCCTTCGATCAACCGATGGCGTTCTTCGGCACCTACAAGGAAGTCACGCCGAACAAGCGCATCGTGTGGACGAACGAAGAGAGCGATCAGGGTGCCCTGACCACGGTGACGTTCGAAGAAAACGCCGGCAAGACGCTGGTCACCTTTCACGAGCTCTATCCCACCGAAGCGGCCCTCGACGAAGCCCTCGCCGGTTCGGCGGAAGGCCTGCCCGAGCAGTTCGCGCAGCTGGATGAGTTGCTCGCGGGCAGATCGTGACAGCGATGATCCATGGGTGTGGATGATTGTGATACGTAGCGCCTGACGCTGCGACTGTCCCGGCCACCTTGATCCCCTGATCACGTTGCGGCCAGAATGCTGGGTATCGGATATCGATATCCAGCCCCGGGGTCGCAACGCCCATGACGGACGAATCGAAAGTCGCGAAAGAACAGCAGGACCACCGCGCCGGGGAAATCCCCGGGAATACCGCGGCAAGCGGCAAGATCACACGCCGTGAATTCCTCACCGGCACGGCCATCGCCGCGGCCGGGCTGATGATCGTGCCCCGCCACGTCCTGGGCGGACCCGGCCATACGGCGCCGAGCGATCGATTGAACATTGCCGGCATCGGTGTCGGCGGCATGGGCATGCACAACATGCGCGCACTGGCCAGCGAGAACATCGTCGCCCTGTGCGATGTGGACTGGGGCTATACGGACAAGTCCTTTCGCGGGATGGTCGACGGCCTGGGAAAAACGCAGGCACGCCTGGGCCAGGCCCAGAGCGCCAAAGAACGCCGGGAGCTGCAGGACGAGATCGCGCAGACCAGGCTGCTTTCCGGCAAGTTCAGTTCGGCCAGGCGCTATACCGACTACCGCCGGATGCTCGAACAGCAGAAGGACATCGACGCGGTGGTCATTGCGACGCCGGATCATCTGCATGCGGTAATCGCCAGCGCGGCGATGAGCCATGGCAAGCACGTGTATCTGCAGAAGCCGCTCACCTGGTCGATTTACGAGGCCCGCGAGCTGTCCAGGAAGGCGAAAGATAATCCCAAGCTGGTCACGCAGATGGGAAACCAGGGACATTCTTCCGACGACGCCCGGTTAATCAACGAGTACATCGCGGCCGGGGCGATCGGCGATGTTCGCGAGGTCCACGTCTGGACGAATCGCCCGCTGGCCTACTGGCCGCAGGGCATTCCACGCCCGCAGACCAGGCCGCAGCCGGACGGCTCGAACTGGAACGAGGACGCGGTGATGGATCGGCTCGCCAATGCGATGGCCGGCAACTATCCGAAGCCGGAAGGGCTGGCCTGGGATCTCTTCCTTGGCCCCGGCCCCGTCGTCGACTACCACCCCGCGTATCACCCGTTCAATTGGCGCGGCTGGGTGGATTGGGGCGTGGGTGCCATCGGCGACATGGGCGCGCACCTGATCGATTCCCCGTTCTGGTCGCTGGACCTGGGCTTTCCGACCTCCGTGGAGACCACCTCGACGCCATTCAACAACGCGTCGTACCCCATGGCGACGATGACGCATTACGACTTCCCGGCACACGGCAGCAGGCCACCGGTGAAGCTCACCTGGTATGACGGCGCGCTGCTGCCGCCAGGGCTGAAAGAGCTGGGGGCAGGGCAGATGAGCAAGGACGGCGGCGTCCTGTACGTAGGAGACAAGGGCAAACTGATCCACGAGACCTACGGCGCTAACCCGCGCCTGCTGCCGCAATCGTTGCACGATTCGGTGGGTACGCCGCCGCAGAAGTACGCGCGCATCAAGACCTCGCACGAGATGAACTGGGTGGACGCCTGCAAGGGGAAGGCGGAAGCGTCGTCGCCGTTCTCGTACGCCGCACGACTGACCGAGGTCATGCTGCTGGGCATAGTGTCTCTTCGCGCTGGCGGCAGGATCGAGTACGACGCGGCGAACATGCGCGTCACCAACATGCCGGGCGCGAATGCGTTTCTGCGGCGTGAGTATCGCGAAGGGTGGGTTCTCTAAAACAGCAAGACAGCCCACCCGGGATCGATGCCAGCGCCCTCCAATCGTAGAGCAAGCCGCCCGGCCCGCGTGGCATCGGGCATCTGGATTCACCGTAGTGCACCCCGGGAAGCAATAACGGCTGGCCGGAACACCAGCAACACCAGCCCCGATCCGCACGCTACCGCCATGAGCACTGCAACCTTGAAGCCTGGACCGAACATCTGGCTGATTCGCCACGGTGAAACCGAATGGAGCAAATCCGGTCGGCACACCAGCACCACTGACATCGCCTTGACCGAGCGAGGCCGCACTCAGGCGTCCGCGCTGGCACGGCTTCTCGCGACACAGAAGTTTGACGTCGTGCTGACCAGCCCGATGCAACGGGCCAGAGAAACCTGCCGTCTTGCCGACCTCGGAGGGCAGGCTGAGATCGAACCCGACCTGCACGAATGGAACTACGGCATCTATGAAGGGCGAAAGACGGTAGATATCCGCGCGGAGGAGCCCGGCTGGTCCGTATGGACGTCGTCCATTCCCGATGGCGAGAGTGCCGTGCAGATCGGCGTGCGCGCGCAGGCCTTGATCGACCGCTTGCTGGGCCGCGATGCGAGCAACATCGCGCTGTTTTCACACGCACACTTCCTACGAGCGCTCGCATCCGTCTGGACCACCAATGAGCCTTCGCTAGGTGAGCATCTCGCGCTGGATCCCGCAGCGGTCAGCATCCTCGGCTTCGAGCGCGAGGTGCGGGCCATCATCAGGTGGAATTTGCAGCAGTAAGACTGCCTTCCCATCGGTTTGGCAGACGCCACCAGATAGACTTTTGCCGTGGCCAGGGGCAAGCGCGGCGAGTGCCCGTGCTCTGCGCACCGAAACCTCGATATCCCAGCCGACAGCGCTCAAATCCGCATCGTCCGCGATCCATACAGCCGCTCCGCCGTCAGTCCAGCCTCCCTGCAGCGACCGATGAACTTGTCCGACTCGACGATCTGCTTACTCTGCGGCGTGTATTGCAAGCCAGCCACGAAGCGCAACCAGGGCTCCTGTCCCATGGCGTAGACGTAAGCCGTCGTGCAACCGATTTCCTCCACGATCCTCCAGGCATTCTCGCTACCGGATCCGGACAAACGCCGCGAGTCGTCGTCCTTGCGGCTGATCGGCTGGCTCAAATAAGGGCCGTAGAGCCAGGTGAGCGGCGCGCCATCGCACTCCATGCCGATGAACAAGGTATCGACCTTGCCCAACCTCTGCACGATGCGCCGATAGAGCGCGCGATCCTTGCCGTCGGAGTCCGCCAGAAACATCATCGTCCTGCCCTGCAAATCCACATGCAGGCCGTGCTTGCTGGCGATGCTCAGATCGGCGTGCTCGCCGTAGAAAGGCAAGGCGGTAAGGTGGCCGCCGGGAATCGCCACGCGCTCCATCGGGTCGAGTACCTGCACGCGCGGCTGGCCGATGGCCTGCAGCGCGAGTTTCATCGACGGGTCGGCCAGGCTGTTGGCGTTGTTGCGCGGCACCAGGATCGTCCCGATACGGTCGCGTAGCTGCAGCAGCGTCTCGACGCTGAAATGGTCCTGGTGATTGTGGGTGAGGAAAACATAGTCGATGCGGTCCGGCAGGTCGTGGAAGGTGAGCCGGTCGTCGCTGTCGCCGTCCCAGGCCAGGAAAGGATCGATCAGCACTGAGACCTCGGCACTCTGCACCAGCACGCAGGCGTGTCCGAAGTAGCGCACACGCACTCCTTCGCCAGCGAAATCCGGTTCCTTGCGCGGCGGCGGCGTTTGCGCGAAATAGCCGCGCAGCCGCGTGCGCGCGGCATCGTCGGCGACACCTAGCGCATCAGCCAGGACGCCGAACGGGACCGGCGATAGCCGGCTGCGGGACACCAGATCGTATGCGGCGCTGTCGAACGGCAGCGGCACGACGAAGCGGTCCTCGCCGTCCAGCCGCGGTGTGTTGATGAAGAAATTGCGCTCCGCGTCCGGCGTCTTGCAGAAAGCGATTTCCTGAGCCGCCGTGCCGGCCAGTTCGCCCCGGTAGATCAATTCCTCGAGCACGCGCAGCGAAGGATGGTGATTGAGGTCGTAGTTGGCCTCCACCAGGCCCGCGAGCGATGCGGGCAGCGCGTCGTAATGGTGGTCGAGGCTGAAACCGGTTTCGCTTTTTTGCAGCTGGCGATCCAGCTTGATCAGATCTTCGGCGAAACCGAGCAGATCCGCTCCGCGCGTCAGGATGTCCTGCTGCAATGCGCGCACGGCCGGCAGGTCACCCTGGCCCAGCTCCAGAAAAGACCCGCCGAGCATCTTCGGGTTCTTCCTCGCCGCCTCGTGCACCGCCGGATTGGTGATGAACGATTTCAGCATCGGCAGGTGGCGAAAGGCCAGCGACAGGGCCAGTTGCACCGGCGAGACCAGATGGCCCCAGGCATACCAGCGGAAGACCAGCGGCTCGAGCTTGGTATCGCGTGCGAGGCATACCAGGTCGTTGTCGGCGGCGGTGACGTTCATGCTTTCTCCATGGCGGAAATCGGATCGCAGGCGGGTTCGCGGCGAACGGCACGCCGGGATCGCGCGCAACGGATGGTGTCGTTCACAGCAGCGATGTTCCTTCCGTATCGCGAACCGCCAGCACGATCTTGCCGATGTTCCGGTTCTGCTCCATCTCGTGCTGGGCCAGCGCGATATCGGCAAGGGCATACGTGGCGTGGATGACGGGACTTATTTCGCCCTGCTGCAGGGGCTTGAGCCAACGCTGGCGGAAGCGCGCGTTCACGCCGCGCTTCTCGGCCATCGGGCGTAGCCGCAGCGACGAACCCTTGATCTGCAGACGGCGCTCGATCACGAACAGCAGGTCGATTTCCGCCGACAGTCCGTCCAGCAGTCCCGCCGACACCATGCATCCGCCAAGGCGAAGCGCGCGCAGGTTGCGCTCCAGATACGCGCCCCCAACGAAATCCAGGACCAGCGCAACGCCCGCGCCGTCGGTCAGGCGCAGCACCTCGGCGAGGAAATCCTGTTTCCTGTATTCGATGACCTCCGCGGCGCCGAGCCCGCGCAGCGCAGCGGCCTTGGCTGGGGAACCGACGGTGCAGATCGGCCGCGCCCCGACGTGCAAGGCCATCCGCATCGCGGTGGTGCCGATGCCGCTGGCGCCGGCATGGATGAGCACACTGTCGCCCGGCGCCAGTCCGCCGAGTTCGAACAGGGTTTCGTTGCAGGTCAGAAAGGACTCGGCCGTCGCCGCGGCCTCTTCGAAACTGACCCCGTCGGGAATCAGGTTGGCCATAAGGCGGTCGAGCAGGCAGAACTCGGCAAAGCCGCCGCCCTCTACCACGCCGTAGACGCGCTGGCCGCGGGTGAAACCCGAGACATTCTCACCCCAGGCTTCCACCGTGCCCGCGATTTCCACGCCGGGAATGGTCGACTGCCCGGCGGGTATCTCGTATTCCCCTTCGCGCTGCAGCACATCGGCCCGGTTGAGGGCGCTGGCATGCACCTTCACCAGCAGCATGTCCGGCGTGCACACCGGCATGGGCAACTCGCGCCGCGCAATGACCTCCGGACCGCCGCTGCCTTCGTAGACGATGGCTAACATCCGCTCAGTACCCCGCCTGGTCTTCGGTCTCATGGCCGCGCGTCGGCACCAGGAAGCTGCGCTCGAAAGTGAGGAAGACTTCGCCCGTGGACAGCAGTCCCCGCGTCCGGCAACTGATGATCCCTGCGCCCGGCCGGGTCTCCGAAAGCCGCTTGGCCAGGATCTCGCTCTCCGCATAGATGGTGTCGCCCGCGAAGACCGGGTGGGTGAGGCGCACCTTGTCCCAACCCAGGTTGGCGAGCGCGCGGCCGCTGGTGCTGCGTACGCTCATGCCGCAGACGATGCTGAAGGTCACCAGGCTGGACATCAGCGGCCGTTTCCACGGCGTATGCGCGCAATACTCGGCATCGATGTGCAGCGGTGAAGGGTTCATGCTGAACCCGGCCATCAACAGATTGTCCGATTCACCCAGCGTGCGTCCTGGACGGTGCTCGAACACATCGCCCGGGCGGAAGTCGTCGTAGCAAAAGCCGATGACCTCGCGATAGCGGTTCTCGCCGACGGCCCGGTAACCCCATAAACGATCGTCTCGATCCATCTGCACAGGTTCTCCTGACGGCTGCTCTCCTGACGGCATGGCGCTCATGCGCTGGCCATCGATGATTCGACGGCGTCGCAGAAATGGTCCAGGCGATCGGCTGCCAGATCGGCGCGAAGCATCACCCGGACACCGGCCGCACCTCGCGCGACGATCGGAAAGAACACCGCCGAGCAGTAGTAGCCCGCGCGGTAGAGCTGTTCGGACAAGCGCACCGCCAGATCCTCGTCGCCCACGTCGATCAGGCGGATGGGCAAGCCGTTGCCGGAGAAGCGGGTGGGGAACCGTTGATCGAAGACATCGATGTTCCGTTGCAGCTTCGCCTGCAGCTGGCCGAGTTCCGGCGTGCGGTGCAGTTCCGCGCTCGCGAGGCAGGCACCTACCGCGGCCACGTCCATGTTCTGCGACCAGGTCACCGGACCGGCATTGCGATAGAGGAACTGGAAATCGCGCTCGCTGCCGAGCATGGCGACGCCGCCCGACGCACCGAAAGCCTTGGCCAGGGAACCCACGATCATGGTCAAGGGGTTCATCTCAATCCTGGAACGGACATAGCCCTCGCCACGCGGGCCATCGATCGACAGCGCATGGGAGTCGTCGAAATAGAGGAACAGCCCGTAGCGGTTCTGCAGGTCGATCAAGCCCTCCAGCGCGGTGCGTCCGCCCATGGAGTAGGCGCCGTCGGCGACATAGGCCACGCGCGGATATTTCTTGCAGATATCTTCCAGATAGTTCAAGTCGTTGTGCGGGCAATTCAGCACCAAGGCTTCGTCCCCGCAGATCGGCTTGATGTAGGCCATCGAGAAGTGGCAGAAGCGATCGAAGACCATCACTCGCGGTCCGCCGGCGCCGCCGCCGATGTGTCCGGAGGCGATCAGCGGCAGGATCCCGGCGGTGAGCACGCTGCAGCTCACGCCGGGCAGCGCGGGCGCGCCGTAGAGATCGCGCAGGCTTTCCTCCAGTTCGACCAGCAGGTTCAGCCGGACCCGCACCTCCGCGATCGACAGGCCGGTGGTCCCGGCCTTGCGCAGCGCGGACACCGCACCCTCGATGATCTTCGGATGGTGGTTCAGGCCCAGGTACGAGCAAGAGCACAGCAAGGTGAATTCGTGTCCGGTATCGCGGACGATCAGGCGATCGTTGGACTCGTGGTCGACCTGGATATTGAGCAATCCGCTGTCCGCCGCACGCAGCCACACCCGCTCGCCATGGGCGAGCATGGCTTCGGCATTCCGATAACGATGGGGTCCGACGATTTCGTTCGAGTCGCTCTCGTTCATGGCGGTCTCCTGGCTGGTGGGCGTCGGCGCTACGCCCGGACGGCGCGCCGATGCGAAGGGAAAGGGGTGCGCGGGACGGCTTATCCACGCTCCAAAGGCAAGGTCAGGCAGTGCGGTCCGCCCCACCACGGCCAAAGATCACGGCCATCGAAGGTCTGCACGTCGACGCCGCGGGCTTGCAGCGCCGAATGGGTGCGCGGCGCATCGGCATACGCGAGCACCCGGCCGGGCGCAGTGGCCACCAGGTTCGACGCTTGCTTGTCGTGCTCGGCGAGCACCACGCGGAAGAAATGCTCCAGGTCGAGCGCGTCCGTGGCACCGCCGACGAAGTCCACCTGCCAGCCCCATGCGCGGACCAGGTCCACCAGCTTCATCCCTTCGCAGCTGTCATCCACATCGCCGCTTCCGGCGCGGTAGCGACGAACCCATCCGATGCCCGCCAGGTTGGCGATGGCGGCGTCCGCCTGCTTGGGGTCCACGGTGGGCTCCACCAGCAAGCCTTTCAGAAACCGGGTCAGCGGATCCCGATCGGCATATTCGGCTTCGAGGAAATAGGGCAGGGCCACCGCGAGCTTGTCGTCCACGCGCGTGAAACAGCTGTCCAGGTGCAGGAACATATGCGCCAGAACGCTATCGTCCGGCCTCCACCGCACCGTATCGTCGCCGCGCATCCGCACGGCGATCACGTCCATCTCGAGCCGCTTGGCCAGCAGCGGGGCAGCGCGCGGATCCGTGCAATGGCCGACCCCGACCATCAAAGTCCGCTCGTCTACGACCTGCACGTCTCCACCCACCAGGCAAAGTCCCGCTTCGAGGGCGTCGAACAGCACCGGATATTTGCGCAGCGAGGGCGAGAATTCCGCCGCGAACCGCATGAGCGAAGCCTCGCCTCGCCGCGAAGGCGAGATGAAGTTGCCGAGTATCCATCCGCGTGGCGTCATGACGGCCAGGTCGCGGGTGAACACCAGCCCGAGACGGTGGTCGACGATATGGCGGTAGACGCCCTCGGCATCGGTCTGGAATTGCACGTGCCCGGCCCGGGCCAGCAGCGTTGCACCGGTCGCCGAGCCGACCCAAGGCGCGAGCCGGGGCAGAGAGGCGCGCAGCCAGGTCGCGAACTGTCCTTCGTTGCGGGCTTCCTCGATCGCCTCGTCCAGCAGCCGCTCCATCGAGAGCACTTCCGCGCCGGACGCCGCAAGCAGGCGTTCGAGTTGCGCGTGCTGCCGCGCGGCCGCTACCGGCGGCGGGTTGTAGTGCAGGAAATTGCCGGTCGCGACCTCGAGGTGATAATCGGCGGGCGACGGCGCATTGACGATCACGCGCCGCAACGGCGCGATGTCGGAAACCACATACGGCTTCGCCGCTACGGCGGCTTGCTCGAGCGGCATCCTGTTCGTCAGGCCGCTCATGCCTCGCCCATTTTCGCTGGTTCCTCGTAACAGTCCCTGGCCATCGGCCGCGGCGCGTCGAACTCTTGCAGCAAGCGCCGCGCGGATTCGATGAACGGCGCGCCGACGGCGATCCCATCGATCACGCATATTCCGCTGCCGTCCCTGGCGCTCGCGGCGACCAGGCGCTTCGCACGATCGATGTCATCCTGGCTAGGGGAAAAAATCTCGTTGATGATCGGTACCTGGTGCGGATGCACCGCGGCCATGCCGCCATAGCCAAGCTCGCGGGCGCGCGTGGCCGCGGTGATCATGCCTTCCGTGTCGCGAACGTCGAACCAAGGCGATTCGAGCGGATGCAAACCCGCGCCGCGCGTGGCCGTGACCAGGCGCGAACGCGCGTAGTGCTGTGACTGCCAATCGATCGACATGCCGGTGGTGAGCGCGAAATCGGCGGCGCCGAAGATCGTCGCGGTCAAACGGGCCCGCGTGGATACCGTGGCGGATATGTTCTCGATGCCCAGCGGCGTCTCGATGATCGCGATCAGCTCGACCGCGTCGCCCAGCAGGCTCCCGGCGATCTCCAGATCGCGCGGCGATTCGACCTTGGGCACCATCACCACTTCGGGCTTGTACGCGCACCCGCACAGCGCCAGCAGATCGAGCAGCCCATCGGCACTGCCCAGATTGTTGATCCTCACCGCGCGTCGGCGCGATGTCATCGCCGGCCTGGAGAAGAAAGCCACCGCCCGGTTCCTGGCCTCGGCCTTGTGGACTGCGGCGACGGAGTCTTCAAGGTCGATCAAGGCGATATCGGCGTCCGTGATATCTGCCTTGACCGATCGCTCGGCCACCAGCGCGGGCGTGAAGAGGATCGATCGGCAATAACGGCTGAACTTTTTCATGTTCACCACCCATCGGCTGACACTCTCTCTGAGTTGAAATGCCGGCTCTGTGCTGCACGCGCAGAGCCGGGACGCATCCTGCGACCTCCACCGTCGGCGCCAGGCCGCTACTACCAAAGCATGGATGTCTCCTGATCCAAGCGCGCCCCACGCTCGGCGGACCGCGGCCGCGCCGTAATGACGAAGGTCGAAGCGACATAAGGCGGAAGCAATGGGCTCAGGTGGCCTCGAAGCTCATCCGCATCCACGGACTGGCCAGGTCCGGTGATGACATACGACACCAGCTGCTTGCGTCCGGGCTCGTCCTCCCGCAGCACGCTTGCCGCGTGCGCGATCGCGGGATGCGCACACAGCAGCGTGTCGACCCGGTCGATGTCGATGGCGGAATCCGTGCCCGGTGTCGAGCGCTCGGCGGGTGCGCACAGCAGCAACGAACCGTCCGTCGACCAGGATGCAAGATCCCCGGTCCGATACAGGCGGCGGCCATCGGCGAACGGGTGGGCGATGAAGCTGCCAGCGACCAGCGCGGGCGAACCTGCGTGATGATTTTCGATGCAGTCTCCATCGAGATACAGCGCCCCTGTCACTCCCGCCGGTACTGGCTGGAGCGTGCCGTCGAGGATGTAGGCGCGAACCCTTTCCGCGTGGAGGCCTGCCGGCAGCGACGCGCCGGGAACCGCGCGCGTGGTGGCCGACCATTCGCCAAGGATGCGGGCGATTTCCTCGTCGTCGAGCAGGCTGCGCGTGCCCACGGGCGCGTCCGGAGCCTCGGCCATCGACTTCAGGATATCGGCATAGCAATCCGCGTAGCGCTGCAGCGTGGCGTGGTCGTAGAGATGGCTATGGCCGGTGACCGACGCGGTGATTCCGTTTGCCTCGCGCTGGAAATCCATGCCCAGCGGGAAGGCCGAATGCCCCTCGCCGCTGCCCACGTCGAGTTTCTTGCCCAATTCATTCAGCTGGTCGTAAACGTGGAAGTGGATGTAGTTGAAGATGACGCCTATCCCGTTCTTCAGGCCGCTGTCGCCCAGGATCGTCGGCAACGGATAGCGTCGATGGGGGAACAGGCGGCTCTCCGCCTCCATGACGTCGCGGATCAGGCCTCGCCAACTGCCGCTGCCGATGCGCATGCGCAAGAACACCGCATTGAGGAACAGGCCGATCAGCTTTTCGGCATCGACTGCCTCGGGGCGGCCATGACTGACGATCGCCGTCGCCACGTCACGGCTGCCGGTCAGCGCGCTCAACCCGGCCATGTGGGCGGCCAGCAGGACCGTCTTGAGCGGAACCTGGCTTTGCTGGGCCAGATCGACCAGGCCCTCGAAGGTCCGGTTCGAAATCCGCATGAAGGCGTAGTCTTCCGGCTGCGCGTGGCGCGCGCCTGCGCGCGTCGGCGAAACGCTGCGCTGCGGTTCCACCGGCCGATATCCGGCCAGCATGTCGCGCCAGAAGCGCTGCGTAGCCTCGGATGCGATCGCCTGCTGCTCCAGCGCGATGTAGTCGCGATATTTGATGGACAAAGGCACGGCGGGCAGCGCGCGTTGCTCGAGCCTGGCCTGGTAGCGCTGCATGAATTCGGTCACCAGGCTGGCATCGCTCCACCCGTCCAGGACGGCGTGATTGAAGCTGAGGGTAAAGCGGAACTCCAGGTCGGTCATGCGATGCACGAAGAGGCGCAGCAGGGGAGGCAGATGGACATCGAAGGGGCTTCGCGCCTCCTCCCCGCACCAGCGGTCGAACGCCGCCTCCCGCTCCGCTGCGTCCAGGCCGCGCAAGTCGTCGACGACCAGCGGCACGCGGGCGGATCGATGCACCAGCTGCAAGGGCACGCTGTAGCGATCGAAGTCGTAGCTGGTGCGTAGCACCTCATGGCGCAGGCTCAGCTCATCGAGCACGCCACGCATCATCGTCTCGTCGAAAGGCAGCTGCATCGATGCGCAGAAGACCACGTGATACAGGGACGAAGCGGTGTCGTAGCGGTTGTAGAACACCATGCCCGCCTGCACCTGGCTGAGCGGGTAAGCGTCCTCGACGTGTTCGGGAACGAGCTGGCGATCCGCCGCGGAAATGAGTTCGAAAGCCTCGACGGGGCGCGCCCGCCCGCCCACCGAGAAGGTGGCGATCGCCGCCAGCCTGGCGACGCTTTGATGATCGAAAAGATGCGCCAGATCGAACGCGACGCCGGCGTTCTGCGCGCGCGCCTTGAGCTGTATCGCCAGGATCGAATCCCCGCCCAGATCGAAGAAGCTTTCGTCCATGCCGACCTGTTCCAGGCCCAGGATATCGGCGAACAGCCGCGCCAGCAGAAGCTCTTGCGCGGTGCGCGGCTCGCGCCGTCCGGCCGGGACGAAATCCGGCGCGGGCAACGACTTCTGATCGAGCTTGCCGTTGTGCGTGAGTGGCAACGCCTCGAGCAGCACGATCGCGACCGGCACCATGTATTCGGGCAACCGCTCGCCGAGCTGGCGGCGCAGCGCGGCAGGATCGGGAGCCTGGCCCGGAGCGGCTACCACATAGCCGACCAGACGCTTGTGCCCGGGCTGGTCTTCGCGCGCAACGACCACCGCCTGGGCCACGCCGGCCTGCTCGCGCAACGCGGCCTCGATTTCGCCCGGCTCGATCCGAAAACCCCGGATCTTGACCTGTTGGTCGATGCGGCCGACGAACACGAGCTGGCCGTCGGCGCGCCAACGCACCAGATCGCCGGTGCGGTACAGGCGGCTGCCCGGCGGGCCATAGGGGTCGGCCACGAAGCGCTCGGCCGTCAATGCGGAACGTTGCAGGTAGCCGCGCGCCAGTCCCGAGCCGGCAAGGTAGAGCTCTCCGGGCACGCCGATCGGAACCAGGCGCAGCCCGCGATCCAGGACATAGGCGCGGGTGTTGTCCATCGGAGCGCCGATGGGCACGCCGTCGTCGGCCCGCCAGAGCGGCGGCAGCGGATGGCAGCTCGCGAACGTCGTGGTCTCGGTCGGACCGTAGACGTGCACGACCGTTGCCTGCGGGCAGGCCTCCATCACTTTCCGGAAGGCTTGTGGCGATGCCGCCTCGCCACCGCTCCACAGGGTGCGCACGCCGGCCAGGCAGTCCGGCATGTCGGCGATAAGGCGAAACAGCGCGGTGGTCAGGAACAGCGCGGTGACCTGTCCGTCCACGATGGTTCGCGCCAACGCGTCGATATCGGTCTTGCCGGGCGGGGCGATCACGATCTGGCGCCCGCCCAGCAAAGGCACCCAGATTTCGTAGGTGGAGGCGTCGAAGACCTGCGGCGAGTGCAGCAGCACGCGCTGTTGGCGCTCGTCTTGCCAGCGTCGGTCCAGGGCCAGATCCAGCACGTTGCGATGCGTGACCGCGATGCCCTTGGGCAAGCCGGTCGAGCCGGAGGTATACATCGCATAGGCCAGATGCGCCGGTTGCAAGGTGTGCCGGGGCGCGGTCGACGGCTGCTGCGCGATCGCTTCGGCGTCTTCCTCCAGCACCACCAGCGCACCCCAGTGCGCGGGCAGTCGATCGACCAGCCCCGCCTGCGTGATCAGCACCGGCGACATGCTCTCGCCCAGCATCTGCGCCAGCCGCTCGGCCGGGTAATCCGGATCCAGCGGCAAATAGGCGGCGCCCGCCTTGACGATGGCCAGGGTGGCCGTCAGCAGTTCGGGCGAACGCTCCAGGCACAAGCCCACCAGGACATCCGGTCCTGCGCCCAGCGACTGCAAGTGGTGCGCGAGGCGATTGGCGTTCGCGTCGAGTTCGCCATACGTCACGGTCCGGTCGCCGGCCCGCATCGCGACGGCATCGGGCATGCGCATGGCGACGGCGGTAAATGCATCGGCCAGATTGTCCGCGGGCACGGAGTGCGCCGTCGCGTTCCAGTTTTCCAGCACATGCCGGCGCTCGGATGCCTCGAGCAGGTCGATCCTGTCCAGCGGCAGATCCGGTTGCCCGGTCGCTTCCGACAGCAGCCGCAGAAACCTGTCGACCAGACGTTGCGCGGTGTCCGGCTCATACAGGTCGAGCGCGTATTCCAGATCGCAGCTCAGCCCCGCGGGTGCGCCGCCGGCGTCGAGTTCTTCGGCGAAGCCGAAACCCAGGTCGTACTTGGCGACGGCCACGTGCATGAAATCGAAGCTCAACTGCAAGTCCGCGAAATCGTCCGCCACGGAGGCATTGTTGTTGAGCACCAGCGCGACCTGGAACAAAGGATGCGCACCCTGGGTACGCAGCGGATTGACGACCTCGACGACGCGTTCGAAGGGCAGCGCCTGGTGGGAAAATGCGGCCAGATCAACACTGCGCGCGCGGCGAATCAGTTCGCGGAAACTCGGATTGCCCGAGGTGTCCGTGCGCAGTACCAGCAGGTTGACGAACAGGCCGACCATCGCCTCCATCGCTTCGTCGTCGCGACCGGCGACGGAAGTCCCGATCGGCAGATCCTCACCCGCGCCATGCAAGGACAGCAGCGCCGCCACCGCCGCGTGAAGCGCCATGAACAAGCTGGCCTGGGTTTCGCGGGCCAGCTCGCGCAGACGGCGGTGCACCGCCGCGGGAACCCTGAAGACGACGCTCGCCCCGCGGTGGCTGGCATGCGCGGGACGCGGCCGATCGGCGGCGATCGTCAACTGTTCCGGCAGGCCGGCCAGGACCGATGTCCAATAGGCGATCTGGCGCGCCACGCTGCTGTCCGGATCGCGCTCCTCGTTCATCCATTCGCGTTGCCACAGGCTGTAATCCGCATACTGCACCGGAAGCGGTTCCCAAGCCGGCGCCTGGCCGCGGCAGCGCGCCGCGTAGGCAGTCGCCAGGTCGCCGGTGAGCGGCGCCAGCGAACTGCCATCGCTGGCGATGTGATGCAACAACAGCAACAGGACGTGCTCGTCCGGCCCCAGCCGGAACAAGGTGGCGCGGATGGGAATTTCCGCCGCCAGATCGAAGACGTGCTCGGCCGCCTGCCGCTGCGCGGCTTCCAGTGCGCCGGCATCGACTTCGCGCAGCTCGAACGGAACCCGAGCCTGCCCGGCTTCGCACACGATCTGCCGGCCCACGCCCTCGACGTCGGCGAACACGGTGCGCAGGCTTTCATGCCGGTTCGCCACGTCGTCCAGCGCCGCCTGCAGCGCGTCTGCGTGCAGCACGCCGCGCAGCCGCAGCAGCAGCGGCACATTGAACAAGGTGTTCGGGCCTTGCAGTTGCTGCAAGAACCAGAGCCGTTGCTGGGCGTAGGACAGGGGGATCATGAGGGGGATTCCGTGGCGCGCATGGGGCGCAGCGGCGCACGTGCAGGGCGGTGTGCCGCCGCCATCCGCGCGGCCAGTTCGGCGACCGTCGGCGCGTCGAAGATATCGGCCAGCGGGACCTCGGCATTCATGACGCTGCGGATGCGGGAGATCAGGCGCGCCGCCAGCAGGGAGTGGCCGCCCAGTTCGAAAAAGCTGTCGTCCACGCCGACCTGGTTCAGGCCAAGCACTTCGGCGAACAGGCCCGCCAGGGCCTGTTCCTGCGGCGTGCGCGGCGCGCGCACCTGGGTGCGGTCGAAATCCGGCGCAGGCAAGGCCCGATGATCGAGCTTGCCATTGGCGGTGAGCGGCAGCGCGGGCAGCGGCACGATCGCCGCCGGCACCATGTAGACGGGCAGGCGCTCGCCGAGCACCCGGCGCAAGGCGGCGGGGTCCAGCGTCCGCTCTGGCGCGCCGACGATGTAGGCCACCAATTGCTTTTGTCCGGGCCGATCCTCACGCACGACCACCGCCGCCTGCCGCACGCCAGGCTGGGCAAGCAGGGCCGCTTCGATCTCTACCGGCTCGATGCGAAAACCGCGCAGTTTCACTTGACGGTCCGCGCGTCCGACGAAGTCCAGCGTGCCGTCCGCGCGCCAGCGCACCAGGTCGCCGGTGCGGTACAGGCGCTCGCCGGCGTGGAAGGGATCCGCCACGAAGCGCTCCGCGGTCAGCGCGGGACGCGACAGATAGCCACGGGCCAGGCCGGATCCGCCGAGGTACAACTCGCCCACCTGGCCGACCGACGCCAGTTGCAAGGCGCTATCGAGCACGTAGGCCCGCATGTTGTCTATCGGAACGCCGATGGGCAGGCTTCCGGCCGGTTGCGATCCGGCGCGCATGGGGTGCAGGGTGGCGAAAGTCGTCGTTTCGGTTGGACCATAGGCATTGCACATGGTCAGTTGCGGACACGCTGCCAGCAGCTTGGCGACGTGCGGTGGCGACAACACTTCGCCTCCGGAGATGACCCGCCGCAGGCCACCGAAGGACTCCACGTGATCGTCGACCATCAGGTGGAACAAGCCCGCCGTGACCCATAGATCGGTGACTCCGCCTTCCACGACGGCACGCGCCAACTCCCGGGCGCCGATCTTGCCGCGCGGAGCGACCACGATCCGCCAGCCGCGCAGCAGCGGCACCCAGATCTCGAAGGTGGACGCGTCGAACGCCAACGGCGCGTGCAGCAGCAGGCGTCGTTCGTCGCTCTCCTGCCAACGGTGATCGAACGCCAGGTCGACCACGTTGCGATGCGTGACCACGATGCCCTTGGGTGCGCCGGTGGATCCCGATGTATAGGTGGCGTAAGCCAGATGCTCGGCCTGCAACCCGTGCGCCGGCGCCACTTCCGGTTGCGCATCGATTTCCGCCCCTTGTTCCTCCAGCACCAGCAACACGCCCCAGTGCACCGGAAGCCGATCGCGAAGCGCTGCCTCGGTGAGCACGATCGGCGCCATGCTTTCGTTGAGTATGGCGGCGAGCCGTTCGGCGGGATGTTCCGGGTCCAGCGACAGATAGGCGCCGCCCGCCTTGAGGATGGCGAGCATGGCCACCAGCAGGTCCAGCGAACGCTCCATGCACAGGCCTACCAGTACGTCCGGGCCGACGCCCAGGCCTTGTAGATAGTGCGCGAGCTGGTTGGCGCGGCGATCGAGTTGGCCGTAGTTGAGCGTGCGCTCGCCGTCGGAAGCGACAACGGCATCCGGATGGCGCGCCGCTTGCGCCGCGAACAGATCGGGCAGGGGGCCGGGCGGCATGGATCGAGCGGTGCCATTCCACTGGTTCAGCAAGCGCTCGCGTTCTTCTTCGCCGAGCAGGTCGACACGACTCAAGGGCAGGTCCGGCCGCTTCGTCACCGTTGCGATCAGGCGCGCCAGTTTTTCGGCGAAGCCGTCGATCGTGGCGCGATCGTAGAGATCGACCATGTATTCGATGTTGCATGAAAGCCCATTCCTGATTCCGTGCGGATCGGACTGCTCGACGAATTCAAACGTCAGGTCGTACTTGGCCGTGCCCAGGGGCAGGAATTCCGTGCGCACGGCCAGATCCGGCATCGAAACGCTGGCGTTGCGGTTGTTCTGCAGCACCATCGCCACCTGGAACAAGGGATGCTGCGACGACTGGCGCAACGGATTGACCATGTTGACCAGGCGTTCGAACGGCACCTCCTGGTGCGAATAGATCGCCAGGTCGGTTTCGCGCACGCGGTCGAGCAGTTGATGGAAGGAGGGGTCGCCGGAAGTATCGGTGCGCAATACCAGCAGGTTGACGAAGAAACCCACCAGGTTGTTCAAGGCCTCGTCGTGGCGCCCGGCGACCGAAGTGCCGATGGGCAGATCGGTCCCGCCTCCCAGCTTGGTCATGAGCGCGGCGACCAGCGCGTGCAAGACCATGAACAGGCTGCAGCGGTGCTGGCTCGCCAACTCGTGCAGGTCGCGCAGCACCTTGTGGCCGAAGTCGACCTCGATGCTGTCGCCGGCGTGCACCGTCTTGGCTGGGCGCGGGCGATCCGTCGCCAAGCCAACTTGCTCGGGAAGCCCGACCAGGTTGTCTTTCCAGAACGCCAGCTGCCGCGCGATGTCGCTGTCGGGATCGGATTCCTGCGCCATCCATTCCTGCTGCCACAGCGAGTAGTCGGCGTACTGCACCGGCAACGGCAGGTAATCCGGCGCTTCGCGCTGACGGCGGGCGGCGTAGGCGACGCTCAAGTCGTCCACCAGGGGTGCCCAGGACCAGCCGTCGCTGGCGATGTGCTGGACCAGCAGCACCAGCGTGTGGCGGCGAGGCGCCAACCGGAACAGCGCGGCGCGTAACGGAATATCCCGGGTCAGGTCAAACCGGTATTCGGAGAATGCCCTTGCCGATTGCGCCAGCGCTTCCTCGGAAGCATCGATCCGCTCGAAGGTCAGTTCGACCGCGGCGGGGTCGAGCACGATCTGCTCACCCACGCCGTTCGCTTCACGGAAGATGGTGCGCAGGGTCTCGTGCCGGACCACCACGTCCCGCACGGCCGCCTGCAAGGCGTCCGCGTCCAGCTCGCCTTCCAGGTGCAACGCCAATGGCACATTGAAGGTGGTGCTGGGGCCCTCGAGCTTGTGCAGGAACCATAAGCGTTGCTGAGCCAGAGACATGGGGATCATTGGGCGGACTCGCGTGGTTGCATGCGGCGCAAGCGCAGGCGGGTGGAATGGCGCGCATGGGCCAGCTGCCCGGCCAGCGCAGATAGGGTAGGAGCCTCGAACAGGGTGCGGATCGGAACATCCACGTTGAGCGCGTCGCGCATACGGCTCGCGAGCTGGATCGCGAGCAGCGAATTGCCGCCGAGCTCGAAAAAGTGATCGCTTCGTCCGACTTGCCAGACCCCCAGCAGGCTCTCCCACAGCTCCGCCAGCAGCTGCTCGACCGCGCCTTGCGGCGGTTCGTAGGCGCGGCGCAGCACGGCGGCGCCGGTCGGCGCAGGCAAGGCCTGGCGATCGAGCTTGCCGTTGGCGCTAAGTGGCAGCTCGGCCAGAACGACGATCGCGCCGGGCAGCATGAAGGCGGGCAGATGTTCGCCGAGACGTTCCCGCAGCGCAGCCACGTAACCGCGATGGTCCTGCATGGCGCCAGGGTCGTGGCAGAGCGACGAGCCGGCCGCGATGGCCGGCGCGAGATACAGGCTGTCGAGCGCGTTGCCGGGTGCATCGGACACAGGCAGGAACACGGCATCGAAATGTTGGCCGGTGCGGTCCGGCGACCAGGTAGTGGCAACCTGGCAGCCGAGCTCGGCGCCGAGCACCCTCAAGTCCTCGGGGTCGACGGCAGGCGCTAACGCGTCTTCGCGCCCGCCCCAAACCCGGCGCGAGATCTCGAACTCGTCCGTCAGCCGGGCGTTGACGATGGCGCTCACCCGCAGACCTTCAGCACGAGCGGCCAGCAAGCGTTGACGCAACGAGGCCACCGTATCGACATCGCGACCCCACGCCAGGCTGGGCAGCGCGGCGGCGGAACGCACGCCTGTGCCGTGCTTGTGCAGCACTACGTCGTAGCGATAGCGCGTCATTTCGTTGCGCGCGCGCCCCCGCTTGAGCTGGATGTCGACACCGGCCAGATCTTCGATTTGTTGCGGCAGCGCCGAGAAATAGCCGGGATCGACCAGCATTTCGTTTTCCAGCCGCATTTCCTCTTCGGCCACGTGGCGAATGGCGCGTGAATCGCCACCGCCGGCCCGGTGCCAGGCGACGGACGTGGCGAAGCAGCGCATGAGGCGGAAATCCGGCACGTCGCCGATCAACACGCGCCCGCCAGGCGCCAGCAGCGTCGCGCACTGCCGCAGCACCGCAGTCAGGTAGCCGGCGCCGGGAAAATACTGCACGACCGAATTGATGACGATGGTGTCAAAGCCGCCATCCGGTATGTCGCCGATCTCATGCGCGGGCTGGCAACGCAGCTCCACGCGCTCCCGCAACTGCGGATTGCCCGCCACCCTCGCTTTCAGGGAGTCGATGACCGGCAGCGAAAAATCCGTACCGCAATAGAAGGCGCAATGCGGCGCCACTTTCCACAGGATCAGGCCGGTGCCGACGCCGATCTCCAATAGCCGCCGCGGGCGCAGGTCCAGGATCTTGCCGACGATCGCATCGCGCCATTCGCGCATCTCGTCCAGAGGGATGGGAGCGCCGTCGTAGCTGCTGTCCCAGCCCCCGAAATCCTCATCATCCGCCAGCTCCGCGTGCTGGCTGTACAGGCCGTCGTGCAATACCTGCCACTGTTCAACCTGCTGCGCCTCGTAGCTCGCGTCCCGCGTCGCCTCCTGCTGCCCATGCTTGGGCACGACGTAGCCGACCAGTTGCCGATGGCCGATACGATCCTCGCGCATCAGCACGGCCGCCTGCGCTACGGTGGCGTCGCGCCGCAGCCAGGCTTCGATCTCTTCGAGCTCGATGCGCAAGCCATTGAGCTTGACCTGCTGATCGGCGCGGCCGACGAAGCACAACGAGCCATCCGCCAGCTGCCGCGCGATATCGCCGGTCCGATACATGCGGCTGCCCGGCGCGCCGAACGGGTCGGGATGAAAGCGGGCCGCCGTCAAACCAGGGCGATGCAGGTAGCCGCGCGCCAGGCCCGGGCCAGCCAGATACAGCTCGCCTTCGTCGCCTTCCGGCACACGCCGCAGGGCGGCATCGAGAACATACGCAGCCGCGCCGGACACGGGACTTCCGATCGGCACAGCGGCGTTCGCCTCGGTACCGATCGGCGCTGAAATCAACGCATCGACGGTAGCCTCGGTCGGTCCATAGCAATTGATCAGGCGATGCATGCGAGCCCACTGGGCCGCAAGCGCCGCAGGGCACGCTTCACCGCCCACGACCAAGGTCTCCACGCCCGGAAGATCGCCAGGCGCCATCAACGCCAGCAGACTCGGCGGCAAGGCCAGATGGGTGATGCGCTGCCGCTCGCACAGCGCTGCCAGGTTCGCGCCAGGGAGCAGCTCATCGGACGGAGCCAGCACCAGGCGCGCGCCGGCCGCGAGCGCCATGGCGATCTCAGCGAACGAGGCGTCGAAGGATAGCGACGCAAACTGCAGTACGCAGCTTTCCGGTTCGATGCGCAGCCGCTCGCGGTAGGTGGCCACCAGCGCGGCGATGCCGGCATGGGTCGTCACTACGCCCTTGGGTTCACCCGTCGAGCCCGAGGTGTAGATCACATAGGCGGCGCGTTGCGCGGCGTTCGCGTCGTGCGCGGCCCCGATCCGGCTGGGTGGCAGCGCCTCGATCTCGGCCCGAATGTCCGCATCGTCCAGCATATAGGCGGGCAGGGCGGGCGGCTTCTTCAGAACCGTCTCCCGGAAACCGAGCACGCAAGCGGGAGCCGCGTCTTCAAGCATGTAGATCAGTCGCTGCTCGGGATAATCCAGATCCAGCGGCAAATAAGCAGCGCCGATCTTGTGCGTCGCCAGAATCGCCACGATCGCTTCGAACGATCGCGGCAGCGCTACGGCGACGATATCCTCCGGTCGAATGCCTTTTGCGGACAACCACGCGGCCAGTCGGTTGGCGCGCGCATCCAACTCGCCATAGCTCAAGCGGGCCTCGCCAAAGACCAGCGCCATGGCATTCGGGGTCAGCTCGGCCTGCCGCTCGAACAGCCCGGCAAAACTGACGTTGCGAAAGCCCTGTTGCGGGGCCCTCGGCACGTCAATGTAAGCGCCATCGAGCGAGAACCCTTCCATGGCCCATGAACCTCTGGTCGCCCTTGAACGGGCATGTTTGGTTCAATCGGTATGCCGGCGTGTTGCTGGTGCCGGCGTCCAGTTGCGTTTCCCTAGCCGATCGGATGCTCCATCGCTGCGACAAGGCTCTTGGGACGCATATCGGTCCAGCTTCGGTCTACATAGTCCATGCAGGCTGTTCTCGCCTCCGGCCCGAAAGCCGTAGTCCAGCCCGCCGGAATTGCCGCAAAGTCGGGCCAAAGCGAATGCTGGCCTTCGTCGTTGACGAGCACCAGAAAGGTGCCCTTGTCGTCATCGAATGGGTTGCTCATGAAATCCTTCTCCCGCACCAGTTTCCGCGATCAACTTCAAAAACGCTGTTAACAGCGTGACGAAAATATGAAATCGGTAGGCGCTTCCCCACCTCGGATACGCTCGAGGTATAGCGATCCAATATCCGCCGACAAGATGTAGCTGTCAATCGATACGCCGAATTAAAGAGACCGCTGATAAGAAGCTGCATGCCGCGTAGGATTTTCTAACAGGAAAAACAGACTTTCCTATCTTTGATTCCTCAAACATGGGTTTGAAACGTCATGGGGAGCAGGGCAGTAGCGCATTGAGGCGGGCGACTTGCACAACAGTGCGTTTGAACTGGGTGATGCGCAGTTTCATTGTTTTCCAGTCGCGCATTGCGACCTGTGCATCAGTCGATTTGGCGTGATGTTTTTCGCCGACGCGTTGACTGACCTCCACCAACCAATGCTTTATGGCCCAAACGTCGACGCCGCGAGGCTGACGGAACTCTCCAGCGATTGCGCGCCTTGCTCGAAACGCACTTGACCCCGGATGGCGTGCTGTTCGATTCGCGCGCCTGGATAGTCACGGCGCACAAGGCAGCGCAGTCTCAGCCTGTTCCTTTGCCGCCGTCAGCGCGGCAATCGCGACTTGCAGCCGTGCGGGCACGACCGTCGCCGTCGCCCAAAGCAGATGGATGTCGTGATGGCGAGCAGGCAGGTCGGGCAAGAGCCGTAGGAGCCGTCCCGTTCCGAGCGCGTCCTCTATCAGCCAGTCGGGTAGCCAGGCGATTCCCCGTCCGGAGACTGCAGCGTCCAGGAGGATGCCAAGATCGGCGGCGCGGGTGCGCGAAGGCGGCTCGATCAGTTGCATGCGTCCGTCCTCGCCGGGGAAGGCCCAGGGCTCACTCCACCCATCGCGATGGTAGACGAGCGCGTCGTATCGGCCGAGTTCGTCCAGCGAGCTGGGCATGCCCAGCCGCTCTAGCAGCGACGGCGCTGCGCACAGCACCGTCGCATGCCGGCCGACGACGCGGGACGACAGGCCCACCGTGGTGCCGATTGAGCCGCTCCTGATCGCCAGGTCGAATCCTTCCTCCACCAGGGATACGCGACGGTCCCGCAAATCAAGCTCGATCGTCAGCTCTGGATACTCGTCGGCGAGACGCAGCAGCAGCGGCGCGACCTTCAGCCGACCGTAGAGCACGGGCATTGTCACCCGGAGCACGCCGTGGACACTCCGGCGCCCTGCCTCCAGCAGGGCGGCGCCTTCGCGCAGCTCCGCCGTGGCCCTGACACAACGGGCGAGGAAGGCGCGCCCCTCATCGGTCAACAACTGCGCGCGCGTAGTGCGATTGAAGAGCCGGACCCCGAGCCGCGCCTCGATGCGCGCGATCGCCTTGCCAACCGCCGAGCGCGAAAGGTGTAGCTGCCGTCCTGCAGCCGAAAAGCTTCCAGCCTCGGCAGCGGCGACGAAGGCCGGAACGTCGTTGAACAGGTCGATCATAATTGTATCTTCATGCGCTACATTAAGGCGAAATAATATCGCGTTGTCGCCACTTGGGAAGCGATCGACGCGCGAATACTATTTCGGGAAAGGAGATCCGCATGTATCCACTTCACTTAGCTTTGTGTTTGACGGCTGCGCTGGCCGCCGCTGGCGCCTTCGTGGCCGCTCCCGCAGCCGCCCAGAGCAGCCCGAACGAGAACGCCGTGCCGGAGACCGCGGCACTGTCCGCGCAGGTGGGCGCCTGGACGGTGGTCGACACGTTCTGGGCGCACCCGGGCTCGGCGCCGAGCCTCAGCAGCGGGCTCATCGCCGACCGGCGCATGGTGGGCAGTCTGCTGGAAGAGACGTTGCACGCCGAGGACTCCAGGCAGCCTCTCCGCATCGACTATCTCAGCTACGACGCGGTAGCGGGACAGTGGCGCTACGTTTCGATCGAGGCGCGAGTTCCCGTCGCACCGATGTCGGCATCGAGTTTCACGCGCGATCCGGCAGACCGCATCACCCTGCGCTTCGAACCCTTCGCAGCACCGCCGATCGCGCCTGGCTGGTCCGGGCGGTTGCTCCGCATGGAGCAAGTCATCACTCGCGACGGTCCCGACCACGAGACGAAGGATCAGTTTTTCATCCTGGCGGATGGAACCGCCACACGTTGGCTCGCGCATCGGTACGACTACCGGCGCCGGCGTTGAAGAGAATTCAAGGAGATGAAGGCATTCCAGATTACCGCCGACCACGGGCTCTGCAGCCCGACCGGGGATGACCGGTCGATGAGTCCGCTGCGAAACCAAGCTCGTCGAACTCATTACCACCAACACGCTCCCAATCCGCGAAGTGTTTAATGGTCCAACTCGACGAATGCGACTGAACAGGCCGCGGAACCCGAACGAATGCATCCAGCGCAAACGGCGCGCTCGTTCCGGTTCGAAGTGGTCATGTGCCTTTGCATCGACGTGGTTATTCATATCGACTACCGGGTAACTTAGATTCCACGCACCTCATTCCACCCACGCAACGACGCGCAAGGATTGCCATATGCATCGCAATGCCAAAGCCGGTGTTCGCGCGTTCGCCTTGGCCCTGCTATGCGGCGCGGCGGGCTCAACGCTTGCGAAGGATGCGACAGCGAACCCGTTGCCGCCGGGCTATTCGCTTGCTGGCACCGGCGACAGGCATGACTTCGATTTTCTCGCTGGCGCCTGGACCACCCATCAGCGTCGCCTTAAGACACGCGGCGAAGGCAGTACCGAATGGGGCGACGCGCCATCCAATGTCCATTGCGCAAGGCAGTACCTGGATGGCCTGACGACGGTGGAAGAAAGCTACTCGCCGACGAAATCGGTCACCGGGCTTTTTCTTTACCTGTTCGATCTGCAGAAGCGCCAGTGGTCCCTGTACTGGATTGATCCTAAAAGCGGCAATCCGGGGTCGCCTCTGGTTGGCGGTTTTGCCGGAGATCATGGCGCGTTCTACGGGCAGGACGTGGATGGCGGACGCCCGGTAAAGGTGCGCTACGCCTGGAGCAAGGTCGACAACGACCATGCGCGCTGGGAACAGGCATTCTCTTTTGACGGTCGTACCTGGGAGACAAACTGGATCTCCGAATTCACGCGCGCGAATCCGGTCGAGGTCTGCACGAGGAAATAGCCGTCTGATGGCATCGCTTGATGCCGCTGGCAGCGAGCGGTGCCGTGTCGATTGCGACTCGTGACCAGCTCTTGGAGATGGCTGCCACTAGCGGGTAAAAACCAAGGCCAGAGGATTAGCCCATGCTGTCGAAGATGGGCAGGCCATTATTCGTGCTGCCTCGACTCAGTTACAGCGCATCCAGTTTTCGCGGATCAATCACCACATGCTTGATCCGCTGCCGCTTCCACGTATAGACGACATGGACCAGGTCGTCGCGGGTCTGAATGACCGCCGGGTAAGAGAACTCGGCACCCGGCGTGTTCTCCAGATCGAGCACCTTGCGCCAGTGCTCTCCATCGCTGGAGATCGCCACCGATAGCTGGCCGCGGCCATCCCACCACTGCGCCCCATGCAGGGTGGGGTTGTAGACGATCAGCAAACGGCCGTCGGCGAGCACCACCGCGTCGATACCCGAGTTGGGATTGGGCAGATCCAGCAGCCGCAACGGGGACCAGCTGCGGCCGCCATCGCGCGACCAGGTGCTGAAGATCCGGTTCTGCTTGCTGCGTCCGATGGCTTGCAGGGCTCCATCGCGGTGGATCAGCAGCGACGGCTGGATCGCCTCGATGGATTGCGCACCCATCGGTGGCGCAACGAGCTGCCAGCTGGCGCCATCGTCAGTGGAGCGCTCGAAGTGCACGGCCCAGTGCTCGCCCTCCGTGCTGGACGGGCTGACGATGGTTCCGTCGGCCAGTTGCACCGGCTTGTTCTTGATCGGTCCGAGCACACCATCGGGAAGCCGCCGGGGCGCCGACCAATGCAGGCCGTCGTCACTGGCGGTCTTGAGCATGCCCCACCAGTGCTGCGGATCGGGGCCCACTTTGTAGAAGAGCATCAGCTTGCCGGTGTTGCCGCGGAACAACACCGGATTCCAGCTGGGAAGGCGCGTCCCATCCGCCTGCACGCCATTGGCGACTTCGACCGGCGCAGACCACGGTCCGGCTGCTTGCCGCGATAGCCAGATACCGACGCTCGGATCACGCTCCTGCTTACCGCCAAACCACGCGACGACCAGTCCGGAAGGCGTCTCCACCAAGGTCGCCGCATGACTTTGCGGTGTTGCCTGGATGGCGCCGACGAATTCACTCGTGCGGATGGCCGCCGGCGAGGGCAGGGCAGTGGCTGGCAGGGGCGCCAAGAACAGCAAGGCCGCCACGCCGCCCAAGGCCAGGCTGGCCCGTAGCATTCGCTTGCTTGTCATCAGGAACTCGACTTGAAAGAGCGCGGAAAAATCAGTCTCGCATGCCGCGGACCCATGCGCGACCTGCCACGCTTCTCGATAACGTCCATGTCCAATCGGCCATCTGACTTTCCAGGAATCGAAACCACCCCATGCCCGGGCATGCCGAATCGAATATGCGCCGGCACTGGTAACCGACGACGTCCATCTTCTGGAGCAGGCGGCATGGGATGCGCATCAGTTGCCGCGAACCTTCCGCAAGGCGAACAAGGCGCTCCCGTGCGCGGGAAGTTCGATATCCAGGCTGCCTGCTGCAGCCGAACGCCGTCCGCTCCACACCTCGCGACCCTCGTACCTGCCCGACTCCAGCCCCAGCTCGCTCCAGGTCGCATGCAGCGCGAAAGGCCGCTCGCCCGGATTGAACACGGCCACGTAGCGCTCGCCATCGCGGCCGCTGGCCACCCACGCGCGAAGTCGCTCGAGGCGCTTGGGCAGATGTTCGACCGGATGGTTGTCGTGGCTGTCCTGATCGATCGCAATGACCTCCTTGTTGGTGATCAATGCCCTGGTCGCCTCGTCCAGCATCGTGAGATTGGCGCCCAGGATGAGCGGCGCACGCGCCATGGCGAGCAAGCCCAGCAGGGTGCGCTGCTCGTCCAGGCTCAGGCGCGACCGGCGAGCTTCGCCCCAGCCCGGATGCGGGGCCAGCATGCCGAAGGGCAGCATGTCGGCATCGGGCCAGCGGCCATCGCGAGCCTGGCCGGCCCAGGCCGGCAGGCGCTCGAAGACGTCGCGCACGCCCATGGGGAAATCGTCATTGGGATGCTCGTGCGTGAACGACCAGCCATCCCACACATCGTTGGAAATGCGCCACATCTGTCCGAACTGCCGAATTTCCGCGGCATGTGACAGCTGAGTCGGGCCAGGAGACAGGCTGAGCACGATCGGACGGCCGGACTTGCTGATCGCCGCCGCGATCTGACGGATCTCGCTGATCTTGTAAGGATGGTCGGCAATGCAGTCGACCTTGAGGAAATCCACACCCCAATCGGCGTACAAGGCCAGCATGGCATCGTAGTAGGCCTGCCCGGCAGGCGTATCCCGCACACCGTAGTTGCTGTCGTCCCAGGGGCAAGTGTCTGTGGTGTCGGCCGCATCGTTCGCCCGAAAGGCGGAATCGGCGATGGGCAGCTTGTCCGCCACGGCCTGCTTCGGGATGCCGCGCACGATATGGATACCGAACTTCAGCCCTTGCGCATGCACCCAGTCGGCCAGCGGCTTGAAGCCTTGCCCATGAGCCGCGGAGGGGAAGCGGTTGAGCGCGGGAACCAGCAGGCCATTGGCATCCAGTGCGTAGTCCCGCTGCTGCAATGTGTTGGCGAGGGGATGGCGCATGTACCAGCCCTGGTCGATCACCGCATAGGTCCAGCCGTAGGCGCGCATCGTGGCGAGCGTGGCCGCGTTGGCCTTGAAATCCGCCTCGCCGATGGTCAGCCCGTAGGCATCCCAGCTGTTCCAGCCCATAGGCGGGACAGGACTGACTTCCTTTGCCGGCAGGGTGCCCGACATCGCAAGCAAGCAAATCAGCAGCGCGGCGCGCATGGTGTTCCGCATGAGGTTCGCTTCCATCAT
Organism: Dyella sp. 2RAB6; assembly: GCF_052115385.1. Classification (NCBI taxonomy): domain Bacteria; kingdom Pseudomonadati; phylum Pseudomonadota; class Gammaproteobacteria; order Lysobacterales; family Rhodanobacteraceae; genus Dyella; species Dyella sp. 2RAB6. The sequence continues at coordinate 492,037 of NZ_JBFRGP010000002.1, forward strand.
TCCCGGCATCTGCCTCATGAAACGCCAGGTCGCCGTTTGTTGCATTACGCAAAACGGCATTTGCCGTTATGAAATCTGCAAGCCGGTCATCCGGGCATCCCGTGCCGACGAAGGCCGGAGGATTTCACCATCGAAGCAGAGAACCCACGATGAGCGGATCATCCCACCAGCAGCAGGAGTGCGCGCACAAGCTGGGTAACTTCGCTTCGGTTTCTGGGGTCAATGGTGAAAATGGGGGCCGCAGCTCCCGCCTCGAGTACCGCTTGATGAAGATCGCTGAGCGAAAAAAACGGCGAAAGATCTGTCTTGGTCACGCCAATCACGAACTGAAGATCGGGGAAAAGCCGCTTCAATCGCTCGACTTGATGGGCGCCATCGCCCGCAATATCGGGTGACGAGCCATCCAGGAGAAGGATCACACCCATGGCGCCTGGACCAATCACGGCGCTCATGAAGTTGAATTGTTCTTGTCCAGGCAGGCCGTAAAGATGAAGTGTTTCCTGGTCATCCAGGCGGATGCTGCTGTAATCGAACGCAACGGTGGTGGTGACTTTGCCGCCGGCGACGGCATCGCTCCAAGGCACATCGGTAGAGATCGGCGCGGTGTCCGATATGGCACGGATCGCCGTGGTCTTTCCCGCCCCGACCGGGCCCGCGAAGAGCAGCTTGATGCTGTTGTCAGGCCCGCATGTGACCATGGCCGAATCTCATTCCAAAGTGGCGGGCAACGCGCTGAAAGATCGACGTGGACGATTGGCCGGTCAAGCAACTGTTCGAATCCGGGGTAGTGAGCTCGTCCGAACTGAGAGCACCTCCAGCGAGCGTTGCCCAGCAAAAAGCATTGACTCCGGCCACTTCGATATTTGCGTGCTGTGCAAGGCCGCGCACTGTCCAAGCCGAGCGATTGAGTAGCGCCGCCAGCCGCAGGGCGCTCACGTCATCAGGGATGCCTCCGAGATCGGGCCAACGCCGCAGCTTGAACGCACGGTGGTCCAGGACGGGAAGTTGGTTCTGGAAGCGACGACAGGCGGCGACAAAGAAACTGTCAAGACTACGGGAGACGTGCCAGCTTTCGTCTTCCCTTGCCGACTCCAGGGAGTTGGCTGAAGACCACCCGGGATTCAGCAATCGAGCCTCGGCAGCGAGCAGGTCGCTGACGGTACGAGCATGAATTCGGCTTGCCTGCAGGCGAATGATCACCGCAACCTGACCAGACTTCGCAAGGAAATCCTTGCTTCTTCCCGTCTCGCCAACGCAGACATCGAGCAGCCCGGTGGCGGTCGCCGGTTCCGTGCTGGCGAGGGGAAGGAGGGCATTTCGAAGTGCCTTCGCGATGACGACCACGGAGGCTTGATAATCCAACGCAGCCACTCCCGGTGCCGTGCCTTCGGTTTCCCTGGTGCCGAAACTGAGGACGCGGAAGGACTTCCGCCTGGCTACTTCATAAGCCAGGCGCCCATAGCCATTTTGCATGTCCACGACCAGTACGTCACATGCATGCCCGCGCCACGGCTGCATCTCCGCCTCCAGTTGATCGGCGGCCAGAAGTCTGCAAGCCAATGAAATTCGCCGTTCCAGTTCGCGGGGCATGCCGGCGACATGTACTTGAACCTGCATGGAACTTCCTCAGCGCTTGCTGATGGGGCGGTCTTCAGGAGAAGTCGAGCGTCTTCTCGAACGATTTGAAGTGGTGCCTGGACATGGCCAGGTTCGCGCGACGGCGATCCATGATCACGTAGAGAAAAACATTCTTGTTCGTCTCGAGGGGGCGAATGAGGTGGTACTGATCTTCCAGGCTGATGAGAATGTCTTCGATGGCGCTATGGATATGCAGCGCCGCGGCGACCTTCCGCTTGGCCCGGAGTACCTCAGAATTTCCCGCGGCCGCCAAATCAAGGTCGATGCTTCCCTGGCTATCGCCAGCCATCAGCATGCCGCTGTCGGAATCGACGAGAGCGCTGGCGATGTATCCGTCGAGGTTCTTGAGCGAATCGAGCGAAAAATTGTTCATACGGTTCCCCTCTGGGTCATGTTCAAGTGGGTGGATGCAGGTGCCGCCGCCCCGTTTCTTCCGCGGGCGCGTTCAACGAGGCCGCGACCCGCTCAGCCACGTCCAATGTCAGCCTCCTGGCCCGGGCCAGAAGGACTTGTGCCCGCATGCCGATGGCCAGTGCAAGCGGATGCTTAGCCGCAGGAATGTGTGCGATGACGCAGGTGTACTCACTCATGGTGAGCGATACGGATTGGCAGCTTCCGCCATCAAACTCTTGCGAAAGCGACTCGCAGATCGCAATGATCGAGGAGGTCATGGCCGCCAGGCGGCTGGGGTCGATCTGCGCATGCGCACGATGGCTTACCACGCGCGCATCCTTCGTCGAGATGACCGCAAAACCGATGTCAGGATTGCCGGCGCACAATTCAGCAAGAACGCTTTCACAGATCGCGTGTGGCGATCCATTTCGTGGCGTTTGAGGTTCCAAGTTAGCGGAGGGGCCGTTCATAATGGTGCGCAAGCGGGCGAGTGTGATCACCGTGCCATGGCTGCGCGCGCGATGAGTGTGTGAGGCGCGCAAGGAGGCGCTTGCGGCGTTTGCCGCAGAGTCAATGATGACCCCGGGGGTTGTTGGGTGAATATGGCCGTCAGGGACTTTGATCGGTCAGTTGAGGCCGGCCTGGCGACCGCCGTCAGCCCATGCGGCCGATAAGCCGTCCGCACATGCCCCTTCCCGCCTGCGGCAGGGAAGGGGCATGCTTCGCTCAGTTCGGCACTTTGCCGTAGATGACGCCGCGGGCTTCGCCCGGCCCGATATACACCGTGCCGTAGCTCCTCGGATCGCCGACCACGAGGGCGACGCCATCCCACTGGTGAAGTGCGTCGTTGATCTGCACCCAGGTCGCGCCGGCGTTGACGGAGCGGAACACCCCGATGACGCCGTTGACGGTGCCGGCCAGATACACCGTGGGGTAGTGCGATCCGGTCACCGCCTTGCCGAAGCCGACCGAGGTCGCGGACTTCACCGCGGCGGCATCGACGCGTGCCCAGCTGGTGCCGTAGTTGGTGCTGCGATACAGGCCCGAGGGCGCGGCGATCCAGACGTCGCCCGCCTTGGCTTCGCCGGGAACGCCGGTCACCGCGGCTGCCTGGCTGCTGAGCCACGACGGTACGGCAGGTAGTCCCGTGTTGCTGGATGCATGCCAGCTCACGCCCTTGTCGGTGCTGCTGTAAAAGTTGCCATCGGCGCTGTGCCAGGCATAGAACACGTTGGAGCTGGCGCCATCGGAAAGCATCTGCACGCCGACCGGAAGCGACGGCAATCCGCTGCCGCTCGCCCGGGTCCAGCTTGCACCGCCATCGTTTGAAACCACCGGAGCGACGTCGCTCGGAGCCCACGCGATGGTCTTGCCGTCACCGGAAATGGCGGCGGTGCCACCGCCATTGGAGGAACCTGCCTGGTTGGGGAATCCGGTCCAGGTAGATCCGCCGTCATGGGAGATGGAGCCGTACGAGGTGAGGTTGCTGTTGCCGTGCTGGATGATGCGCACGATCGTCGAGGGCGAATTCTTGGCGAAGTCCAGCCCGGTGCCGATGCTGTCGCCGCAAGTGGGGTTATTGGGCTGCGCCAGCGGCGCCGCCGTCAGGCTGGTGTGCACGAAACCGCAGACGTCGCCGAGGCCGCTGAGCAGATGCGGGCCGGAGGTGGGCGACAGCAAGGTGACCACGGCCGTTTCCTCCAGACCGCTGGCGCCGATCGACCAGTGCGTCGGCTTGCCCGCGTCGGCGCTGGTCAGGTCGAAGGTGGTCCAGATGACGCCACCGGTGCCGTACATGGCATGCGCCGGGTTGAAGGGATCGAGCGTCACCTGGCCCCAGTTGCCGAAACCTGCTTGCTTCTGGCCCGGTTCGACCTGCCAGGGCGCTACGCTGGCGTCGCGAATCGCATACGTTCCGGAGGCCGGCGTGTTGCCGTCCCAGGTGGCGCCGCCCACGTCGATCCAGCTGTTGCCGCCGTCGGTGCTGCGGTACATGGTGTCCATCGGCCACCAATGATCCATGGTCATCACCACCAGCGTGCCGGGATGCGAAGGATCGACCGACAGGCCGCTGTAGCCGGAAGCGTAGTTGAACCGGTCGACCGGTGTGATGTTGGTCCAGGTGTGATGCACGGTGTCGTACTTCCATACCGCGCCGGAGGTCATGCCGCCGGGGCCGATGGCATACGTGTAGTTGCCGTTGCTGTCGGTGCCGTTGCCATAGGTGACGTAGAGATTGCCGTCCGGTCCGAGCTGACCACGCTGTGGCAGCTGGTTGGCGGGGCCGCCGGACACGGGGTTCCAGGTAACGCCCGCATCGGTGCTCACATAGAGCGTGATGCCGCTGCTTGCCCCGGCGCGCGTCGACACGCCTGCGTAGATGGTCCTGGTCGGTGTCCCGGCGGCTTCACCCGCGGGTGCGAAGGCGACGAATGCCACGCCGACACCGGTGCCATCGTTGGTCAGCGCGGTGAAGCCGCTTACTTGCGACCACGTCGCCCCCTTGTCCTTGCTGGTCCACAAGCCGTTCTGTCCGGCAACCTGCACGGGAACGTTGGAGTTGGCGGTGCTGTAAACGGCGTTGGACGTGCCGTAAAAAAGCACCGAGCCATCATTCGGATCGACCTGCAGGCGTTCGCCGGCATTGCGCCCGTCTTCATTGCCGCCGACCCGGAAGCTCAGCGGGTGGGCGGTGAAGCTCTTGCCCTGGTCGGTTGATACCAGCACGGCGCCATTGGCGGCCCAGGTCTTGACGTACAGGCCCGCCATCATGAAGAGCATGTTGGGATCATGCGGATCGACGGCGATGCTCTCGATGCCGGTCCAGGACTGATTGGACGGCGCCGTCGAATCATTCAGCGCAATCCATGTGCTGGATGTCGAATCGAGGCGATAGGCGCCACCCACGTCGGTGCGCGCGTAGAACAGGCCCTGTTGTCCAGGGTGCGCGACGATGCCGTCGACATAGCCGCCGGCGACGATGCGCACATTGTTCCAGGTGTAAGGAACCTGTGCGGTCTGCGCGGAAAGCATCGCTGCATGCGGCAGCGAAAGCATGGCAGCGGCGCCACAGGTCAGCCCCCGGGCGATGGCTCGGTGTAAGCGCTTGTTCATTACCCCTCCAGATATGTGTCAGATCAGGCCGCACCGTGCGTCGCAGGAATTTGCCGCCGGCGGATCGAATGGTTGCGCCGGCGCAATCGCGATGAGGATGTTCGATGCGCGCTCGTTCGAGCGATCAACAATGTACTTCGAAATGTTTCCGGAACATCGCGCGTCGGACTCGATCGCGCGGTCCGTTCTGACATTCGTGATGCGCGGCACACAGTGCACTTGCGTGACGCTGACGAGATTTTCGATCACTAGTCATTTCGGGCCAAATTCGCGCTCTGGCTCACCATTTGAAAAATTCGCGCGCATGCATCGTCGCGCGATCAAGTACTTTTTAATGCACAGAAACACCGCATTTTGCTGCGACGCCTGAAGCGGGCAGCGAGCGTGCGACCGACTGATTCCGCAGGGGGAATCGCCACTGTCAACCGCGTCGATGCGAGCCGTCGGCGCGCGCTGCGCGCTGGCCGCCTCGTCTGCGGGAAGGGCACTCATTTCTCGCAGGGCATTCTCATGAAGCATGCAGCAACGCGCATCATCGCCTCGTCCATGGTTATCGCCAGCCCGTTCGGCTTCATCAACACGGCGCTCGCCAACTGCACCAGCCCGGGCGGATCGAACGCGACGGTAAGCTGCGACAGCACCGCGCCCAATCCTTATGCCACGCAGATCGGTGCCGGCAGCAGCGAAACCACCATCACTACCATCGACGTGCAGAACGGCGCCACCATCAATGCGGGCGCCACGCAGAACGCCATCAGCCTGGGCGACGATGTGCTGATCACGCTCCACGGCGGCGCGCTGGTCACCAACAGCCCGAGCGGCGGCAGCGGCAATGGTGGCTACAACCTCGGCTACAACACGGTCGAGTTCCGCAACAACGGCAGCCTGGTCGTCAACGCCAATGCGCAGCTGACCCAGACCGGCAGCGCCGCCGCCAAGGCGGTCAACGCGGTCGGCTACGGCAATAGCATCACCAACTACGGCACGATCAGTTCACAGGGGGCGCCGGCGGTCTGGTTCCAGGATCAGGTGACGCAGTCCGGCGCGGTCAATACCGTGGACAACTACGGCGCCATCCAGACCGGCGCGAACGGCGGCAACGCCAGCGCGATCGGCAATGCCGGCAACGGCGATGTGGCCGTGTTCAATCGCAGCGGCGCCGTGGTGACCGGCAATATCGCCTTCGCCGGCGGCAACAACGAAGTGACGCTGTATACCGGATCCAGCGTCACCGGCACGATCGATGGCGGCAGCGGCAGCAGCAGCCTGACGCTGGCGGGCGCGGATACCGGCACCCAGCAAGGCGCGCTGCTCAACTTCAGTTCGCTCACCAAGGTGGACAGCGGAACCTGGACACTCGCCGGCGACATGAAGAACGCCGGCGCGAATCCCAATGCGCAGCTAGGCATTTATGTGCAGGAGGGCACCCTGGTGCTGGCCTCCGACAACGCGGCCTTCAGCGGCTCGGTCGCGGTGTACGGCGATGCCACCTTGCAGCTGGGCCATGGCGGCGCGGCCGGCGGCATCAGCAGCGACATCGCCAATGACGGCACGGTGGCATTCGATCGCACCGGCACCTACGCGTTCTCCGGCAGCATTTCCGGCGCGGGCAGCGTGCAGCAGCTCGGCGGCGGCACGGTGATCCTCAATGCCGATAACCCCTATACCGGCAACACTCTGGTGAACGCAGGCACGCTGGCGGTGGGCGACAGCAGCCACCCGGGCGCGGCACTGAGCGGCGGCGGCACCATCACCGTGGCCTCCGGCGCGACGTTGGCCGGTTACGGCAGCGTAAGCGGCACCGTAAGCAATGGCGGCACCATCGCGGCGGCCGACGCGCTGGCGGCGCTGGGCAGCGGCAAGGGCGGCTTTACCGTCAATGGCGCGTTGAACAACAACGGCCTGGTGCAGTTGGGCGGCAGCGGTACCGGCAACCGGCTGGTGGCATCCAGTTACACCGGCGGTCCGGGCAGTGTGGTGGCGCTCAATACTTATCTTGGCGGTGACGGCTCCGCGTCGGATCAGTTGGTCATCAATGGCGGCGCCGCCACCGGCAGCACGGCGCTGCGCATCACCAATGCGGGCGGCCCCGGCGCGCTGACCTCGGCCAATGGCATCCAGGTAGTGGATGCGATCAACGGCGGCACCACGACCGCCAACGCCTTCACGCTGGCGAGCACTGTCGCCGCGGGCCCCTACGAGTATTCGCTCTATCGAGGCAGTACCGATGGCAGCAGTGCGCAGAACTGGTACTTGCGCTCGCAACTCGATTGTTCGCTGATGCCGCAGGCGCCTGCGTGTGCGGCACCTGCGCCAGCTCCAGCTCCAGCTCCAGCACCAGCACCAGCGCCTGCTCCTGCGCCTGCGCCTGCTCCTGCGCCTGCGCCAGCTCCAGCGCCAGCGCCAGCTCCTGCGCCAGCGCCAGCACCAGCTCCTGCGCCAGCACCTGCTCCTGCTCCTGCTCCTGCGCCAGCTCCTGCACCTGCGCCTGCGCCAGCACCAGCACCAGCACCTGCTCCTGCACCTGCACCGGCTCCAGCTCCAGCACCGCCACCGCCATCTCCTTCCACCAACTCGGGCGCGTCGCCGGGCCAGTCTGCGGTGCCGCTCTACCGCCAGGAGGTGTCGCTCTATGCCGCCGTCCCGTCGATGGCGTTGTCGTACGAACTGCAACTGGTGGACAACCTGCGGGAGCGCGTCGGCCAGGATGTCGCCCCCGATGATGGGGGCGGCTGGATACGCGTCATCGCGCAGCACGACACCCGCGATGGCGGCGCGGCCGGCATCTATGGCGGCAAGGGGCCTGACTACAGCGACGACATGCATGCCCTGCAGGCGGGCATGGACCTGTATCGCGATGAGCAGGGCGGCAGCGGCGACGTTGCCGGCGTCTATGTCGCGCTCGGCCAGATCACCGGCGACGTCAAGAACTTCAACGGCATCACCGCCGGCCGCGACCGCCTGCAGAACTACACGCTCGGCGGCTACTGGACCCATCGGGATCCATCGGGCTGGTACACCGATGCGGTAGTGCAGGGCAGCAGCTACAAGGTCAGGGCCAGCTCCACCCGCATGGCGCCGCTGAAAACCGAGGGTCGCGGCCTCGCCGCCTCGCTCGAAAGCGGCTACCGCTTGCGGTTGCACGATGGCTGGGTGTTCGAGCCGCAGGCGCAGCTGGTCTATCGCAATGCATCCTTCAACGACGCCGCCGACGCAGCATCCAGCGTGTACTTCAAGCATGCCGGCGCGCTCGCTGGCCGCGTCGGCAGCGAAGTCGACAAGAGCTGGTCGATCGGCGGCACGCCGGCGCATCCCAGGGCCTTGACTGCCTGGCTGCGCGCCGATCTATGGCGCGAATTCAGCGGCGATACGCAAGTGGCCTTCTCGACACCCACGGCGCCGATGAGTTTCCGCACCGACCTGAAGCGCTCATGGGTGAGCCTGCGCGCCGGCGTGAGCGCGCAACTGACGCGCAACGTTTTCGTGTATGCGAGTGCCGGGCATGACTTCGGCGTCAATGATCACGGCAAGGGTTATAGCGGCAAGGCGGGACTGCGCATCGACTGGTGACGACTTCGGGCCGGCGTGGATTTTCGTCGGCACCGATATCGATTCGGATATCTACGGATGCCGATTCCTTATCGCTCTTCTGCGCGGTCGGCGTCAGAGCGCAAAGAAAGTGCGGGCCGTTTCTCAAAAAGCACCACCCGCATCTAAATGACATGGAGTTGTCCGGGACGCTGGTGCACAACTGTTGCCGATTACCTCCTCCCCCATCGTGCTGTCGACGGCATCTCGCGACGGCGATCAAGGTGAAAACCCATGAAGCAGACCAACCCTCCCGTGCTCGTTCCCCAGATCGATGCCGATGCGCACGACCACATCGATGACAACTCTCGCCGTCGCTTCATCGGAGGCCTGGGTGCCGGCGCATTGCTGCTCGGTCTCGGCGTTGGGGTGGGCGAAAGCCGCGCTCGCAGCCTTCCGCCATCGGGTTCCGCGCCAGCGGGCAGTCCGCTGATCACGGGGCGCTTCACGCATCCGGGCCTGCTGGTCAACGAAGACGATTTCACGCGCATCAGGAACAAGCTCAAGAACGGCGAGCAGCCGTGGACCAAGTGGTGGCAGACGCTGTGCGCCTCCAGCAATACGTCCCTGGCGGGCAAACCCAATCCACAGCCTGCCGTCTATCGCCACAACGGAACGAAATGGGCTCTGTACAGGGACATCGAGCGGGCTTTCTGCTGCGCGTTGCGCTGGAAGATCTCCAATGATGACACCTACGCCAAACTGGCTGTGGAAACGCTCGATGCGTGGTCCGAAACCCTGAAATTCATCGGGACCAATCCGCCAGGAGTTACCGAGGGCGATGATCACACGGGCTACCTGATGTGCGGCATGCAGGGTCACCAATTTGCCAATGCCGCGGAAATCATGCGCACCTACACGGGCTGGTCAGCGCAGGGCGTGGCGCGCTTCCAGGACATGCTGCGCAACGTATTCGCGGCGCCGATTTCCAAGGGACTGCACGGGCACCTGACCGATGGCGGTCTATGGAGCTTCGCCAACTGGGACTATGCCGCGCTGGTTGGCACGCTGGCCATCGGCGTGTTTTGCGACGACATCGACCTGTATCGGCAGGCGATCGAGTATTACACCGGCAACAATCACGGTGACGTGCACACGCAGTTCGGCAATGGCATGGCGATGCATAGCGTGTATTTCATGCATCCGGGTTACCTCGGCCAGTGGCAGGAAAGCGGGCGCGATCAGGGCCATTCCACGCTTGGCATGTCGCTGGGCGGCGACTTGCTCGAAATGGCGTGGAAGCAGGGCGACGATCTGTACTCCGCGTTCAACAACCGCTTCCTGGCCGGTGCGGAATACGTGGCAAAGTCCAATGTGCTGGACAAGAACGGCAAGCAGTACGTGATGCCGTTCGCGCGCCAGTCCAGTCCAATCGGCCTGTTCACCGCCGCGGCCAACCAGGCGGGCCCTTCGTTGCGTTGTTGTTGGGAAACCATCTACAACCATTACGTCAACCGCATGGGCATCGACGCGCCTTACATCGCGCAAATGGTGCGCGACGCCGAGTTCAGAAACCAGAATGGCGGCGATGACGTGGTGTATTCGACGCTGTGGAGCCGGCGGGACGACTACGCAGGACCGCTGCGTGCGCCGTTCGGCGTGTCGGGTTTTTGCAGCGAAGGCAAGGTGACGCTTTCGTGGTGGGGCGGCAAGGATACGTTGTCTTATATGGTCAAGCGCAGCAACAGCGTGAGCGGTCCGTTCAGCGTGATCGGTTCGGTCGCGGCGGATGAGACGCGCACGTTCAGCGATATGCCTGGGCAAGGCGTGTGGTACTACCAGATCCAGGCCAGCAACGGCATTAACCTCGTGTCGCGTCCGGCACGTGTCGCGGCTCCCGGTGAATTGCGCTGCTCGATGGATCTTGCCGATGGTGGCGGCAACACGGCCGTGGGCTGGGTCACCTCGCCTGATGGCGAGTGGGTTCGCGGCGACGGCACGCTGATGAACGGTGCCAGCTGGGGCGCGGGCCGCTTGCCGGGCAGTGCTGCGCTCCTGTTGGACGGCAAGCAATCGTATGTGCAGCTTCCGGCCGGGATGATTACCGACGTCGCCGATTTCACGATGTCGATGTGGACCTTCGCCAATGCGCCGCTGCATTGGAATACCTGCCTGTTGTTCATCGGACTGGATGGCGGCCGTTGCATGTTTCTTGCGCCTTTAGCGGGACGCAACGGTGGCAGATTGCGCTTTGCCATCACCGGCTCGGGTGTTAACGACGAGCAGGTGGTCGAAGCCGATCAGGCCTTGCCGTTCCGTCGCTGGGTGCACGTCGCGGTGACTTTGGGTGGCGGCACGGCCAAGATCTATATCGATGGCCGGCTCGCTGGCCGTGACGATTCCTTCGAGTTGTCGCCGCGTCAGTTGATCGATCAGAAAAGGCTGCTCGGCTGGGATGGTGGGCATGCGTCCTTCGATGGCCGCATCCAGGATTTCCGTTTCTATTCCATGGCATTGAGCGACGCCCAGATCGCGGCGTTGGCGAAGTAACCGCACGCAACACGTACAGGCGATCCCGAGGATCGCCTCTCTGCCCGGCATCGCGCCAGGCGGAGCAGGGGAAAGCATGAGCAAGTTGAAGCATTCACCGATCTGGTGCGCCCTGGCGTGCCTGTTCGGGCACGGCCACGCATCGGCGTCGGATATTCCGCTGGATCTTGTCCAGCAGCCTGGCGGCGGCACCATGCCCGCCTATCGACTGGGCATCCAGGTCGGGCTCAATGGCGGCGCGGCGCGGGAATACCTGTTCGACACCGGTTCCGATTCGTTCAATATCGCCGTCGGGCACGATGGCGGCCCGGTGTCATGGTTCCCGGGCTGGAAGGCGTCCGCGACGAACTCACCCTACGTCTTCAACTATGGCGATGGCACTACCGGCTATTGGCAGCAGAACACCACGGCGGCGAGCGTCCAGTTCTACAACCCGGGCACGGGAAAGCAGGTGTTCGGTGCGGCGCCGCCACAGGGATTGCCGGTAGCCGTGGCGCTCGATGCGGTGATGACGTCCGATCACTTCGCGCCGAATGTGCGCGGCGGGGACACGCAGGGCGTGCCCATCGCCACCGGCATGACCGCGTCGGGCCAGCCGGTGACGATGTACCAGGACCTGACCTGGCAGCAGCAGCTCGACCAGGACGTAGCGCCGGAACAAGGGCGCTTCTACGGCAGGTTCGGCGCGGGCGACTTCCTGTATGCGGGAGACAACGGCGGCGTGCCGGGCATGCTCACCACCACGGGCTACATCGTGGAGGCCAACGGCAAACCCGGCGCGCCCGGCGGATGCGGACAGGCGTGCTTCGTGGTCGGCCTTACGCCTGCCTTGCGTGCGCAGTTCCTGAGCGTGGTGCCATGGGTGCCGGGAACGCAGCAGGGCACGTACCAGGAAACGTTCAACGTCTCCGGCGCGCACGCGGCGCAGCAGTTCGATACCTATTTCACGTACAGCTTGAACCATGGCGCCTACACGGCGAAGTTGCAGACGGTGCTCGATTCCGGCACCTCGGGGATCTACCTCAACGAGAGCGGGCTGATCGCGGCCGAAACCGCGGCAGGGCATGTCAACGCCAACGGCAACGAGATCGCCGGCTTGGCGCTTACCGCGGCCGGCGCGGCGCCGGGCACAAAGACGGTAGCGGTCACCACTGCGGATGACGGCAAGGGCAACCCGCTTCATGTCGTCGGCACGGGGAGCGCGGGGCCGCTGATTCCGTCCGGCACGGCCTTGTACGGCGTGTCGTTCTTCATGGACAACGCCGTGATGTACGACCTGCAGAACCAGGTCACGGCCTATACGCCGTTCTATGTGACGGATGCGCCGCTCTCGACCGACCTGACGGTGACGCAGGCGATGGGGCCGCTCGGGCTTGCCGGCGTGATCTCCGGCGGCGGCGCACTTACGGTGGCCCAAGGCGGCATCGCCAACTTGAGCGGCGCCAATACCTATACCGGCCCCACGGTCATCGAGCAGGGCGCGTGGCTGGGGCTGGCGGGACCGGTAAGCATCGCCACCTCGGTGGGCGTGCAGGCCGACGGCGTCTTCGATGTGTCGCGCGCCGCCGGCAACGTCAACATCCAGTCGCTGTCCGGCGGCGGCGCCGGTTACCTGGGCGGCAACACGCTGGTGCTAACGCAGGCTCGCGGCACGTTCAGCGGCCAACTGGCGGATGGCGGCCTGGGCGGCGGCACGGGGGCGGCGCTGAGCATCGAGAGCGGCGAGGAAGTGCTTGCCGGCGACAATCTCTACGGCGGCCCCACCAGCATCGGGCCACGGGCCTTGCTCGATCTGCAGGGCGCCGTCAGCGGCTCGATGCTCGATGCGGGCACGCTGATCGGCAATGGCCTGGTGCGTGGCGACCTGCGGGTCATCGGCACGGTGGCGCCAGGCAGCGCCAACGGCGCGTACCAGGTACTGACTGTCGGCGGCGCTTACACGCAGGCAGCAGGGGCCGTCTACATCGCGCAATGGAGTGTTGCGCAGGATGGCGTGTCCAGCCAGCTGCACATCGGCGGCAACGCGCTGTTGCAGCCCGGCGCGATGCTCAGCCTGGCGCCGTCGGCGACGTCGGTAGCGGCGTTTCAGGGCGTCAGGCGTTATACCTTGCTGACGGCCAACGGCGGACTGAGCGGTACTTACACCGTTGTCGGCAACACCGGCGTTGGTACGCATCTGAAGGCGGTGCCGGTCTATGACGGCAATCACGTCTATCTGGACGTGTCGTACGCGGATACCGCTGCACCGGCTCCCCCTACTGGGCCAGCACCGGCACCATTTCCGCCTGCGCCCGGTTTCGATGCGGCGGCACATACACCCAATCAAGCGGCCGTGCTTGCGGCCATCCAGAACATGCCGTCCAGCAGCGCGCCGTTCATGACGCTGGCCAGCCTGCAGAGCGATGCGCAGTTGCGCATCGCCGCGGACCAGCTCTCCGGCGAGATCCATGCCAGCGCGCAAAGCGCCTACCTCGACGATACGCGCATCGTGCGCGATGCCGTGACGCATCGCCTCGGACAGGCGGATCCGGATGCAGGCGTCGCCGGCACCGCATCCGGCCAGAAGGTCAAAACTCAATCGAATGGCCTCGCCTGGTGGGGGCAATCCGTCGGCTCGTGGGGGCGCGTGGACGGCACGGGCAACAGCGCGCCCATGTCGCGCACGACAGGCGGCTTCCTTGTCGGTGCCGACATGCCGGCGGGGGAGCATGCCCGCATCGGTATCGTCGGCGGTCATACGCGAACGGCGCTCGGCGTGCCGCAGCGCGGCTCCTCGCTGTCCAGCAATGACGATTACGCCGGTCTTTATGCCGGCGGCTCGGTCGGCGCGCTGGCCTTGAGCGCCGGCGCGGATTACACGCGGCATCGTGCGGACACCACCCGTCACGTGGCGATGGCCGATGCCGGCGGCAGCCTGTACAGCAGAGCGGCGGCGCATACCGCTGAGTTCTATGGCAATGCCGCCTATCGTGTAGCCGTGAACAACGCGATCGTCGAACCGTTCGCCCAGGTGGCTTATGTCAAGCTGGCCACGGATTCATTCAAGGAACGCGACGGCTCCATGGCGCTGACGGTCAGCAGCAGCCAGCGCGCGGTGGTCTACACCACGCTGGGTACGCGCGCGGCCACGCATTTCGTTTTCCAGGGCGATGCGTTCGACGCGTATGCCAGTGCCGGGTGGCGTCATGTCTCCGGTGACCTGAGGGCGCGCAGCTCGCTGGCTTTTGCGGATACCAGTGCGTTTGCCGTGTATGGATTACCGATCGCCCGCAATGCTTTTGCGCTGAGCGCAGGCGTCGATGTGGCGGTAAACAGGAGTGTCAGGCTTGGCGTTTCGTACGATGCGCAAATCGCGTCGCACACGACGGACGCGTCGTTCAGGGCGCAATTGAGCTGGCGATTCTAGAGCCGGCGCACAGCCTCGTTCGCGACTGGTCATTTCAGGCCATTTTTTGCCGCCGATTAGCCCACTCGGCCCTATCTGGCGTCGAATGCGTCCGGTAGCTTCTGGCCAGGTCGAGAGGCGCGAATTTTCGCCCGTGCCGTGATGCTTGCCGGCCTGGTGCCGGAGCGCGCGCAGCGCCGACGCCAACAGGGGAACCATATGCATTGCTACTGCAGCCGCGAGGGTTCGATGCGCGGCTTTACCCTCATTGAGCTGATGATCACGGTGGCGATCGTCGCGATCATCGCGGCCGTCGCGCTGCCTTCGTATACGGACTACCTCAAGCGCAGCAAGTTGACCGAGGCGCACAATGCGCTGGCCACCTACCGTGCCGGCATGGAGCAGTACTACCAGGACAATCGCAGCTATGGCGCCGGCGGCGCCTGCGGCGTGGCGCTGCCCACCGGCCTGAAGTACTTCACGCTGAGCTGCGGTCCGGCCGCAGCGAGCACGGCCGGGCTGCAATCGTACGTGGTTACCGCCAAGGGCATCGCCGATTCCCAGGTCAACGGCTTCTCGTTCACCATCAACGAGAAGAACGATCGCGCGACCACCGCCGTGCCGTCCGGCTGGGGCACGGCGCCGAGCAGCTGCTGGGTCATCCGTAAAGGGGGCGGCTGCCAATGAAGCGCACGAGTGGCTTCACGCTGGTGGAGCTGATGATCACGCTGACGGTCCTGGCCATTCTGCTGGTCACCGGCATTCCTTCGTTCCGCGAATGGCTGCGCAACACGCATATCCGCACCGCGGGCGAATCCATCCAGAACGGCTTGCGCTACGCGCGCGGCGAAGCCAGCAGTCGCGGCGTCAACGTGCGCTTCGAGTTCACCTCGCCGGGCGCCGGCTGGACGGTCTGCGCGCTGGCCGGAACGACATCGTGCACCGCCGCCGCAGCGGCCAGCGCGGACAACACGCTGCAGAATTTCGTGGCCGCCGGCGGGTCCGCCGACGTCGCGCCGATGGTCAGCACCTCGATCGGTGCGGCTGCCTCGCCGCTTTCCACCGCCGCCAGTGCCGGCAGCGGCATCACGTTCAACGCCATGGGCCGGCCGATTGGCTACGGCACGGTGGCGCTCAGCCGGATCGACCTCAACACGGCGGGCAAGGACGGCCGGCGCCTGGTGATCCAGGTGTCGCCCGGAGGCATGCCGCGGATGTGCGATCCGAATCTTTCCCTGGCCACCAGCCCTCAGGCTTGCAAATAACTCCATGCGCGCATCGCTTCGTTCCGCCAGCCTGTTCCGTGCGCAGCGCGGCATTGTCTTGATCGACGCCATGGTCGCGGTGGTGATCTTCTCCATCGGCGTGCTCGGCATGGTGGCGCTGCAGGCCGCCGCCATCAAACTGTCGAGCGACGCCAAGTACCGCTCCGATGCCGCCATGGCGGCGGAACGGATCATCGCGCAGATGTGGGCGTCCGATCCCGCCGCCCTGGCCGCCAATTTCAAGAGTCCCGACGGCGCGGCCTACAAGACCTGGAAAGACACCGTCACCCGGCTTACCGCGCAGAGCGGACTGCCGGGCGCCAGCGCCAAGCCGCCGACGATCGAGGTGAGCGCGGACAACATCGTCACCGTCACCGTGTACTGGCAGGCGCCGGGCGATGCGGGCTATCACAACTATGTATCCACCACTTATGTGGCTCGTTGAGCGAAGGCGCCCCATGCGGAACCTCAGCCATTTCAGCGCCGCCGCCCGCAGCAGGGGCCTGTCCCTGGTCGAATTGATGGTGGGCATGCTCATCAGCCTGATCTGCGTACTGGGCATGATGTCGGCCTTCTCGATCTACGAGGGGCGCAAGCGCACCGTCACCAGCGGCAGCGATGCGCAGCAGAACGGGCTGTACTCGCTGTTCGAACTGGAGCGCCAGATCAGGACGGCCGGTTCCGGACTGACCCAGGGTTTCAACTACGGCCTGTGGGGTTGTTCGATCACGGCCTACGGCGGCAATGCGAAGAAACTGCCGAGCGCCACCGCCATGCCGGCGGCGTTCGCGGCCTGGCCGTCGACCACGCCGGTGAAGATGCGCGCGATGCCGGTGCTTATCGCCGCCGGCGGCAGCGACGCTGCCGGCCGTGCCAAGCCGGACACGCTGGCGATCGTGGGCGGCAATCCGGCGGTCACGGTGTTCAAGGCCACCGTGACCGGCGCGACGGGCACGTCGGCGATCACGCTGGACAATAGCTTCGGCTTTGCGGCTGACGATTATGTGCTGGCCACGACCAGCGCCGGCGAATGCTCGCTGGCCAAGGTCGCCAGCGCTTCCTCGTCCGCCGCCCAGCTCAACCTGTCCGCGGCGGACACGCCGCCGACCGGGCTGAGCGCCAATGGCAATGTCTTCGACCTCGGCCCGCGGCCGGCGCTCGGCCTGTATGGCGTCGATCCCGCCGCGAACGCGCTGGTTGCCTACGATGCGCTCGGACGCGACGGCGCGGCACCGGTCACGATCGCCGATGGCATCGTCCAGCTCAAAGCCTTGTACGGCATCGACAGCGATGGCGACGACGTGGTGGATAGCTGGGTCCAGCCCACCGGCGACTGGTCCATCGACAAGCTGAGCGCCGACCAGGGCGCCGCCGCCGCGGCCTTCGCCAAGATCAAGGCAGTGCGCATTGCCGTGGTCGCGCAGAGCCTGCTGCCGGAACGCGCCGCCGACTATACGGGCGCATCCACGCTGACCTTGTTCGGCGACCTCGCCGCCAACCTGCGTTACACCGTCGGCGTGCAGCCGCAGTACCGCTACAAGGTCTACGACACCGTCATCCCGATCCGCAACGCCATCATCACCCGCCACTTCTGAGCCCGTTCATGAGCGCCCACACCATCCGTATGCGGCCGCGAACCCGGCCAGGCCGGCAGCGCGGCGTCATCTCCACCTTCATCGCCATCATCGTGCTGCTGATCACGCTGATGGCGGCGGTCGCGCTGATGCGCTCGGTGGATACCAGCAGCAGCATCGCGGGCCGGCTCGGCTTCAAGCAGCAGGTCACGCAGGAAGCGGAACTGGCTTACCAGGATGCAGTGTCCGGTGCGGCCGCCTATCTCGGTCCGGCAGGCGAAGCCGACAAAGCGGATATCGGTTATTACGCCACGCCACAGGCCGCCGATACCCGCGGCATCCCCACCACCTTGATCGCCAAGGCCGCCGGCAAGCAGCTCAAGGCGCCGAACACTGCCGATGACATCCGCTACACCATCGAGCGGCTTTGCCCGAACGCAGGTCCTGCCTTGACCGTTGCACCCAATGCCTGCCTCGTGCCGGCCGCGACGATCAATGGCGGCTCGACCACCGGCAACCAGGGCGGCTTCGGCTCCGGCGCGCAGGCGGCCTATCGCCTGACCGTCCGCGTCGAAGGCCCGAAGAACGCAGTGAGCTACGTGCAGACCATCATGCGCTGAGCGCCGGCCTGTTCGAGCAACGGTTCCGAAAAACCCGCATCGCCAATCACGAACCATGGGAAACGCCATGAGCAGTCTGATCCGCTCGCTCGCCACTGCACGCTCAAGCGGCATGTTGCTGGCCCTCGCGCTTACTTCGCTGGCCGGTGCGGCCGCGGCCGATACGCCGCTGGCGAACATCCCCATCGGCACGGCCTCTACCGTGCCCGCGAACATGGTCCTGGCGCTGTCGGTCGAATACCCGACCGGCACGGTGGCGGCTTACAAGGGCACCACCTACGACTACACGTTTGCTTATCTTGGATATTTCGACGGCGGCAAGTGCTACGACTACGACGCGGACAAGCAATGGTTCACGCCGACGCGTTTCACGGTATCCGCGTCCGGAAGCTGCGCCAGCGGGGGCAAGGAGGGGCATTGGAGCGGCAACATGCTCAACTGGGCGACGATGACCGCGCTCGATGAATTCCGCCAGAGCCTGACCGGCGGCAATCGCAGCGTCGACAGCCACTCCGCCACCGTGCTGCTGCGCTCCAACCTCAATGGCCAGAGCTACACCGGCAATTTTCCGGACAAGACACTGAGCGGCGCGCTTGCCGCGGCGACGGTCGGCGACGGCAATTTCAATCGCGCCACGGCTTATCTGCGATCCGCCGGCCAGGGCTCGTCTTTCCAGCTTTCCGACAATGCCAACTTCAGCACCGACAACCACGGCCAGGTGGCTACGTACGTCGCAGCGGTGCGGGTGTGCGTTCAGGGGCGGCTGGAGAGCAATTGCAACTCCGCGCACAAGGCCACGGACTATCCCAACGCGGGCAAGTACAACAAGCCGGAAGGCCTGATCCAGCAGAACTTTTCCAAGATCCGCGTCGGCGCCGCCGGTTACGCGTTCACGCAGGGCGACGGCCCAGCCAATGGCGCGGTGCGCGCGCTGATTCACGACAACGGCCCCACCGCGTACAACGGCAATGGCGCCAGGACTGCCAATCCGAGCGCCGAATGGGATGGGGATACCGGCATTTTCATCGCCAATCCGGATGCAGCCAACGGCAAGGGCAGGGCGCCCGGCGGCGGTGACGCCAACATGACCGGCGCGGTCAACTACCTCAATAAATTCGGCTACGACAACGGCTACGAGATGTACGACACGCTCGGCGATCTCTACTGGGCATCGCTGGCGTATCTGATGCACGTGAAGCTGGACGACAGCTATACCAGGGGCATTTCCGCGACCAACAGCATGGACACGGGCTTCCCCGTCTATGGCGGCCTGCTTCCCGATCCGATCGCCTACACCTGCCAGGCCAATGCCATTGTCACGATCGGCGACTCGCATACCTGGTTCGACACGCGCGTACCCAGCTCGGGCGGGCCGACGCCGGGTTCGGCCGCGCGCAGCGCACTGGCGCCGGTCAATGGAGCGGATGCGGCTGCCTATGTCGATAAGCTCGGCAATCTGCCGCTGATCGAAACCGCGCCCAAGGTCACCATGGCGAGCCTGTTCGGCCCGAACGTCAGGCTCAGCACCAGGCTGGCGCCGAACAGCACGAGCGACTCCACCTACAACATGGCCGGCCTGGCGTATTTCGCCCACATCAGCGATATCCGTGCCGATCTGAGCGCCAAGCAGACGGTGGATACGTACACGGTGGACGTGCTGGAGCCGGGCCCCTACGACGGCACGACTGGCGCGGAGATCTACAACCCCGCCCACTTCAACTGGTGGCCCCTGGCGGGCCCCAACATGTACTGGCTTGCCGCCAAGTACGGCGGCTTCGACGACGTCAACGGCGACGGCATTCCCGCCAACGTGCTGACCTGGCACACCAACAGCACCACCGCGGCCGGCAACGATCTTCGTCCGGACAACTATTTCCCGGGCAATCGCCCGGACCTGATCCAGGCCGGACTGGCGCAGATCTTCAAACGGGTTTCCGATACCTCGCAGAGTGCGGCGGGTCCGGGCGTCACTTCCACGCGCGTACTCACCAACCTTGCGGCAGGCGCCACCAAGGGTCCGTATTACTCGCCGGTGAGCGGCTTCCCCGTCTATACGGTCAGCTATGCGCCCAGCAACTGGACGGGCGATGTTTCAGGCTTCGTCGCCACGGCGAAGGCGCCCGGCGACGTCACGCCGGTCACCGGCAGCTCGACCTGGAGCGCACAGGCCAAGCTCGATGCACTCGCGCATGCGGTCGATTCGACCGGCGCCAGGCATGGCTGGGATACGGGGCGGCGCATCATCACCTCGAACGGCCGCGCCGGCGTCGCCTTTCGCTACGGCTCGCTCGGTTCGAGCCAGCAGAGCCAGCTCAGCAGCGACCAGGTCAACTATCTGCGCGGCGACCAGAGCAACGAAGGATCGGCCTTCCGCGTGCGCCAGCACATGCTGGGCGACATCGTCCATTCCGAAGCGGTGCTGGTGCAGG
This sequence comes from Dyella sp. 2RAB6, assembly GCF_052115385.1. Taxonomy (NCBI): domain Bacteria; kingdom Pseudomonadati; phylum Pseudomonadota; class Gammaproteobacteria; order Lysobacterales; family Rhodanobacteraceae; genus Dyella; species Dyella sp. 2RAB6. Next base: position 512,533 of record NZ_JBFRGP010000002.1, read on the forward strand.
ATGCCTTGTCGCCGAAATACAGCGAGGCGTCCAACCCGGGCTACTCGACGTTTGCCCAGACCGCGGCGAACCGTGCCCCGGTGGTCTACGTGGGCGCCAACGGCGGCATGCTGCATGCCTTTGCCGCGGATTTCTCCGGCGCCACCTCCACCAATCCGGTCACCGGCGGCGGCAGCGAGCTGTTCGCCTATGTGCCGGGCCTGCTTTACAACGGCCCCAGCGGCAATGCGCAGGTGGATGGCCTGGCGGCGCTGACCAATCTCAACGGCGTCAGCACCAATAACTTTTCGCATCATTTCTACGTCGACCAGACGCCTCAGATAGGCGACGTGGACTTCGCCTTCACCGCCAGGTCTTCCAGCAATCCGCCGGCGCCCACCACCGCCGGCACGTCCGACTGGCACACCATGCTGATCGGAGGACTCGGCAAGGGAGGCAAGGGTTATTACGCCCTGGATGTGACCACCGTGCCGTCCGCCATCGACGCGGTCAGCAGCAGCGCCGCCACCGAGTCGGCGCTGGCCAGCAGCAAGGTGCTGTGGGAGTTCACCGACAGCGACATGGGCTTCTCCTATGGCAAGCCGCTGGTCGCGAAGACGCGCAAGTATGGCTGGGTAGTCTTGCTGACGTCCGGCTACGACAACGCATCCGGCCATGGCCATCTGTACATCGTCAACGCCAAGACCGGCGCGTTGCTGGAAACGCTGAACACGCCGGACGCCGGTACGCCGGCCAATCCGAGCGGACTGGCCCAGGCCACGGCCTTTACCAGGGATGTCACCGACAATACGGTGGAGCAGGTCTATGCGGGCGACCTGCTGGGCAATGTGTGGCGCTTCGACCTCTCCGGCACCGGCGACTATCCCAAGCCCGCCTTGCTGGCGACCTTGACGGATGGCAGCAAGGCGCAGCCCGTCACCACCGCACCGCGAGTGGAATTGGACATCAATGCATCGGGCCTGGGCACTCGCCGCTGGGTGTTCGTCGGCACCGGCAAGGCGCTGGATGTCAGCGATCTGTCGGATTCGCAGCAGCAGAGCATGTACGCCCTGCGCGATGGCGATGCCATCGCGGTCTCGGCGGCGGACTCGCCGATCACGCGCACGAATCTGCAGCAGATTGCCGACATGACCAAGGGCGCCACCATCGCGGACTCGGCCAAGGGCTGGTACTTCGACCTGACCGGTTCGGCCGGCGCCAACGGCGGCTCGGAGCGCATCGTGACCGATCCGGACGCGGCCGCGGGCACCTTTACCGTGGCCTGGGCCACCATGACGCCGTCGTCTGATCCATGCTCGCTGCAGGGCAATATCTACGCCGCGAATTTCGGCACCGGGCAATCCACGCTGCTCGATGCGGCGGGCAATGTGGTGAAGTCGCTGACCACCGAATCGGCACCCACCAAGCTGCAGGAAGTGAAGCTGCCCAACGGCAATCTGGCCTTGCTGTATGGCCAGGCGGGGCTGCCGCCGCAGGTGGCCCGGATGCGCCAGGGCACCTCGGGCAATGGCATCCAGCGGGTGAACTGGCGCGAGGTGCTGGAATAGCGCCTCGCCGGCATCGCAGCTTCGCCCGGACATCGTTCTCCGGGCGAAGGCCCCTTCAGTACTGCGCGGAATCGGCCGGCGAATTGCCGCTTTCGCCCGCGCGATTCACGGCCGACACGGCGTAATAGGAAGTGCCGCGACGGACCAGGCCCGCATCGACATAGCTGTTTCCGGGGTCGCCGGAGGCGATGGCCATGAACGGTCCTCGCGCGGAGGTCGCGCGCTTCTCTGGTTTTGCATCGCGGCAGAATCTTGTGGTTGCCGGGGTCGACCGAGGCCATGGGCGAGGGCTCGCCCATGGCCTCACTACCGCAAACAGATCGGCCTCAGCTCGCGGCCATGATCTCGGCGACGAACCCTCGATAGGAGCGCAGCGGACGCCCCAGCATCCGGGTCAGGCGTTCAGCGTCGCCCGCTTGCGGAATCATGCCGTCGCTGACGAAGCGTTCGGCCATCAAGCGCATTTCGTAGGCCATCCACTTCGGCAGGAAACCGGCCGCGTTCTGCTCGAAGCCGGCCGGATCGTCGCCGCCGTACACCACCGCGCGCCCCAACGCATCCGACCAGATCGCCGCCGCGTCAGCGCCGGTCAGCGTGTCGGGACCGACCAGGTTGATCGTTTCGACCGGCAGCGTGGCAGGCGCCTGGTCGCGGCGGATCAGTTCGATCGCGGCGACCTCAGCGATGTCGCGCGCATCGACCATGGCGATACCCTTGCCGCCGATCGGCATCGGATAGACGCCGTGCTCGAGCACCACATCCTTGATCATGTACTCGTTGTCGATGAAATAGCTTGGACGCAGGATGGTTGCGCTGAAACCCATCTGCTGGAGCATCCGCTCGGCGCCGTACTTCACCGCGAAATGCGGCACGTTGACGAAGCGGTCTGCATGGATCACCGACAGATAGACGACGCGCTCGACGCCCGCCTCGCGCGCCAGGTTGAGGGTAAGGAGCGCCTGGGTGAATTCATCGCCGGTGACGGCGTTGAGCAGGAACAGGGTGCGCACGCCAGCGAAGGCGGCGCGCATGGCGTCGAGGTCGAGCAGGTCGCCCTGAACCACCTCCACGCCAGCGGGGAAGCTGGCTTTCGAAGGGTCGCGGGTCAGCACGCGCACGGCCGCGCCGCGCTGGACGAGCTGGTCGACGAGATGGCGGCCGACGCGGCCGGTGGCACCAGTAACGAGGATAGTCATGGCAGTACTCCGGGTTGGGTGAGAACGTGCCGGCCATGTTATTGATCCAAATTTCGATGGATAGACGCTAAAATTAGACATGCTGTCCCACTGACGAGACACCCATGGACCTCCTCGCACTGGCCGATTTCAACCTGGTAGCCCGCCACGGCGGCTTCGGCAGGGCCGCCCGCGAAAGCGGCCGGCCGAAGGCGACCCTGTCGCGGCGTGTGGCCGAGCTGGAGGCCAGCCTCGATCTGCGCCTGTTCGAGCGAGGGGCGCGATCGCTCAAGCTCACCGAAGAGGGCCGCGCCCTGTTCGAGCGAACCACGCTGCTGCTGACCGAACTCGAAGAAACGGCGACGGCGATCGCTGCGGGCGGCCATGCCGCCCGCGGCCGCTTGCGCATCAGCGCGCCGCTGCTTTTTTCGCAGACCGCGATGGGCAAGCTCGCCGCAGGCTTCGCGCTGCGCCACCCGCAGGTGCGGCTGGAAGTCACCACGGAAGACCGCGCCGTGGACATGATCGAAGAAGCCTATGACCTGGTGATCCGCGTCAATCCCGAACCCGACGCCACGCTGGTAGGGCGCATCTTTCTGCGCGACCGCCTGGTCGTCGTGGCCAGCCCTGCGTTGCCCCGGCCCGAGGGCGCCGCACCGGTTCCGGTGGTGACCCGCGGCCCCGTCAAGCAGACCGAGACCTGGACGATGAAGGCAGCTTCCGGGACGTTGACCATGGCGGCCAGTCCCGTGCTCAGCCTGTCATCGCTGGTGATGATTCGCGATGCGGTGCGCATGGGCGCGGGCGCGGCACGCCTGCCGCTGTCACTGGTGAGCCCGGATCTTGCCGCCGGAACATTGGTGCACTGGGGCGATGTGGAGGGGCCGGACATCGCGCTCTGGGCGCTCTATCCGAGCCGCCGCCTGCTGAGCGCTCGCGTGTCGGCGTTTCTGGAATATCTCAGAGAGGCTTTTCCGCGAGGAACGCCAGACGAACTGGCTGCCCATGTCGGGAGATGAGGTTGCCGCGCAGAAAGCCGTCTGTACGGCAGACAGCACGCCGCCCAGGCGGGGTTGAGTACCAGGCATTCGAAATCCTGTGACGCGCAGCCCCGCACGACAGCACTCTTCGCTGAACTGCCCGGCCCAGCCGCCCTGCCGAAGGTGATGAAGAGACAGGAGATCGGCGAGCGAAAGGGCGCCACGCATGCTGGATTCCGTTCTTTCATATTTTCACCAGACGGCTTTAATGTTTTTGCGCAAACGTGCACTTCATCACTCATGCAGGCGCGGTGCAAAAAAACCGGGAAAATCAGGTGTGATTGCAGTCACGCGATGGCCAAGTCGCGGCCAACTGTCAGCGAGCCTTATGTTACTTAGCATGCACTGAGTGCGTGCCAGGAGCGCGCACTCAGACAGGGGCGTCAGTCGTGCTTGCGGCGGCGCGAGGTATCCGCCGGACATCACCACATGCATTTGCGGGCGGCCTGCGCGGCCGGCCACGGCGGCGCTTGATCTGCGACAGGGGTACGACAGTGAACAAGGAAGACGAGGCGAGCATCGCGCTCTGGCTGCATTACCGGCGCGAGCCGGCGCGGTTTGCAGAGCTGCCCGAAGCGTGGCGGCATTCCATCGCCGAGCACTACGCGCATGCGCGGCAGCGGCGGCAGCTTCAGCAGCGGCGATCGGTGCTGCCGCTCTCCGTACTGGCGGCACTGACCGCGCTGGGCGCCGCGAAGGCGCGCGCGGCCACCAACTACACCACCGTGCTCACCGGCACCAACGCGGACACCGCGTACCTGAGCAGCACCGACGCCAACGGCAATCTGGTCTATCGCCTGGCCGACCGCGACAGCATCAGCACGACCCCGAACGGCACGGACAGCGTCAGCGCCATCAGTTTGCAAAGCGGCACGCCCAAGGTGGTGCTGCAGGTGGGCGCCGACGGCAAGGGCGCATTGACGGTGTCCGTCGCCCGCCCGGAGACACCCTGGCCAGGCGTGCACGGCACCGCCCACGCCATCGACATGGGAGCGGGCGAATACCTGACGGTGAACGGCAACACGTCGCTCACCGCGCAGGCGGATGACCGGGCCCGGGTCGTCAATGGGGTATGGGTGGGCGGATCGGAGGCGCGGGGTCTGCACCTGGACCAGTCGACGGCCAGCTTCAACGGCAATCTGGACGTCACTACAAAAGGCGCGGACTGGAGCCAGGGCCTGTGGATCTACCGCGGCTTCCTGACCGTCAACGGCAGCACCAACATCGTCACGCACGGACGCGGCACCAATACCGCCGGCATCTACAACTCCGGCGGTGGCACCGGCAACGTGGTGTTCAACGGCAACCTGGGCATCGTCGCCTACGGCGACTGGCCCAATGACACCGTCCAGGGCATTTACAACGACAACTCCAACACCCGGCTCACGGTCAATGGCGATCTGAATGTCGCGGCCACGTCGAATGGCTCGACGGTGATGGGCATCCGCAACCAGGGCACGATGTATGTGACGGGTAGCACCACCATCACCTCCGACGGACCGCGCTCCGCTTTGGGTGTCGTCAACACCCATGCCTCCGCGCGCTTTCATGCCGGCGGCGACCTGAAGGTGACGGTAGTCAGCCACACCGACTACACGCCATACGGATCACCCACTGCGCTGGGCAACTCGTACGGTCACACCTACGGCTCCATGACGCTGGACGGCGCGGTCGACGCGCGCGTCAGCGGCGTCAGCACCAGCTTTGCGGTCAACAACAACAGCGTGCTGACCTTCACCAGCGCCGCGAAGACGGCGTTCCTGCGCACGAGCGTGGACTGCGCGGCCTGCGACGCCTACGGCGTGACCAACAACGGCGGCACGCTCACGTTGGCCGGTGGCCTGGACGTGGCCGTGAGCAATACCGGCAGCGGCAAGCGCTATGCCATCTGGAACGTGGCGGCCGATGGGTGGCAGGCCCAGAGCACGCTGAGCGTCAACCAGGCGGGCGGGCAGTCCGTCAAGGCGGACGGCGACGTGCTGACGCAGAACCTGGTCAATGCCGCCGGCACGCATTTCACCGCCACCACCCAGCTGAACTTCAACGACGATGCGTCGTTCCTCAAGGGCATGGTGCTGGGCGGCAGCGGCACCGCGGGGACCAATGGGACGTCCACCCTCAGCGCGGGCGTGCCCATCCTCAGCTTCGCCAACGGCGCTCGCTGGATGCCCGCCGGCCCCGGCGCGCTCGCCAGCGACTTCGGCGCCGGCAGTCTCTCGCTCGGCAACGGCGGCGCGATCGACCTGGCGGCGAGCTGGGGTGCGTTCGCGCCAGGCAGCGTGCCTGCGCACAGCCTGCGCAGCCTGAGTATCGACAGCTCCACTGGCGGCGCCACGGTGAATCTGACGGACGGCGCCACGTTCACGCTGTTGAGCGACATCCGCAACGCGCAGGCGGACAAGGTGAGCTTCGGCGCCGGCATCACCGCATTCAACGCCACCGGCACCCAGAAAGTGCGCATCGCCTATGACCCGGCGCTGGACGACGCCTCCTGGGTGAGCGCCGCGGCGCTGCAGAACGGCACCACGATCGCGGCGGCCCAGCCCATCGTCATCGTCGACGCCAGCGCCGCGGCCGGCGGCAAGGCAGCGTTCCAGTCCGTCGCCGGCGGGGCGGGGCAGTGGAGCGCGACGTACGAGAACGCGCTGGCGCGTTTTACCTATATGCCGCGCGTGCAGTTGAGCGCGGATGGCAAGGACCTGCTGCTCACCGGTATCGATATTGCGGGCACGGGCGGCGCGACTCCGGGCGGCTCGGCCGGCGGCGGAACAAGTGATCCCGGAACCGGCACGCCGCCCGCCTCCGGCAATCCTCCCGTCACGCCGGGACAGCCCGGCGGCACCGGCACGCCCGTGCCGCCCGCCGGCACGGCCATGCCGCCGGCGATCGCGCCTTCGACCGGGGTGCTGGTCGCCGCCGACGCCGCACTGGCCATGGCCAACCTGTGGCAACCCGACGAGCGCGCCATCGCACGCCGCAGCGAGGCCCTGCGCACCGACGGGGCGGCAACGGACGCAACCTTCTGGGCCGATGCCGACGGCGGCGAGCTGAGAGGCGACGGCAACGAAGGAAGCACCTATCGACAGAACGCCACCAGCGCCTCGGCAGGCGTCGAATGGAGCGTGCCGTTCGATGGCGGGCACGGCGCGGTGGGCTTGCTCTACACCCATGCGCAATCGCGCGCCACCTTCCAGAGCGGCACCGCCGACCTGCGCGGCAACGCCGTGGGCGCCTATGGCACCTGGAACACGCATGACGGCTGGTTCGCCGATACGGTGGCGCGCGTCGGCCGGTTGCGCGACAGCTACGTATCGAGGGACAGCTTCGGCACCGCCTCCGGCCGCTACGACACGCACGCCGCCAGCATCAGCGTCCGCGCGGGCCGCCGTTTCGCGCTGGGCGGCGGCGCCTACATCGAGCCGCAAATCCAGGCCGCTTACGGCACGCTCGGCTCCAGCAGCTACACCGCGAGCGATCGCGTGCGCTTCGAGGTGGGGCATGACCGCACGTTCCAATCGCGCGCCGGCGTGCTGGCCGGGCAGGCCTTTACCTGGACGGGAGGCGTCGGCGGCGATGCGTATGTGCGCCTGGGCGTGGTCCACACCATCGGCAGCCGGCCCGACATCACCGCGTCACTGGACGGCGGCTCGCTGCCGGTGGCGCTGCCGGCACGGCACGGCACGGTCGGCGAGGCCACGGCAGGTGTGCGCCTGGCGTTCGGCGCTGCATGGAGTGCATTCGCTGAAGCAGGGCGCTCGTCGCGAACCGACGTGGTCGCCGGTGGATGGCGCGCCGCCGCCGGATTGCGCTGGCGGTTCTGACGCCTCGGTGCGGACGCCGATCGCCGAGGCGGGATCACGCAAACAAGCAGATCTTCGTCCGGCCATATCTGGGTGGCGATCAGGCCAGGCTTGATACCCGGCGTTCGACGCAGCATCTGATGTGAGCTGAAGGCCGGCCCTGCTCGTTTGAGCAAGAGGCCGGACAGGGCGGTCAGCCTGGGCTTTCGGTGGCGACCAGTCAGGCCGCGTCACCCAATCCTCGCCCCAGGATTTTGAACGCGATGGCGTGCCTGCCGGGCAGGTTCTGCGGAAGTTCGAGCCTCAGGCCCCGCGCGTCGCGACTGAACCGCAAAGGCGCATTCATGCCCAGCATTTCCACCCGTTCGACGCTGCCCGGCATGTTCGAGGCGAGCGACTTCAGCAGCAGATGCGACGAGGCCGGTCGTCCGAGCGCGATGGCAAACAGCACATCGCCCTTCGCGGTGAACCGGATGTCATCACCCGTGAAGCTGCCGGCCTTGTCCTCGGCGAACATGCCCGCAGCCACCCTGGTAGGGCCTTCGCCGAACGTTCGCCACGGGCGCGTGCCAAAAATGGCTTCGCCGTTGACGCTCATCCATGCTGCCAGTTGCTCGAGCACCTCGCGCTCGTCCGCATCGATGGTGCCGTCGCCGCGCAAGGGAATGCTGAGCAGCAGATTGCCGTTCTTCGAGACGATGTCGCACAAGCGCGTGATGACGGTGGCGGCGCTCTTGTAACCGTGCTGCTCGAACAGCCGCCGCGAATAATGCCACTCCCCGATACAGGTATCGGTCTGCCAGGGCAGGGGGCGAATCGCATCGCTGACGCCGCGCTCGATGTCTTCCACCATCGCGGGAACCTGTTCGGGTGTCAGCCCCTTGCTGTTGAGCACAGCCTCGAGGCTCCCGCCGTGCCATTGCCGGCTGGCGTTGTAGTAGTAAGCGGCGATGTCCAGGCCCGTCTGTCCGAGCGGAAGTCCCGTGTCGTCGAAATACAGCAGGTCGGGGCGGTATTTGTCGAGCAGATCCTTGCAACGCAGAAACCATTGCCGCACGAATCGCGGGTTCTGCGGTGGCGGGCTTTCATTCCAGGGAGGCGAAGTACCTGAAACTCCGCTACCGCCTGCTGCCGTATACCTATTCGGCGGCCTACCGCAGCTACCAGACCGGCGCACCCTATATGCGTGCGCTGTTCATGGACTTTCCCGATGACCCCAAGGTTGCGGACATCCCCGATGAATATATGTATGGGCCCGCCTTCCTGGTGGCCCCCGTGACCGAGCAAGGCGCCACTCAGCGGACGGTGTATTTGCCCGCGGGCTGCGATTGGTACAACTACTGGACGAACCAGCGCCTGCATGGCGGCCAGACGATCGAGGTGGATGCGCCCATCGACATACTGCCGCTGTTCGTCAAAGCGGGCAGCATCGTGCCGCTGGGTCCGGACGAGGCAGGGGCGCAGCAAACGCAGAAGATCGTTTCGGTGCACGTATACCCGGGAGCGAACGCGCAATTCACGCTCTTCCAAGATGACGGCAGCTCCTACGGCTACGAGCGCGGCAAGTACTCGACCACCACGTTGACGTGGGATGAGGCCGCGCATCGATTCGGACACGAAGGGGGGCGAGCCTGGGATGGCCCGGATAAACCTGCCGTTTCCGTGCTGGGGGAATAACTTCCCAGCGACCACAGGCGGCATCGGCGCACGCGCAGGCCCTGCCGGGTCTTTGCTAAATCGCACAATGGACATAGCGAATTTACCCAGCCGGCCGGGCAGGGCGGTGGAGCAGCCGGCCTTGTATGTTAGAAACTTCAGCATTCGACCGCGCGCCAGGCGACGCGGACGCATGTGCCAACGCTGCGGGAATATCGTGCGGACCTACAAACTTGCCTTGCTCGGCCTGTCCTTGTCACTCGCCACGGCGTTCACCGCCGTGCATGCGACACCCATTGCCACGCTTGACCGCCATGGTGCGTGGGTCAGCGTCGAAGCCTATGGCCCCAACGTGGTCCGCATCACGATCGCCGCCGATAAGGCGCAGGCGCTGAAGGCGCCCGGCCATGGAATTCTTGCCGACCACGCCGACGCATCGGCGTTCCGTCAAATCCACGACCAAGCCGGCGATACGTTTGCCTCCTCCGCGCTCACCCTGCACGTCGAGGCGGCACCGCCGCCGCACACGCCTGGCACCATGGAGCGCTATTTTGCGCCCGACCTGGCGCCGGTCCGCCTGCAGGTAAAGAACGCCAGGGGCGCAACCGTCGTCAATATGACCGGGTGGGAAATGGCGCCGCACGAAGTGGCGGGGGAGGCGACCTATCAGGTGGGCGCGACGTTTGCGGCGCCGGCCGATGAACACTATTACGGCATGGGCCAGAACCAGGACAGCCTTGGTCCGCTCGACCTGCGCGGCCGCGTCATCGACTGCCAGCATTGGTACGACGCGCCTGCGGGTGAAACCGTCTGCGTACCTTTCATGGTGTCCTCGAAGGGGTACGGCATCATCTGGGACAACCCCTCGGATACGCGTTTTGTCGCGGGCATCCGTGGCCGCACCAGTTTCCAGTCGAAGGTGGGCGAGCGGGTCAGCTTCTTCGTCGTGACGGGCGACACGCCCGAAGCCATCTACTCCGCCTACGCCCGGGTCACGGGCAAGACGCCCATTCCGCCGAAGGCGGCCTTTGGCCTGATCCAGTCCAAGGCGCGCTACGCCAGCCAGGCCGAGATACTGCGCGTTGCGCAGACGTATCGCGAAAAAAACTATCCGCTCGACGTGATGGTGCTCGACTGGTTCTACTGGACGCGCATGGGCCAGCTGGATATCAATCCGGCGGAGTTTCCCGATCCCGACGCCATGAACAAGCAGCTGCATGATGCGGGAATGAAGTCGATCGTCTCGATCTGGCCGCGCTTCGAGCGCTCCGGCCGCTACTTCGGCGAGCTCGATGCCAAGGGCTACTTGCTGAAGGACAGGAACGGCAGGGTGGTCGATGGCCTGGCGTTCCGCTCGGATCGCGCCGGCGCGCTGATCGATTCCACCAACCCGGCGGCGCGCCAGTGGTTCTGGGAGCATGCGCGCGACAACATCCTCGCGCATGGCTTCGACTATCCATGGCTCGACGAGACCGAGCCGGACCTGGTGCCGGACGGTCACGTCTACTCGATCGGCTCCGGCGATCGCTACCACAATGTGTTTCCGCTGGTGCACGTCGAAGGCGTGGCGCAGGGCATGCGCAGCTGGAAACCGGATGAGCGCGTACTGATTCTTTCCCGCGCGGCCTATCTGGGCTCGCAACGCACCGGTGCGCTGTTCTGGTCGTCGGACATCGATCCCACCTGGGAAGCGTTGCAGCGCCAGATTCCCTCCGGCCTCAACATGACCGCCTCCGGCATCGCCTACTGGGGCAACGATATCGGTGGCTGGCAATCGCTGCCGCAGACCACCAGCGCCAGCAAGGCACCGTTGCTCGATCCTTCCGATGCGCGCGACACGGTGGGCCAGAACAACGATTATCCGGAGCTGCTCACGCGCTGGTTCGAGTACGGCACCTTTCTGCCGACGCTGCGCCTGCACGGCGATCGCAAGCACACGGAAATCTGGGCATTCGGCCATCAGGCCGAATCGATCCTGGCCAATTACGACAAGCTCCGTTATCGCCTGCTCCCCTACATCTACAGCCAGGCCAGGAAAACCTACGACACCGGCGCGCCCTTCATGCGTCCGTTGTGGATGGATTTTCCGGGCGATGCCCAAGTCTCCAACCTGGGCACGGAATATATGTTCGGACCCGCCTTCCTGGTGGCGCCGGTCACCGAGCAGGGCCAGACGGAGAAGGATGTATACCTGCCCGCCGGCAGCGACTGGTACAACTTCTGGACCAACGAAAAACTGGCCGGCGGACGCTGGGTCAAGGTAGCCGCTCCCATCGACCAGATCCCGGTCTTCGTTCGCGCGGGCTCCATCGTGCCGCTGGGTTCGGATATTCAGTCGACCGCGACGAAGCAGTCGATCGCCGAGATTCGCGTCTATCCGGGCCAGGACGCCGGCTTTGCGCTGTACGACGACGATGGCACCTCGTACGGCTACGAGAGGGGCAGCAGCACTACGACGCAGCTGCGCTGGAATCAGCGGTCAGGCGCCTTGAGTGCCACCGGCGGCGATGCCGCATTCAACAAGAAAGTGGCGGGGCTGGCCAAGGTCGTGGGCAAGTAGGAGCGTGTGATGGTGGCGCCAGGCATGGCGCATTCGCGTCCGCGGGCAGGCAGCTCGTGATTCCAGATGACGATGACCAGCGAATTTCACCCGGCGATATAAGCTCGCGAACAGGCGGGCTTCAGCGCATGGTGAAAGATGGGTGGCGCACTGTGCCGCCAATCCCATTTCACAAGCGAAGGTATGCGCGATAGTCGCGCCTCCCCGGCGCGAGTCGCAATGACGTGCCGCCTCATCTTCACAAGGAGAGAACGCATGAGGATCCTTCGCGACGCACTACGGAAGGCCACCCATATCGCCGCGTTGACAGCCATTTTGTCGGCGGCATCTGCAGTTGCGCTGCCATACGCTGCCGGCGCGCCTGTTCCGGCAGCACTGCTTTCTTCGCAGGTTGTAACTGCCACAGCTGTTTGCGGTGATGCGTCCATCTTGAATGGTCCGGCAACGCCGCCTGCAGGAGCCATCACCGTGCCCGCCGGCGACAACAGCTCCTTCAATTTCCATCAGGCCGGAAAGACCTTCTGGTTCGCCGCTGGAGTCCACCGGCTTGGCACGGGGATTTACAGCCAGATCATTCCCGCCAACAACAGCGTTTTCATCGGTGCGCCCGGGGCTGTCCTGGATGGTCAGCACACCAACTTGTATGCCTTCACCGGCCAGGCCACCGGCGTCACCGTTGAATATCTGACCATTCAGAACTTCGGGGGCGCGGGCGCGAACAACAACGAAGGTGTCGTCAATCACGATGCCGGTCATGGATGGACGATCCAGTACAACACCGTGCAAGGCAATGCCGGCGCCGGCGTGTTCGTCGGAAGCTCCAACACCCTGAAATACAATTGCCTGAGCAGCAACGGGCAGTACGGCTTCAGCGCCTATGAACCCGACGGGGTCTCGAATATCGTCATCGATCACAACGAGATTTCATACAACAACACCTATCGCTGGGAAACGGCCAATCCAGATTGCGGCTGCACCGGAGGCGGCAAGTTCTGGGCAACGAACAAGGCAACCATCACCAGCAACTGGTTTCACCACAACCATGAAGGTCCAGGGCTGTGGGCGGACACCAACAACAACGACTTCGATATCGAAAACAATGTTTTCAGCGATGAAGAGAACTCCGGCATTATTTACGAGACGTCCTACAACGCACTGATCAAGAACAATACGTTCCTGCGGAACGCCAATATGGCCGGACCGGCCAATCCTGACTTTCCGACGAGTGCCATTTACCTCTCGGAGAGCGGTGGCGACGCTCGTGTCCCGGCTCGCTATCAGACCATCACGATCACGGGGAACACCTTCACCGACAACTGGTCGGGTGTCGTGATCTGGGAGAACGCGGATCGCTTCTGCAATTCGCCCGCCAATACCAGCAGCGGCGACTGCACGCTGGTGAATCCCACCATGGTGAATCTGTCGACTTGCGTGGCGGGTACGATCAACAAGGCCCCTTACTATTCGGATTGCCGCTGGAAAAGTCAGAACATCCAGGTCACGGGCAATACGTTCAGCCTTAATCCGTCAAGTATCGGATCAAGTTGCACCCCGGATAACGGATGCGGTTGGCAGGGCGTGCTTTCGGGGCTTGTACAGACTTTTGTGTAAACGGGATCGCTTTAAAGCTGAGGGATGCGGCCTTCGAACTGGATGGTAAAGCGGTTGAGCGCCGCCTTCCAATCATGGATTGGAAGCGTCCATTTTTTACTGATGTTGCGCAGCCCTAAGTA